>JALZDF010000136.1 GCA_030862645.1 Chloroflexota bacterium
CGCCACCGATGAAGTCGAGCTCACCGCCGGGCCGTGCGTCGCGGACTGCCCGCGCGACGGCCAGCGCGGGGTACACGTGTCCGCCGGTCCCGCCGCCCGATACCGAATACCGCATCGCGCAATGATCCTGTCTGGGAGGTCTCGCGGCTGATCGACAGCAGAATGCCGACCGCCGCGAGGTTGATGGTCAGTGCCGAGCCACCGGCGCTGATGAACGGGAGCGGGATGCCGGTCACCGGCATCAGCGCGGTGACGACCATCATGTTGATGAGCGCCTGCACCACCAGCCAGGTGGTGATGCCGCACGCGAGCAGCCCCGAGAACGTGTCGGGGGCGGTGATCGCGATCCGATACCCCTGGTACGCGATGACCACGAACAGCGAGACGATCACCAGCGTCCCGACCAGGCCCCACTCCTCGCCGATGATGGCGAAGATGAAGTCGGTGGAGGGCGCGGGAAGGTAAAGGTATTTCTGCTTGCTCTCGCCCAGCCCCAGCCCGGTGATGCCCCCCAGCGCCAACGCAAACAAGGCCTGGACGGTGTTGTAGCCGGCGCCGAGCGGGTCGCGAAACGGATCCAGGAAGGTCTGCACGCGCTCCAGCTGGTAGCTGGTACTGCTGATCATCAGCCAGGCGCCGCCGAGGACCGCGGATCCGATGGCTCCGACGTACAGCAGGTTGGCACCGGCCATGAAGAAGACGCTGCCGGCCGCGATGACGTACACGCCGGCGGTGCCGAGGTCGGGCTCCATCGCGATCAGCACGAAGCCCGGCGCGATCAGGAGCGCGAAGGGGACGAGGCCGTTCCACAGCGAGCGAGCCTCCTTCCCCCGCCGGTCGAGCCAGTGCGCGAGGTAGAGGATCACCGCCAACTTCGCGAACTCGGCCGGCTGAAGGGAGCCCACGCCCGGCACCACGATCCAGCGCCGCGAGCCGTTGATCTCGGAGCCGATGCCGGGGACGAGGACGGCGGCGAGCAGGGCCAGCGTGATGACGAAGATCGGGATGGCCAGGTAGCGGAGGTGCCGGAAGTCGATCCGGCTGGCCACCAGCAGGCCGATCAGCCCGATGGCCGCCCACACGATCTGCTCGAGGCCCTGTGCGGCCGGGTCGGCGCTGCGGAAGTAGGAACGCACGCTGGACGCGGAGTAGACCATCACGATGCCGATCGCCGTCAACGCCATGACCGCCAGCAGCAGCGCGTAGGCCGGCTCATGGCGTTCGCGCCGCACGCCGCCGCGGGCGGCGGTGCGACGGGCGGCCGTCAGCGTGGCGGCGGCAGTGCTCATCCGACCTCCCCCAGCTCGTCGATGGCCGCTCGGAACGCGTCGCCGCGGGCCGCGTAGTCGGCGAACATGTCGAAGCTGGCCGCCGCCGGAGACAGCAGCACCACCTCTCCCGGCCTGACGATGCGCGCGGCCGCGGCGACCGCTCCCGCCATATCCGAGGCGCGTTGAACGGGCAGCCGGTCGCCGATCAGCGAGGCCAGCTCGTCCGCGGTCTCGCCGATGAGGACGGCCGCTCGCGCACGGGCCGCGATGGCGTCGGCGAAGGCGTCGTACGCGAGACCCTTGCCCTCGCCGCCGGCGATGAGCACGATCGGCGCGTCGAACGCCTCGAGCGCCGCGATGGCCGCCACCGGCACGGTGGCCTGCGAGTCGTTGACCCAGCGCACGCCCCCGCGCTCGCTGACCAGTTCGAGCCGATGCGGCACCCCCTCGAAGCTAACGATCGCCTCGCCGATGGCGGCCGGCTGTACGCCGGCCACGAACGCGCCCAGCGATGCGCACAGCACGTTGCTCAACATGTGGCGGCCGGGGAGCGGCACCTCCCGAGCAGGCAGCAGCCGCTCCCCCGCCACGCGGACCCAACCGTCGTCGTCGATCCAGGCCTCGATCCGGCCGCGCCCCGGCTCCCCCTGCCCGTACCACGCCACGCTTGCCGGCGGGAGGCGGTCACCGAGCGTGCGACAGCCGGCGTCGTCGCCGTTGAGGACGACACGGCCGCCGGGCACGGTCAACTCCGCCAGCCGTGCCTTCACCGCCCGGTAGGCCTCGACCGTCCCGTGACGGTCCAGGTGGTCCTCTCCGATGTTGGTGTAGAGCGCCACGTCGGCGCCGCGGGTGATAGTCGGCAGCTGCAGCTCGCTGAGCTCCACCACCGCCCAATCATCGGGCCCCAGCTGGGTGGCGCGCTCGATGAGCGGAGTACCGATGTTGCCGCCCAGCACGGTCGGCAGCCCGCCACGCTCCAGCATGGCAGCCACCAGCGACGAGGTCGTCGTCTTTCCCTTGGTTCCCGTGACGCCGAGCACCCGGGCGCGTGTCAGCCGCAGGAAGAGCTCGACCTCGCTGACGATCTCCGCACCTCGCTCCTCGGCAACCTGCAGCGCGTCGCGCAGCCACGCGTCCGTGGTCGGGAAGCGAGGCGAGACCGACGGGCTGGTCACCAGCAGGTCGGCATGCGCCAGCACGGCGAGCGCTTCGACCTCTCCGACGCCGAGGGCCAGCCTCACCGGCCTGGCTCCGAGGGCGGCGACGGCGTCGGCGACCTCGGATGCCGGGCGCCTGTCGTAGGCGACGACGATCGCCCCGGCATCAGCCAGGAAACGGCAGGCGGCGACCCCCGAGCGTGCCAGGCCGAGCACGACCGTTCGGCGGCCGCGGACGTCCTCGGCGGTTCGGATCGGCGCGCGGGGTGCGGTCATCATCGGTCCGGCTAGAGCCCGTTCACGCCGACGAGGAAGATGCTGACGCCCAACAGGCCGGCCAGGGCGGCCACGATCCAGAAGCGCAGCGTGATCTTCTCCTCAGCCCAGCCGACCAGCTCGAAATGGTGGTGGATCGGGGCCATCCGGAACAGCCGTCGTCCCCGCAGCCGGTAGTTCAGGACCTGAAGGACGACGCTCATGATGACGACCACGAACACGATGCCGATCACCGCCAGCAGCGGCAGCTGGGTCGTGATGGTGGCCACCACCGCCAGCGTTGCCCCCAGGCCCAGGGCGCCGGAGTCGCCCATGATGAGCTGCGCGGGATGCACGTTGAACCAGAGGAACCCCATGAGTGCGCCAATGACGAGCGCGCAGAAAATCGCCAGGTTGGGCTGCGGCCCGCGTCCCGGCATGTCGTAGACGGCAATCAGCAAGTAGGCGACGAAGCTGAAAATGAGCACCCCGCCCGCCAGCCCGTCGAGGCCGTCGGTGAGATTGACCGCGTTGCTGGCGCCGACGATCACGAACGACACGAACAGCACGAACAAGATCGGCCCGATGACCACCTCTCCCAGGCCGGGCACATTGATGCCGGTCAGGTCGAAGTGGCGCTGGATGTAGAAGCCGGCCAGGACGGCCACGATCGTCTGCCAGATCAGCTTCCAGCGCCCTCGCATGCCGACGCTGGACCGCACATTCACGAAGTCGTCGACAGCGCCCAGAATGCCGACCCCGACCAGCGCCAGCATCGGGGTCAGCGTCGCCGCGTCCTCGATGCGCAGCGCCATCGCCAGGAAGAGGACCACGCCCACGATCAGCATGCCGCCCATGGTCGGCGTCCCGGCCTTGCCAAGGTGCGCCTCCGGCCCCTCGCTGCGGATCTGCTTCCCGAAGCCGAGCCGCTGGAGCAGGCTGATGTAGATAGGCGCCAGGAGCACCATGCCGATGAAGGCCAGCAGCAGCGCCACCACGATCTGGACCATCGGCATCTCAGTCGCCCCCGTCGCGCAGCAGGTCAGCGGTTCGATCCAGGCGGAGCGCGCGCGACGCCTTCAGAAGCACAAGGTCACCGACGCCCGGTGCAAAGTCCCGATCCAGCACGAGAGCCGCCTCGTCGGCGTCGGCCGCCGTGGCCACCCGGGTGCCTCCGGCCGCGCGCGCACCTTCCGCGATCCAGCGCCCTCGCTCTCCGACGGCAACCAGGCCGTCGGTCGCCTGCGCGGCCCGGGCCCCGATCTCGCGATGCTGGCGCTCCTCGTCCGGCCCCAGCTCAAGCATGTCGCCCAGCACCGCGAGCCGTCGTCGCCCCTCCGCAACCGGCGTCTCGGCGAGGAACTCGAGGGCTGCGGCCACGCTGACCGGCGACGCGTTGTAAGTATCGTCCACCAGCCGAGCGCCCGACGCGGCTTCGACAACGTTCATCCGATGCGGCGCGTGGCTGCCCGCCGCCAGCGCGGCAGCCACCTCGGACAGGGGCACGGCGAAGCGCTCGGCAATCGCAGCCGCGGCGAGCGCGTGTGGCACGAGGTGGCGGCCGGGCGTGGCGCTCGTCACTCGCAGCGAACCCCACGGCGCCCGCAGAGTGAACTCGGTACCGGTGAGCCCGCGCGACACGACACTCTCCGCGCGCACGTCGGCCTTCGCGCCCAGCCCGAACGTCCGTACCGCGGCCCTCGTCAGCTGGCCCATGGCCGCGACGCGCGGATCGTCGACGTTGAGGACGGCCAGGCCGTCGCCAGGCAGCGCCATCGGCAGCTCGGCCTTGGCCTGCGCAATGCGCTCGATGCTCCCGGCGCGCTCCAGGTGGGCAGGGTGCACGGCGAGAACCACCCCGACCTCTGGACGCGCGATCTCGGCCAGTCGCGCGATCTCGCCGACGGTATACATGCTCATCTCGAGGACGGCGACCTCGTGCTCCGGCGCCAGGCGCAAGAGTGTCATCGGAAGGCCGGTCTCCGAGTTCAGGTTGCCCTCGTTGCGGAGCGTGCGGTGCGTCCTTGACAGGACGTCGGCCACGATCTCCTTGGCGATCGTCTTGCCGGTCGAGCCAGTGATGCCGATCACCCGCACCTGGTGCCGCAGCCGCCACCAGGCCGCCAGCTCCTGCAGCGCCGACAGCGGATCGGCGACTACCACGACGGCGGCGTCGAGGTCGAGCGGGACCTCGACGGGACGCTCGACGAGCGCCGCCGACGCGCCGGCGCGGAGCGCATCGGTCACGAAGCGATGCCCGTCGACGCGCTCGCCGAGCAGCGCGACATAGCAGCTTCCAGGGGTGATGCGACGGGAGTCGACGCTGGCGCCGGTGATGGAATTCACCGAGGTCGGCCGCGCCAGGCGGCCACCGGTGGCGGCCAGCAGATCGTCGAGGCGGATCGTGGAAGGCACGCGGACCACGCTGCGGACTACCGGCGAGTCTAGCAGCGTCACGGCCGGGCCACCGGTTCCAGCGGTCGGTCGGGCGGGATGGCCAGGTAGTCGAGCACCTGGGGCATCAGCCGCGAGTACACGTTCTCCGGACGGTCGGGCATGTGGCGTCCGCCGGCTCCTGCCGGGCGATTGATCAGGATCAGCGTGACAAGCTTGGTATCGCCCGCCGGCAGGAACCCGACGAAGCTCGAGTCCACCCAGCCCTCGATGTACTGCCAGCGCTCGACCGTCTCGCCCTCCGCGTTCTTGACCTTCACCGGACCGGCGACCTGCGCCGTGCCGGTCTTGCCGGCCACCGTGTAACCGGGAATCTGGGCACCCTCCGCAATGCCGTTGTCGATCCCGTTCACGAGCAGGTCCACCAAGGTGGCGGCCGTCTCCGGGCGCATGATCCGCTCGCTCGGCGGCTGCTCGGCCGGGTGATACGTCCCGTCGGGATCGGTCCAGCCGTCGACGACGTGGGGCGTCACCAGGCTGCCGCCATTCGCGAACGCCGCATAGCCTGCTGCCAGCTGTACGGCGGTCAGGCTGATCCCCTGCCCGAACGAATTTTGCGCCGTCGTCAGCTCCCCGCTGGCATCGTCTGGGTGCCAGACGACGCCAGTCTGCTCGCCCGTCAGTTCGATCCCGGTCGGCGAACCGAACCCGAAGCGGCGGAAGGCATCGTACAGCGCCTCGCCGCCGAGCTCGAGGCCGATCTTGGCGGCACCGACGTTGTTGGAGAGGGCCAGGACATCCCTGGCCGTGATCGGCCCGTGGCCATACGGATAGTCGCTGCGGTCGGCGTTCTGGATGCGGATGTTGCCGATCCGAAGGTCGTTGTCGTCCTCGAAGGTGTCGCTGGTGGTGATGGCCCCCGCGTCGAGCGCGGCGGCGATCGTGAACGCCTTCATCACCGAGCCGGGCTCGTACATGCGAGCGACGGCCGGGTTCGCGAAGCGCTCGCCCTCGGTGACGGCAAACTCGTTCGCGTCGTAGGACGGATAGCTGGCCATGCCGAGGATGGCTCCGGTGTCGGCGTTCATGATGATCCCGGTCGCTCCGGCGGCCCGGTTGGCCTCGAAGGTCGCCGAAATCTGCTGCTCGAGCAGATGCTGCACGCCGGCGTCAATCGTGAGTCGCAGGTCCCGCCCGTCGATCGGCTCCTGGAGCAGGGTGACCGAGTCAGCGATGCGTCGGCCGATGACGTCCTCCTGAGCGTTCACGGCTCCTGCCGTCCCAGCCAGCATGGCGTCCTCAGCCTGCTCGACGCCGTAGGAGGCGGCGCCGTTGTTGTCGACGAACCCCAGGACGTGCGCCGCCAGCGTGGTGCCCGACGCGGCGCCGTCGACCGGGTACACCCGCTTGGTCTCCGGCAGCAAGCCGACGCCCCGGATGTCGAGCCCGCGGATGCGCTCGGCCACCTCGGCCGAGACCCGTCGCTTCAGGAACACCCAGCTGCGGTCGTTGTCGATCCGCGCCCGGACCTCGGAGGCGGGCATGTCGAGCGCCGATGCGAGCAGCGCCGCGGCCAGCCCGGGGTCCTGGATGTTCGGCGGCGTGACGAAGACCGATTGCACCTCGACCGACGTAGCCAGCAGGTCGCCGTTGCGGTCCGTGATTTCGCCGCGCTCGGCGGGCAGCGTGTGCTCTTGGGCGAGCTGATGCATCGCCATCTCCGCGAGCCAGTCGCGCTCGAGCACCTGCCACCACACGAGCCGTGCGCCGATCACCATCGACACCAGCGTGACGAGGATGAGGAGGACCAAGGCGCGGGCACGACTGTCGGTCCTGGCGAGCATGTTGTGGTCTCCGGTGCGACGGCCGGCGTCCGGCCGCGGACTAGGTCAATCGGCAGGTTGGCTGGCGGACGGGGCGAAGGTCACCGCCCCGTCCTCGAGCGGAACGAGCTGCAGCTCCTCGCGGGCGCGTTCGGTGATCTCGGCCGGGGAGCGTGCCTGCCCAATGGCCCAGATCAGCTGCTGCTGCTCGGCATGGCGCTGGGCGAGCGTCGACTCCAGCGCGTCGATCTCGTAGCCAGTCGCCGCCACCCGGGTCGACTGGCTCAGGTAGAAGAGCGCGAGGCCGGCGGCGACGACGATCGCCACCAGCAGCGGCCGGACTTCGACGCGGCGGCCGACGCGGTGCCCGGCACTGAACCTCCGGGGCCGATGCGCCGGCTGCGGACGGGGCCGAGGGCGCGGCCGACTGCGACGTCCCAGGAACCAGGGGTTCGTCGCCGGCCGTGCGCCGATGACCGCCATCTGCTCGTTGCTCCTCGAAAGCGTCTACGCCGCGGTCGCGCGGTTGCGCGTCGAGACGTTGAAGCTGGTGGGCGCCTCGAAGTCGAGGCCCTCCTCGACCTCGATCGCGGCGACCTGATCGCTGAGCCAGTGCTGCTCCTCTCGGACCGCATGCACGCGACGCTCGCGGAGGTCGCGCTGGCGCGCCGAGTACATCCGGCGCCGGCTTGCCTGGTGGCGTGAACGTCCCTTGCTCATCTGTGACCCTCCTCCTGTGCTCGGCTCATGCGAGCTTCTCGGCGACGCGCAGCTTCGCGCTGCGTGCGCGGCGATTCCGCCGGACCTCCTCGGAGCCCGCGGTGATGACGCCCTTCACGACCGCCCGCAGCTGGGCGCGGTGCCCACAGGTGCAGACCGGTGGCAGCGGATCCTCGATGCAATCACGGCTTTCGCGCGCGACGAACCGCTTGACGATGCGGTCTTCGAGGCTGTGATAGCTGATCACGGCCATCCGTCCGCCGGGCCGCAGCGCGGCAAGCGCGCCGGCCAGGCCGGCCGAAAGGACTTCGATCTCGCGGTTCACCGCGATGCGGAGGGCCTGGAAGGTTCGCGTAGCGGGGTGGATACGCCCGGCGTCGGCACCTCCCGGACGCGCGGGGGCGGCCGCCGCGATCACGGCGGCGAGGTCGGCGGCGGTCACGATCCGGCCCTCCGCACGCGCCGCCACGATCGCCTTCGCGATGCGGCCTGCACGGCGCTCCTCACCAAACGTCGCGATGATTCCGGCGAGCTCTCGCTCCGAGGAGCGCTCAATGAGCTCAAGGGCCGAAAGACCACTCGTTTCATCGAATCTCATGTCCGGCGGCGCAGCGGCCGCAAAGCTGAATCCCCGGTCGAGATCCGCGAGCTGATAGCTGCTGAGACCGAGATCGAAGAGGGCCGCGTCCAGGGGCGCCGCGCCGGTGTCGGTCGCCACGTCGTAGATCGACTCGAAGTTGGCCTGGCGCAGCGTGACCCGCCCTCCGAAGCGCGCGAGGACGCGTTCCGCCTCCGCGATGGCCGCCCGATCGGCATCGATGCCGAGCAGGCGACCATCCGGAGACGTGGTCTCCAGCAACCGCTCGGCGTGCCCACCGCCGCCGACGGTGCAATCAGCCACGGAGCTGCCGGCACCGACGGCCAACGAGGTGAGAACCTCGTCGACCAGCACCGGCAGGTGCCCTTCTCCCATGTGGCGTTGCACCTCGATTGTCGGACGGCGGGCCGACCGGCCCGGAGACGCATGAATGGCCGGGGCATCCTCAGATGCCCAGGTCGGCGAGGTGTTCGGCGAGCGCCTCCGGCTGCTCCTCGATCTGGGACCGATACGGCTGCCACCGCGTCGGGGCCCAGACCTCCAGCCGGTTCAACGCGCCGACCACGACCACCTCGCTCTGGGTCAGGCCGGCGTATTCGCGCAGATAGCTCGGGACCAGGAGTCTCCCCTGTCGATCGAGCTCCACCTCGACCGCTCCCGAGCTCATGAAGCGGCCGAATTGTCGCGCGGCCGCGTTCGTCGTCGGCAGGCCCTGGATCTTGGCGGCCAGCTCTTCCCAGGTATCGGCCGGGAAGATCGCCAGGCAGCCATCCAGCCAGCGAGCCAGCGTCGCCCCCTGGGCCAGCCGCGCCCGGAACCGAACCGGGACCGCCACGCGGCCTCGATCGTCCAGCGCGTGCCGGAACTCCCCGGTCAGGAATGCCGCGCGTTCCATTATGCCTGTCGTTCACCACTTGTCCCCATATGGCCCCATTTGGAACCACCAAGCGCCACTATACAGGGCGAAGCCTGCCCGTCAAGGGGTTTCCTGCATCGGGGCGTGACAATGCGGCCCGTACCTTCGGGCCGTGCGGCTACGAATTGAGCGCACCCATGTCTGGCGAAGTGGCGTGATCGGCCGAACACGTGGCGGCCCGCATCCGGGCGCGACGACGTTCAGACCGCGGGAGTGGACGCGGTGGCTCGGCGGCGCCGATCTTCCGTCGTGATCGGGTCAGGGAGCTGGCGTGGCCTCGGGCACCTCGTCGAGCTCGGCTTCCTCGAGGAAGACCGATCGCCGATCGCCGGCCTCGTTCAAGAAGACAGCGCGGATGCGGAAGTCACCGGAATCCGGATACCGGTAGCCAAGGCCGGCGAGATCGCCGTCCTGCGTCACCCAATACACCGCCCCGTCGTTGCCGGTCTCGGCGGCGGCCCGGGCGAAGGAGAACTGTTCGAAGGCGACCGTCCGCTGAGGACCGATGGCACCGCCGTCGAGTGCGAAGAGGACATAGCTCCCCGGGCTGACGGAAACCTCGTAGAAGGCGAACTCGTCGCCAGCCGACGGCGTCGGCTCAGGGGTCGGGCTGGCGTGGATGGAAGGCGTAACGGAGGGATCGGCCGACGGCGTGGGCCCCAGGGTTGGTGTCGGCTGCGCCGTTGGCTGAGGAATCGGTGTGGCGGTCGGGTTGACCGAGACGTCAAAGTTCGGGCCGAACATCATGAAGGCGGCCGCGCCGCCTCCGCCGACCAGGAGGAGCACGGCCAAAATGGCCAGCACCGGCGCGCGTCGACGCCGTTGCGGCTCTGCCGCGGGTGGCGGTGGAGGCGGTGGCAGGGCCTCGGCGGCACGGGGACGGCGGAGCGCCTCGAGCTCCTCGGTCGGAATGACGAGTACGCCTCGCAGGTAGCGCGGGCAGTTGCCATAGCCACGCTCCTGGCAGACGCGGGTCTGTTGCTCGGCCGAGATGGGCGCCGGATCTCCGAACGCGAAGCATCGGTGGTCGGCGCTCACGCCCTCGACGTAGCCCGTCCGATCGGCCTCGAGTCCGAGGAAGGGACAGATGTGCTCCGGGCGCTCCGCCAGCCGAGCGAACAGTGCATGGCGCTCGGCCTCGCGAGCCGCATCGGCGGCGGCCGCCTCTTCGCGCTTTCGTCGTCCGAACACGACCCCTCCTGGTCTCCGTGGCCCGCGGGACGCGGCCGGGTGAGTCTAGCGTGCGGCCGGCGCGCTCCGAAACGCGCCTGGTGGCCGCAGCCCGATGGTACGAACGCGCCATTGTTGACAGGACGCACCCAAAGGTAGCCTGACCCCGCTGACAGATCCACGTACGACCCGAGGCACGCACCAATGGCGCTGAACCCGATCGAAGGGGGCGAGGAGCGCCGACCGATCCCGCGATCCGGTCGCATCCGTCGCTGTTCGGTGCGCCACGTCAGCATCGTGCCCGGCAGTCCCGCCTCGGTCCAGGTCGATTGCCTGCTCGGTGGCAACGACCATCCCCTCCCTCTCGGCACCATGGACGAAGCGCGCCCCATCTGCAACGCCTGCACCGCCCGCTCGGTCTGGCGCGAGGACGAGGACTGACCGGACCGGCAATACCCTCGACTGGGACGGCGAAGCGCCGCCAGGCGCCCATGGCGAACGAGGCGCCAGTCAGGGGCAGATCAGGGACCGTTCAGGGCGCAGCCAACGGGAAGGCGCAGCCAATCGGTGGCGCGAAAGGCAGTCCCTGGAGGGCGGCCTATAAGCCGAGTTCTGTCCCGAGACCGATTCGCATCGGGCTCATGGACGGCCATCCATCTCTGCGACCTACCCGGGAGCTGAGCGAGCCACCTGCTGCGGCCCGGAGGCCGCCTTTCGCTCCCCTATTCGGTCTTGCTCCGGCTAGAGCTTGCCGCGTTTCACTCCCGCCGGCGAACCGGCGGGAATCGTCACTGTGGCGCTGGTCCTCGCCTCACGGCGGACGGGCGTTACCCGCTAGCCTGCTCTGAGGAGCTCGGACTTTCCTCGGACGCGGCCTTTCGACCGATGCGCCCGCGACCGTCCGGCCGCCTCCAGGGAGACCCATTGTACCCCATTCGAACGTTCGTTCGAATCTCCTCAGACGCAGAGCTCGCCGCTCACCCCTCTACGGCACAGAGCGCGCCTCCTGGGCGAAGGTGCGATCGGCGCGGCGCACCCGGTCAGGTAGAGGGAGGCGACCGCCAGCAGCCTGAGGGCGCTAGCGCGGCGTCGGCCGTGTGGTGACATGTCGCGCGTCGCCATCGATGGCCACGTTGGAGAGCCGATCCGCGTCCTTGTTGAGCGCCCGAGGGACATGGCCCACGGTGTAGCCGTCGAAGGAGCGCAGCAGTGGCATGACCGCGGCGTGGAGCGGCTTGAGGTCCGGATGCTTGACCCGGTAGACACCGGAGATCTGGCGCGCGACCAGTTCCGAGTCCATGCGCAGGTCGACGTGCGTGGCGCCGAGGCGATGCGCCTCCTCGAGCGCCAGCTGCACGGCGGTCCACTCCGCAACGTTGTTCGTCGCGCGCCCGAGCGGCTGCGCGATCTCGGCGAGGACGGATCCATCGGAGGCGTCGCGCAGGATCGCGCCGGCGCCGGCGGGTCCCGGGTTGCCGCGGGCAGCGCCATCGGTATGGATGAGCACCCTCACCGCAGCCCGGCCTTGCCGATCTCGTTCGTGATCTCGAGGATGGCACGGGTGATCTTGATGTCCCGAGGACAGGCCTCCACGCAGTTGAACGTGGTGCGGCAGCGCCACACCCCGTCGGGATCGGCCATGATCTCGAGCCGCTCCTGCTTCGCCTGGTCGCGCGAGTCGACGATGAACCGGTGTGCGTTGACGATCGCGGCCGGGCCGACGTACGACTGGTCCGCCCAGAACACGGGGCAGCTCGTGGTGCAGGCCGCGCACAGGATGCAGCGACTGGTGTCCTCGTACCGCTCCCGGTCCGCCTGCGACTGCCGGCGCTCCTTGCCGTCGATCGGGATCTCGTCGTTGACGAGGAAGGGCTTGACCTGCTTGTACGTCTCCCAGAACGGTTCCATGTCGACCAGCAGGTCCTTGACGATGCCCATGCCGCGGATGGCCTCCACCGTGATGGTCGGCCCTGCATCCCGGACGAGGTACTCGCAGGCCAGCCGGTTGCGCCCGTTGATCACCATCGCGTCAGAGCCGCACACGCCGTGCGCGCAGGATCGGCGGAAGGTCAGCGTGCCGTCCTGGTACCACTTCACCTGGTGCAGCAGGTCCAGCACCCGGTCGGTCGGCTCGGCGCTGACGGCGTACTCCTCCCAATGAGGCGCCTCGTCGGCCTCGGGGTTGTAGCGGCGGATGCGCAGCATGACGTCCATCGGCTCAGTACACCCGCGCCTTCGGCTCGAATTTCGTGATCGTCACCGGCTTGTAGGCCAGCGAGATTGCGCCGGTCTGGGGGGATCGCGTGGCAAAGGTGTGCCTGAGCCAGCCCTTGTCGTCACGCTCGGGAAAGTCCTCGCGGGCGTGGCCGCCGCGCGTCTCGGTGCGAGCCAGGGCGGATGCGACGGTGGCCTCGGCGCAGTCCAGCAGGAACCCCAGCTCGAGCGCCTCGCCGAGGTCGGTGTTGTAGCGGCAGCCCTTGTCATCCACGGTGAGATGCTGAGCCCGCTCGCGAAGCGCGGCAACCGCGTCGCGGCACTCGGTGAGCAGCTCCGCGGTCCGGTAGACGCCGCATTTCGCGAACATGACCTCCTGGAGCTCGGAGCGGATGACGGCCGGCCGCTCGCCATCGGCTCCGGCCAGCAGGCCGGACACCATCGACTGGACGGATGCCTCCGCCTCGGCGTCGACCATCGGCTCCGGAAGTTCGGCAAGCTCGACTGCCATCTTCTTCCCGGCCCGGCGGCCGAAGACCAGGATGTCGAGAAGCGAGTTGGTGCCGAGCCGGTTCGCGCCATGGACCGATACGCAGGCCACCTCACCGGCGGCGTAGAAGCCCGGTACGACGGCGCCGGTCGCGTCGGCGAGGACGCGGCCGTCGATGTCCGTCGGGATGCCGCCCATCGCGTAGTGGGCGGTCGGCTGGATCGGGACGAGGTCTGTCAGGGGCTCGAGGCCGAAGTACGTCCTGATGAAGCCGCTCATGTCGGGAAGCTTGTGGTTCAGCACCTCGGCGCCGAGATGACGGACGTCGAGGTGCACGAAATCGCTGCCGCCGATCCCTCGCCCCTCCGCGATCTCGAGGTAGATGCTGCGGCTCACCACGTCGCGGGAGGCAAGGTCCTTCATGGTCGGGGCATAGCGCTCCATGAAGCGCTCCCCCTTGTCGTTGAGGAGCACGCCGCCCTCGCCGCGCATGGCCTCCGACAGCAGGAAGCCGAGCTTGTACATTCCGGTCGGGTGGAACTGGAAGAACTCCATGTCCTCCAGCGGCAGGCCGCGCCGATACGGGATCGCCATTCCGTCGCCGGTCAGGGTGTGGGCGTTGCTGGTGACCTTGAAGATTTTGCCGTAGCCGCCGGTGGCGAACAGAACGGCGCGGGAGCGGAAGGCATGCAGCTCGCTGGTGGCCAGCTGCAGGGCGATCACGCCACCGACCGGCCCGGCCGGTCCGTTCGGGAGGGCCAGGTCGAGGACCTGGTACTCGTCGAAAAAGACCACCTCGTGTTTGATGCACTGCTGGTAGAGCGTCTGCAGGATCGAATGGCCGGTGCGGTCGGCACTGAAGCAGGAGCGGCGCACCGGGCCTTCTCCATAGTTCCGGGTGTGGCCGCCGAAACGCCGCTGGTTGATGAACCCTTCGGGCGTGCGATCGAACGGCATCCCCAGATGCTCGAGGTTGATGATCGTCTCGACCGCGTCGCGGCACATGACCTCTGCCGCGTCCTGGTCCACGAGGTAGTCGCCGCCCTTGACCGTGTCGAACCAGTGCCACTCCCAGTGGTCCTCCTCCGTGTTGCCAAGCGCGGCGCATACCCCGCCCTGGGCGGCTCCGGTGTGTGAGCGAGACGGATACAGCTTGCTGATCACGCCGATACGGGCCTCCGGCCCGAGCTCCTGCTTCAGCTCGAGGGCCGCATACAAACCGGCGCCGCCGGCCCCGACGACGACGGCGTCTAGCTCGTGCACGCGGGTCTGCGGAACGAGGCCGAGCCCTCGGGTTGCCAGGGTCATCAGAAGGGACCGACCGGCGGCGCCGTGTTCGGGTCGAAGAAGGCGATGACCGCCATGCCGAGCACCAGCCAGATGGCACTGATCACGATGAGGATGCCGATGAGCAGGCTGCGCGCCGTGCGATGGGCCACGTAATCGCCGATGACGATCCTCGCGCCGTTCGCTCCGTGGATGAAGGCCAGCAGCAGAAGAAGCAGGTCGTAGATGCGCCAGAACGGGGTTCCCCATCGGCTCTGGACGAAGGCGAAATCAATCTCGCCGCCGGTGAGCTCCACGAGCACGTGCATGATGAACATGTGGCCGAGCGCCAGGAATACGAGTGCGACCCCCGACAGCCGCATGAAGTACCACCAGAAGCGCTCGCGGCCGGATGCTTCCGGTCGTGGGCGGGCCGCGCGCGACGGGTTCGAGTAGATGACGCGGGGGCGGCGGACGGCGGTCATCGGCTCATCCGCCCCATGGCGCGAACGGGCGCAGCATGATCACGCTGAGCGGCACCATGGCCACGACGGTCGCGGCGATGACGCCATACGTCAGCGGACGGTAGTAGATCGTCAGCGAGGGCCAGAAGTCCATGGCGATCACGCGCAGCCCGTTGAGGGCGTGGTAGACCAGCGCTGCCATGAGGAGGACCTCGCCGAGCCGGGCGGGAAGGTTCTTGAAGATGCCGACCGCGGCGTTGTAGACGTCCGGCCCGAAGAGCACCGTCGAGGTCTCCACGATGTGGAGGAAGAGGTAGAAAAGCACACCGAGGCCGCTCGCGCGGTGGCCGAACCAGGCCAACTGCGACCACGAGACGCGGTAGCCGAACAGGGTGATCAAGCGTACGAACTCTCATCGGGGCGCCGACCATCGCTGGGCGGCGCGAATCTAGCGGCGGACCGATTCTATCGCGTGGGCCGGATTCAGGCGGCGAGGCGCGCGGCCACGGCATCCCCGAATTCACGCGTGCCAGCCGAGCCTCCCAGGTCGTAGGTCACCGTATCGCCGGCGGCGACGACCTCGCGCACGGCCGACTCCACGGCATCGGCGGCCGCGAGCTCGCCGAGATGGCGCAGCATGAGGGCGCCGGACAGGATCAGGGCCGTGGGATTGGCCTTGTTCTGGCCCGCGTACTTCGGGGCGGAGCCGTGGACCGGCTCGAACACCGCGGCCTTTTCGCCGATGTTGGCGCCCGGCGCCACGCCGAGACCCCCGACCAGCCCTGCCGCCAGGTCCGACACGATATCGCCGTACAGGTTGGGCAGCACGAGGACGTCGTAGAGGTCCGGCTTCTGGACCAGCTGCATGCACATGTTGTCGACGATGCGGTCTTCGAACTCTACGCGCCCGGCGTATTCCGCCGCGACCTGTTGACAGCTCTCCAGAAAGAGGCCGTCGGAGAGCTTCATGATGTTGGCCTTGTGCACGGCGGTCACCTTCCGTCGGCCGTTCCTGACGGCGTACTCGAAGGCATAACGCGCGATGCGCTGTGATGCGGCTCGGGTGATGATCTTGATGCTCTCGGCCGCATCCGGCCCCACTCGGTGCTCGATACCGGCGTAAAGGTCTTCGGTGTTCTCGCGCACGATGATCAGGTCGACGTGCTCGTAGCGAGTCTCGACGCCCTTCATGGTGCGGGCCGGGCGCACGTTGGCGTAGAGCTCGAGCGCCTGCCGGAGCTCAACGTTGACAGAACGGAATCCGGAGCCGATCGGGGTCGTGATCGGGCCCTTGATGGCCACGCCGTTCGCGCGGATCGAATCGATCACGCGGGCCGGCAGCGGCGTCCCCTCGCCGGCGATGGTGGCTTCGCCGGCCTGCTGGACGTCCCATTCGAAGCGGATCCCGGTCGCCTCGAGCACCTGCCTGGCCGCCTGCGCAAGCTCGGGCCCGATCCCGTCGCCGGGAATAAGGGTGACGCCGTAACTCATTGGACTCACCTCGCGTGCGGCCGATCAAAGCGCCGGCGTACGGGGTGAAAGTGTAGGCCGATCGCTGCCGGCACGCGGCCGAACCGATCAGGCGCCGGCGCCCGCGGCGCGCTCGGCCGCGATGCGATCAGCCTCGTCTGCGCTTGCCGCGTTCCCGGTTACCGCCTCGAGGAACACCGAGCGCGGCAGGCTGAAGCCCTCGACCCCCTCCCGCACCAGCACGGTGGCCGTCCGCGGCACGTTGCGCAGGAGGGCGATTTCGCCGAATCCGTCACCGGCCTTCAAAACGGCGATCGGCTTGCCATCCTTCACGACGTCAGCCACGCCGGTGCCGATCATGAAGTAGTCGTAGCCGACGTCGCCCTGGCGGACGATCGTCTCGCCCGCTTCGAATGCAATCGGCTCCATGCCGCCAGCCAGCCGCTCGAGGGCCGTGAGCGACAACGGTGCGAACATGGAGATGCCCCTCAGCAGCTCCAGCTGACGATGCGGCACCACCGACGACGACTCCGCCGCCCGCACCAAGCGGTTGGTAACCACCGCCACGATCGGCAGTAGCATCCCGGTCAGCACCATGGCCGGCTGGAGGTCGACCAGTGCCACCAGGATCGGCGCCAGCAGCGAGCCGATCGCCACGCTCAGGGCCACCAGGCTCTCCAGAGCACCGAAGACGACCGCGCGAAGCCGGTTCGGCACGGACCGCTGCAGGAGGGTGAAGCCGGAGACGTCCAGGACCGCGTTCGCTGCCCCCAGCATGCCGAGGAAGGCGAACGCGAGCACGGACTCCGGCAACACGCCGATGACGACGATCGGGATTCCCCATGCCGCCAGGCTGATGCTGAACGGCAGGGACAGGTCGCGGCGCACGATCAGGCTGAAAGCAACCATGGCCCCCAGGAAGCTCCCCGCCCCCATTGCCGAGTTGAGGTAGCCAACGCCGGAGCGCCCGAGCCCGAGCAGCTCGACAGAGGCGGCCACCAGCAGCACCGTGAGAATGCCGCGGATGAATGTCTGGCTGATGAAGATCGCCACCAGCGACCCCGCCGACGGATACGAGCGCAGGGCCACGAAACCGGCAAGCATGCCGGCCATGCCTCGCCGGCCCACCTCCGGCACGCCGACCGATCCCCGGGCATCCATGTGCACGACGGCGACGAGGGCCATCCCGAACGCGAGGGCCGGCACAGCCAGGCCCAGCGCAGGTCCCCCGAGGCCCAGGAGCAATCCGCCGATCGCCGGACCAAGCAGCAGGCCCATCGCCTCGCCCGTGCTTGTCATCGCGTTGCTCGCGATCAGCTCCTCCGGCGAGCGGGCGAGGGAAGGAAGCAGCGCCATCGTCGTCGGCCGGTGGAGCGTGGCGACGATGCCCTCGGCGGTGGCGGCGGCCGCGATCACGGCGAAGGGCAGATCGGCGAGCACGGCGATCGCCGCCACCGCGACGGCAACGCCGCGGAACGCGTGGACGCTGGCCAGCACGCGTGCGCGCGGCCATTTCACGGACTGCGAGGTGAGGATTGGGGCCAGGACGGCGGCAGGCAGCATGCGGAGCGTGCTCAGGAGGCCGACCGCGATGACGCCGCCCACGTCATAGGCGAAGACGAGCAGGCTGACCAGGTAGGCCCACTCCGCGGCGATGGCCACGAGCCAGCCAACCTCGACGCGCCGCAGCGATCGGTTGGCGGCCACCCGGCGCAGCGCGTCGCGGACTCTCCCGACCGAAGTGGCAACACCATCCATTCCGCAAGGCTAGACCTGCCCGCCAGTCAACACCGGTAGAATCGGTCCGTCCCGCGTGGCCGAGCGCCCCCCGAGCACGCGACCGCCCGGCCAGATTTGCATCAGGAGAGTCGAGTGAAGCTCCAGGAGTACCGGAGCAAGGAGATCCTCGCGCGCCACGGGGTTCCGCTGTTGGCGGGCGAGACGGCCCGCACGCCGGACGAGGCGCGGGCGGCCGCCGAGCGGATCGGAGGCCAGGTCGTCGTCAAGGCCCAGGTGCTGGTGGGAGGGCGCGGGAAGGCAGGGGGCGTGAAGCTGGCGGCGACACCGGACGAGGCGGCAGAGCGAGCGCGCGAGATCATCGGCCTCGACATCAAGGGCACCACGGTGAAGACGGTGCTGATCGCGCCGGCGGCCGACATCGCGCACGAGTACTACCTGGGGCTGATCCTCGACCGCGCGGCCAGGGCGATCACGGTGATCGCCTCTGCGGAGGGCGGCGTCGAGATCGAGGAGACGGCGAAGACCCACCCCGACGCCATCCTGAGACTCAAGCTTCACCCGCTGCTCGGGCTCCAGGAGCACGAGGCTCGCCGCATCGGGTTCTTCCTCGGTATTCCCGCCGAGCTGCGGAAAGACTTCTCCAAGATCATGCGCGGCCTGTACGACGCCTTCGCCGGCGCCGACGCGGACCTCGCCGAGATCAACCCGCTGGTGGTCACGGACGATGGCCGCCTGCTCGCTCTCGACGCCAAGATCGTGGTGGACGACTCCGCGCTTCCCCGTCACGCTGACCTGGAGGCGATGCGCGACCTCAACGAGGAAGAGCCCTCGGAGATCGCGGCTCGCGAGGCGGGGATCAGCTTCATCAAGCTCGAGGGCAGCATCGGCTGCATGGTGAACGGCGCCGGACTGGCGATGACGACCATGGACCTGGTCAAGCTGGCAGGCGGCGAGCCGGCCAACTTCCTGGATATCGGCGGAGGGGCGAAGGCGGACAAGGTGACCGCCGCCTTCCGCATCATCCTGGACGACCCGAACGTGAAGGCGATCCTCATCAACATCTTCGGCGGCATCACGCGCGGCGACGAGGTCGCCCGCGGCATCGTCGAAGCCCGCGCCAACCTCCAGCGCGACGTACCGATGGTGGTGCGCATCGTCGGCACCAACGCCGAGGAGGCGAAGCCGATCCTGGCCGAGGCGAAGCTCATCACCGCCGACTCGCTCGACGATGCGGCCGCCAAGGCGGTCGCAGCCGCGGGAGGCGGGGCGTGAGCATCCTCGTCAACGGGGACACGCGGCTGCTGGTCCAGGGCATCACCGGCCGCGAGGGCGAGTTCCACTCGGCGGCCATGCTCGACTACGGCACCAACATCGTGGCCGGGGTGACGCCGGGCAAGGGCGGGCAGACGGCGCTCGGCGGACGGGTGCCCGTCTACGACACCGTGGTGGAGGCGGTCGAGCAAACCGGCGCCAACGCGTCGTGCATCTTCGTGCCGGCGGCCTTCGCGCCGGACGCGATGCTCGAGGCCTCGGATGGGAACCTGCCGCTGGTGATCTGCATCACCGAGGGCATTCCCGCGCTCGACATGCTGCGTGTCCACCACGTGCTGAAGGGCAAGGGCACCCGCCTCATCGGCCCCAACTGCCCGGGCCTGACCAGCGTCGACGAGGCGAAAGTCGGCATCATCCCCGGCAACATCCACGTGCGCGGGCCGGTGGGCCTGGTGAGCCGATCGGGAACGCTCACCTACGAGGTGGTCCAGGCCATGACCGATGCCGGCATGGGCCAGACGACGACGGTCGGCATCGGCGGCGATCCGATCATCGGTACCAGCTTCATCGACGTGCTCGACATGTTCAACCAGGACCCCGAGACCGAGGCGATCGTGATGATCGGCGAGATCGGTGGCGAGGAGGAGGAGAAGGCGGCCGACTTCTGCGCGCGTGAGGTGCGCAAGCCGATGGCCGCCTTCATCGCGGGCCGGACCGCGCCGCCCGGCCGCCGCATGGGCCACGCCGGCGCGATCATCTCAGGCGGGGCGGGCACCGCCGAATCGAAGCGCGCGGCGCTCGAGAAGGCGGGCATTCGGGTCGCCGACTCTCCGTCCCACATCCCGCGACTGCTCCGCGACGCCGGGGTTCGCCAGAGGGCGTGACGGGCGGGTCCTCGTCCGCCAGACGCGACCCTCCCGACTTCGCGCCGCGCCCGCCGTCGGAGCGACCGAGACAGCCGGACGAGCGCAAGGGCGTCGGCGTCTTCCGCTACGCCGGGTGTGGCTGGGGAGTGACGATCGCGCTCTTCGGGCTTGTCGGCATCGTGATGCTGATCGGCTACCTCCGTGACGATCCAGGCCGCAATCCGGCACCGGTTGCGTACCGAACGGCCGTCTGCGCCGCCTTCGACGAGCTGAGCCGCGGCACCGGCGCCCTCGAGCGCGGGGAGGGGCTGCAAGGTACCGCGGACCGCAAGGCCGCGTCGGCCCAGGTCCGCAACCACGTCGAGGCCGCCAACGATCATCTCGGCGACCTGCCCGTTTGGGAGCCCGGGCGCTCGCTGGACGAGCTGATCGGTTCGCAGATCATCACGCTCTCCAACGGAGCGGTGGCGCTGGCGGACGGGTCGGCCGCGGACGACCTGGAGATCGCCCTCGGCTCGGATGCCATTGGGCGCGAGCAGCTGGCCAGCGGTCGCTACGGTTTTACCTGCGAGTCATGAGGACCCGGCCTGAGAAGCTCCCAGAGGACGCCGTTCAGGGTCCGCGGGTGGACGAAGGCGACCTCGCCGTGCGCGCCCGGTCGTGGCGCCCGGTCGATCAGCTCCGCTTCGTGCGACGCAAGGAGCTCGAGCTCGGACGGCAGGTCATCGGTCATGAAGCAGACGTGGTGGAGGCCTTCGCCATGCGACGCAAGGTAGCGACCGACACCGCCGTCAGGGTCGATCGGCTCGATGAGCTCAATCCGGGCCGCGTCGCCGCGTCCGGTGGGGAGGAAGCACAATCGGACCCCCTGGGGCGAGAACGTGACGGGCGACGCCTCGGGCCGCAGGCCGAAGAGCTCGCGGTAGCGGGGCAGGGACTCCTCGATCGAGCGGACGACGACAGCGACGTGGTGGACCGGGCCGAGGCGGGCGGGGCTCACGGTCGGTGCTCGCCCCACACCCGACGGAGCGCGTGCGAGATCTCACCGAGCGTGACCGACGCCTCGACGCACGCGCGAATCCGCGGCAGGACGTTATCGGTGCCGGCCGCCGCGCGCTTGAGGGCGTCGACGGCCTCGTCGGCGGCGCGCTGGTCCCGCCCGCTCCGCACGGCCCGCGTCCGCGCCACCTGGCTCGCCTCGAGGGCGGGATCGATGCGCTGCGGCTCGGGCCGCAGGGCGTCGCCATCGTCGGCGTGGGCATTGACGCCGACGATCACTCGCTCGCCGGACTCGACCGCCCGCTGCTGCTCATAGGCGGCATCGCCGATTGCCCCCTGCTGGTAGCCGTCGGCCAGCGCGGCGAGCGTGCCGCCACGCGCGTCGATGGCTTCGAGCTCCGCGAGGGATCGCTCGGTGATCTGGTCCGTCAGCGCCTCGACGTAGTACGAGCCACCGAGCGGATCGGCGGTGGCTGTCACGCCCGACTCGTTATACAACACTTGTTGCGTACGGAGCGCCAGGCGGGCGGATGCCGGGGTCGGCAGACCAAGGGCCTCGTCGAGAGCATTGGTATGCAGGGACTGTGCGCCGCCGAGCACCGCAGCCAGCGCCTGCACAGTGGTCCGCACCACGTTGACGTTTGGCTGCTGGGCGGTCAACGTCGACCCGCCGGTCTGGACGTGGAAGCGCATCGCCATCGACTTCGGGTCGGTGGCTCCGAACCGGTCCCGGGCGACCATCGCCCACACCCGGCGCGCCGCCCGGAACTTGGCAACCTCCTCGAGCAGATCGTTGTGGGCGGCGAAGAAGAAGGAGAGGCGCGGGGCGAACTGGTCGAAGGCCAGGCCAGCGGCCAGCGCCGCCTCGCTGTAAGCGACCGCATTGGCGACCGTGAAGGCCACCTCCTGTACGGCCGTCGAGCCGGCCTCGCGGATGTGATAGCCGCTGATGCTGATCGTGTTCCACGCTGGCAGCTCGTCCCGGCAGTAGGCGAACGTGTCGGTCACCAGGCGCATCGATGCCTCGGGCGGATAGATGTAGGTGCCGCGTGCGATGTACTCCTTGAGGATGTCGTTCTGGATCGTGCCGCGCAGCTGTCGCGGATCGGTCCCCCGCCGGCGCGCGACGGTTTCGTACAGGGTCAGCAGGGTGGCGGCCGTGGCGTTGATGGTCATCGAGGTCGAGACCGCAGCGAGGTCCAGGCCCTCGAGGAGAACCTCCATGTCCCCGAGGGAGTCGATCGGCACTCCGACTCGCCCGACCTCGCCAGCGGACATCGGATCGTCCGAGTCATAGCCCATCTGGGTCGGCAGGTCGAAGGCGACCGACAGGCCGGTCTGGCCGTGGTCGAGCAGGTAGCGAAACCGCTCATTAGTCTCCCCTGCAGAGCCGAAGCCGGCGTACTGGCGCATCGTCCATGGCCGGCCACGGTATCCGTCGGGATGAATCCCGCGCGTGAACGGGAACGAGCCCGGATCGCCAATTCGATGGAGTGGATCAGGGCCGAGGTCATCGGGCCCGTAGACCGTCCGGATCTCCTTCCCGGAGGTGGACCGATACGGACGCGCCGGCCGGCGCTCGGGCTCACTCATCGGCCACCGATTGTACGCGCCGTCACTCCAGCCGCAGCAGCGGCGCGCCCGTCGCCACAGTCTGGCCGGGGTGCACCGAGACCTCGATGACCTGCCCGGCGCGTGGCGCGCGGACCGCGTTCTGCATCTTCATGGCTTCGATGGTGAGCAGCGAGTCACCCGGCGCGACCTCATCCCCAACGGAGACCGCCACCGTCACGATCAACCCAGGGAGGGTGGCCCTCACGGCCACAGGCCCGCCATGAGAGGCCGCCGCGGTCTCCGCCTCGGCCAGGATGCGCTCTCGCCAGGAGCGGACCGTTACGGGGATGCGGCGGCCACGAATGGTGACCACCCAGTCGGCTCCCGACCCCTCCACCACGACTGGCACCGATGCGGATCCGTTCACCAGGCGCCCGATGCCGCGAGCCGGATCCACGGGCTCGAGCCGCCATCCCTCTGCCGGCACAACCCGCTCGCCGGCGATACGGACCTCGTAGTCGCTCATCGGCGCAGCCCTTCGCGGCGAGCGAGCAAACCCCAGGCGGAGCTCGCCCGGTCACCTGCGGCCACCGGCCGGGCCGCCTCGACGGTCCGGAGCCGGGTGGTGACGGCCGCGCTGGCCGCAAGCGCCGCATGGTCCGGCTCCACCGGTGGTCCGGCACCCCACAGCTCGGCGATCACAGCGGTGTCGTAGTCTCCGCTGCCGAAGGCCGGCGTGTCGACCAGCCAGCGGAGGAAGCCGGCATCGGTCTGGATCCCGCCGATGAGGGTTTCGTCGAGCGCGCGCCGAAGCCGCGCCACGGCGGCCGGCCGGTCCTCAGCATGCACCATCAGCTTGGCCAGGAGTGGGTCGTACTCCGACCGCAGATCCGTGTCGGCCTCCACCCCGGCATCCACCCGGACCCCTGGCCCGGCGGCCATCTGCCAGGCGCCGATCCGACCGCCGGTGGGCAGAAAGCCGTCGTACGGATCCTCCGCGTAGAGGCGGACCTCGATCGCGTGGCCACGGCCGGCGACCTCCAGGACGTCGTCGGGCAGCCGCTCCCCGGCTGCCACGCGGATCTGCCATGCCACCAGGTCCAGCCCGGTCACCATCTCGGTGACACCGTGCTCCACCTGCAGGCGGGTGTTCATCTCGAGGAAGAAGTGCTGGCGGTCAGCGTCGAGGAGGAACTCCACGGTGGCGGCGTTGTGAAAGTCGACCACTCCGGCCACCTGGCGGGCGCTGTCGAACAGGGCCTCGCGGGTCGGCCGGTCGACCGCCGGTGAAGGCGACTCCTCGACCAGCTTCTGATGGCGCCGCTGAACGCTGCAGTCGCGCTCGCCGAGGATTGCCAGCCGGCCGTGCCGATCGCCGAGCAGCTGCACCTCGACGTGCCGGGCCGGGGCGATGAGGCGCTCAGCGTAGACGGTACCGTCACCGAAGGCCGACAGCGCCTCGCGTCGCGCCACGGCCAGGGACTCGGAGATCTCCTCCGCCGAGTCGACCCGCCGCATGCCGCGCCCACCGCCGCCCGCAGCCGCCTTCAGCATCAGCGGAAAGCCGACGGCCGCCATGTCGTGGACGCCCTCCTCGACGGCCACGGTCGTCCCCGGCACGATTGGGACCCCGGCCGCTTCCGCCGCGCGGCGAGCGGCAAGCTTGTTGCCGAGCGACTCGAGGGTCGCCGCCGGCGGACCGACGAAGACGAGCCCCGCGGCCTCCACCGCCCGCGCGAACGCCGCGTTCTCCGACAGGAAGCCGTACCCTGGGTGGATCGCCTCCGCACCGCTCCGCCGTGCCGCGTCGATGACCGCGTCGATCGACAGGTACGACTCGGTCGGTGACGCAGGACCGATGCGCTCGCTGGCGTCGGCCATGCGAACATGGAGAGCGTCAACATCGGCATCGGAGTGGACCGCAACAGGGGAGATGCCGAGCTCCCGGCAGGCGCGGATCACCCGGATCGCGATCTCACCTCGGTTGGCGATGAGGAGGCGGCTGAACGGAGCCACCGGTCTGTCCGTGTGCAAAGACAGTGACCCGCTAGAGCGGAATGTTGCCGTGCTTCTTCGGAGGCACGGACTGTCGCTTGTGCTCGAGGACCGCGAGGGCTGTCGCGATTCGCGCGCGCGTTTCCGATGGCAGGATCACCTCGTCGACGTACCCCCGTGCCGCGGCGACGTAGGGGTTGGCGAACCGGTCCTCGTACTCGGCAACCAGCCGACCCCGCTCGGCCGCCGCGTCCTCGGCGGCCGCGATTTCGTCGCGGAAAATGATGTTTACCGCGCCTTCGACGCCCATGACCGCGATCTCCGCCGTCGGCCACGCGAAGTTCATGTCGCCGCGCACATGCTTGCTGCTCATGACGTCGTAGGCTCCGCCGTATGCCTTCCGCGTGATGACGGTCACCTTGGGGACGGTCGCCTCACAGTAGGCATACAGGAGCTTGGCGCCGTGCCGGATGATCCCGCGGTGCTCCTGTTCGACGCCGGGAAGGAAGCCCGGCACGTCGACCAGGGTGACGATCGGGATGTTGAAACAGTCACAGGTGCGCACGAATCGGGCGGCCTTGTCGGAGGCGTCGATGTCGAGGACCCCCGCAAGAACCTCCGGCTGCTGCGCGACGACGCCAACGGTTCGACCCTCCACGCGACCGAGTCCGCAGATGATGTTGCGCGCGAAGGAGGCGTGCACCTCGGTGAACGATCCGTCGTCGACGATGCCGCCGATGACGGTGTGCATGTCGTAGGACTGTTTCGGCGAATCCGGGACCAGCGCGTCGAGCGTTGCCCCTTCGACGCCAGGGTTGGCCCATCCATCGCGGCGCGGCGGCAGATCGACATTGTTCGGCGGCAGATAGCCGACGAGAGTCCGCGCAAGCTGCAGCGCGTGGGGCTCGCCCGGGCTCAGGAAGTGGGCGACGCCGCTCATCTCATTGTGAATGCGTGCGCCGCCGAGGCCCTCCAAATCGATTTCCTCGTGCGTCACCGTCTTCACCACGTTGGGCCCGGTGACGAACATGTAGCTCGTCCCAGCGACCATGACGACGAAGTCGGTGATCGCCGGCGAGTACACCGCGCCACCGGCACACGGCCCCATGACCAGCGAGATCTGCGGAACGACGCCCGAGGCGAGGGTGTTGCGCAGAAAGATGTCGGCGTAGCCGCCGAGGCTGACGACTCCTTCCTGGATTCGCGCGCCGCCCGAATCCGAGAGGCCGATGATCGGCGCACCGTTTTCGATCGCGAGGTCCATTACCTTGCAGATCTTTTCCGCATGCGCTTCGGAGAGGGAGCCGCCGAACACGGTGAAGTCCTGGCTGTAGACGAAGACGAGCCGCCCGTCGATCCTGCCGAAGCCGGTGACGACCCCGTCACCCAGGTAGCGTTCATCGTCGAGGCCAAAATCGCTCGCGCGATGCGTGACGAACGCGTCCAGCTCCGTGAAGCTCTCGTCGTCCAGCAGCAGCTCCAGCCGCTCCCTGGCGGACAGCTTCCCTCTCGCGTGCTGCTGCTCGAGCCGACGCGCTCCCCCGCCCTGGCGCGACTCCTCACGGAGGCCCCGCAGGCGCTCGAGTTTGTCGGCGGTGGACACGGGGAGGCTCCTTCGCACTGCGTTCGATGGTGGGCCCGGCAGGAATCGAACCTGCGACCGTCCGGTTATGAGCCGGTTGCTCTGACCATTGAGCTACGGGCCCGCGGAACGACGGTGGACAACTTCGAGTATAGACGCATGTCTTTGCACAACGACACGCCGATTTCTCCACGTTGTGGACAACTCTGATGGACCGATGCGGGCGCATCGGCCTATCATCGGTGAGGTCGCATACCGCGACGCACCCCGCCCGACCGCACGAAGGTGACGCGTTGACCAAGGTAATCTCCATCGCAAACCAGAAGGGCGGCGTCGGAAAGACGACCTGCTCCATCAACCTCGGCGGGGCGCTGGCCGAACGAGGCTATCGGGTGCTCTGCATCGACATGGATCCGCAGGCGAATCTCACCGTCGGATTGGGTGTGTCGCTCTCGGACGTCCGGCAGTCGATGGCCGACGTCCTCTCCGAGGACCGCGTGTCGCTCGACGACGTCGTCCGGCCGACGCAGACCGATGGGCTGTGGGTCGCGCCCGCAACGCTCGAGCTGGCGTCAACCGAGGTGGAGCTCTTTACCGCCATCGGGCGTGAGATGGTCCTGCGCGACGCGCTCGCCGGCTGGGCCGAGCGACAGTTCGACGTCATCATCATCGACTGTCCGCCCACCCTCGGCCTGCTTACCATCAATTCGCTCGTGGCCAGCAACCGGGTCATCATCCCGGTGCAGACGCAGTACTACGCCATCAAGGGCCTCACCGCGCTGATCAAGGTGATCAACACCATCAAGATCAAGCTGACCCACGATCTCGAGGTGCTCGGCCTGCTACCGACGTTCTACGACGGGCGGACCGTGCTCGCCCGCGAGATGCTCGACAACCTGAGGGAGCTCGGCGACCACCGAGTGTTCACCACCATGATCAAGCAGACGGTGAAGCTCGGCGAGGCGCCACTCACCGGCAAGCCGGTCACCGAATACGCGACCAGCTCGGCGGCAGCACGCGCGTTCCGCGATCTGGCACAGGAGGTGATCGAGCTTGGCTGACAAGCGGCCCGCGTTCAAGGAGAACATCCATCGTCTCTTCGACGAGGCGCAGCACACGGATCTCGCGCCGGGCATCGTGTCGCTCATCGAGTCGCGGGCCACCCAAGCCCAGATCCGGGAGGTGCCGGTCGGCAAAATCCTGCCCAATCCGGCCCAGCCGCGCCTCTCCTACGACGAGGAGTCACTCACCGAGCTGGCGGATTCAATCCGCGAGCATGGCGTCCTGCAGCCGATCCTGGTCCGTCCGGCCGGCGCCCAGTTCGAGCTGATTGCTGGAGAGCGCCGGTGGCGCGCGTCGCGCATGGCCGAACGCGCGACGATTCCGGCCATCGTCGTCGATTTCGACGAGAGCACGGCCCTCGAGGTGAGCATCATCGAGAACCTGCAGCGCGAGGACGTCTCGCCGCTGGAGGAAGCGACGATGTTCCGAAAGATGACCGAGACGTTCGGCTATTCGGTCCGCCAGCTGGCTCAGAAGGTCGGCAAGGACAAGGGCTACGTGGAGAACCGGCTCCGTCTGTCCGACGCGCCGGCCGACATTCGCGAGCTCGTGTCCGTGCGCAAAGACACGATCAGCCACGCGTACGAGCTGATGAAGATCGGCGACGAGCGACAGCGCCGACGGCTTGCCAAGCGCATCGTCGCCGGCGAGCTGTCGCTGGCCAAGCTCCGGCTCATCATCGGCGGAGGCAAGCCGGATGCCAAGGACGCGCTGGAGAAGCCGCAACGACGTGGGAGGACGGTGGCGGGTCAGCTGCACGCTGCGAAGGCCGCCGACGACGCGCTCATGGGGGCACGATCGAAGCTGGCAGAGGGGGTGGACGACCTCGTCGACATCCTGCGACGGCCCGAGATGATGGAGCAGATCCCGGAGGTCAACCGGGCAAACTTCGCCAAGCACCTCAACATCACCAAGCTGAAGATCGAGAACGCAATCGCCATCATCCGCAGCGGCGCACCGCAACGCGAGGAAGCCGAATAGGCCGACGCACCGCCGTCAGGCGGTGTAGGACATGACCTCGCGATGGTCGACGAGGAAGTCGACCAACTTGGCGCGCGCCGCTGGATCGATGCGACGCAATCCGGCGACTGCCCTGGGAAGCTCAAAGATCGGGGCGGCCAGTGAACCGGCGGTGTCGATCCCGACGACGTGATCGGGTCCCCCGCCCACCAAGAATGCGCGCTGGAAGCCACGCGCGTCGAGCCCAGTCGCCGCGCAGAAGGCTGCGATCGCCTGCCCGACGCCAAGCCGCTTGGCGAAGTCCATGAAGAGGTCGGCCGCCCAGGAATCCACCTGGGCGTCGTTCTGGGCAGCCACCATCGTGCGGTAGCCCTTTTCCTCGCTCTCGCTCACGCTTCCTCCCGGCACCCGACTCAGTTCCGCGGTCGATTCTAGTCGAGGCATGAGTACGCCGCCGGAGGCGTCGCAGCCACCGATGGCTGCGCTATCCTCGGGTCATGATCGACCGAACCGCCGATCCGCGGACTGACGACACGCTCGTCTACGAGTTGCTCCGCGCGCCGCGCGGCGCAGCAGAGGCCGAGGTCATCGGGCGTGCCACGTTCCACGGTGGGCGCGTGACGGTCGAGGCTCCGGACGGGGTCCGGATCGCGGTCGAGGAACTGCTGCAGCGCGCCTTCGTCGACCGGGTGCAGGCCGACGAGCGCCCGCGAGGCTACCGTCGCAGCGGGCGAGGGATCGTGGACATGCTGGTGCCCGGCATGGCCGAGCACTTCATCGCTCGGCTCCGAGGGCTATGGCTGAGCTACCCGGACGGCTCCGTGGTCACCGCCCGCCCGGGCCGGGTCATGAGCTCGCTGCCAACGGTGACGGATCCATCCGACACCGGCAGCCCCGTCACCGATGCACGCGTCCGCCGCGCCACCCTCGTCGATGCCGACCGGCGGCTGGGGACGCGTCCGCTGGTGCGCCCGCATGCCCCCGAGGACGGCCGGCGCCCGGAGGGCGAGCTGGCCGTCGGCCAGACGAGTCGGACGGACTGCGGCTGGCTGGTCTAAGGCATAGGTTTACATAGATTTTAGGCCGTTGCCTCCGCGGGCGATGGCCCCTCCCGCTCGCTATGATGGCCGTATGACCCTCGTCAAGTACCTCGCTATCCCGGCGCTCATCCTCGCCGTGGGCGCCGTCTACTGGTTTCTCTCCTACGAGGCCGCCGGAACGGCGATGCTCGTCATCTTCGGCCTGGCCATGGCGCTCATGGGATGGGTGCTGGTGCCGACCTTCGGCGACGTCGGCCCGACGGCCCCGGTCGACCCGGATTGGCACGAGCGAAGGCCCTGACACCGCGCACGGAAACGCCGGACACTGCGGCTGCCCTGGCGGCAGAGCCGCCAACGCAGTGTCCGGCTCACTGGTACTAACGTCCGGTCGCCTCGCGCGTTAGTCCCGTCCGGCATTCTCCAGGCATCGACGCAGGAACTTCGCCCGGCGGCGGAGCTGCGGGCTGGAGGGTGGCTCCGGCGGTAGGATTCGAACCTACGACCAAGCGGTTAACAGCCGCCCGCTCTACCACTGAGCTACGCCGGAACGCATGACCGCGCCTCGCGAGAGGCTCATCGGGACGCCGCGGATGATACCGCGACGCCCCGAGCTCGGTCAAAGACCGATCGCCTACTCGAGGTAGTCCTTGAGCTTTCGGCTACGGCTCGGGTGGCGCAGCTTGCGGAGCGCCTTGGCCTCGATCTGGCGGATGCGCTCACGCGTGACGTTGAAGTCGCGCCCGACCTCCTCGAGCGTCCGCGATCGCCCGTCCTCGAGGCCGAAGCGCAGCTGGAGCACGCGCCGCTCGCGGGGCGTGAGCGAGTCGAGCACCC
>JALZDF010000137.1 GCA_030862645.1 Chloroflexota bacterium
GACCACGCCGTGCTGGTCCGCGAAGCCGGTGGCGGCGCCCGCAACCGCGCGCTGTTGACCACGGACAAGCTCGCCACCGGCGAGCGGCTGGTGATCATGCCGCTCGACGACGAGGTCGAGGTCCGGGTCGACGGTGACGCACTGGCCGTCTGGCTCGGCGCCGGCCTCACCGGAGACGTTCCACGCCAGCACCACCTGCTCACGGCCGAGCATGTACCGCCCTGGGCGAGCATCGTGGGCGGCGCGCTCCTGATCGCGGTGCTCGCCTTCGCCGTCATCGGCTCGGCCGTCGTCTTCACCTGGGTCATGAGGATGCTGTCGTGAGCGAGCACGCAGAGCTGCAGATGCCGACGACCGGCCTGGCGGCCATGCGCATCGGCCTCGAGTTCGGTGGGGTCGACGACTTCGTGGACTCCTTCGAGCGGGCGCTGGCCCGCGGCGGCGAGCAGGGCGCCACGCTGGTGGCGGTGCTGGATCGCGGTGACCTCAGCATCCACCTGCCGCGGATCGACGGCCCGTGCTGGAACTCCGTGCCGCTCTTCCACCTGCATCGCGGCGAGAAGCCGAGCGCGGAGGACTGGACCACGACGACCGGCATTCTCGAAAAGCTCGAGCGGTATCGCTGATCGATGCGCATCTACCTCTCGGTCGACATGGAGGGCCTCGCCGGCGTGGCCCATCCGCACCAGGTGGTGTTCGGCACCAACGGAGTGGACCGCACCGACTACGATCGCAGCCGGGCCCTCATGGCCGGCGAGACCAACGCGGCCATCGAAGCGGCCTTCGCTCACGGCGCCACCGAGGTGGTGGTGAACGACAGCCACTGGCAGATGCGCAACCTGCGCGCGGAGGACCTGAGCGAGCGCGCCCGTCTCATCATCGGCGACAAGCCCCTGAGCATGACGCAGGGGATCGGTGGTGACGGCAACGGTGACTTCGACGGCGCCGCCTTCATCGGCTACCACGCAGGGGCAGGGCACCCTTCCGGCGTCATCGCCCACACGTATTCATCGCTCACCGTGCTCGAGATTCGCGCCAACGGCATGCCGCACAACGAGGCCGGCCTCAACGCGATACGGCTCGGCCACCACGGCGTGCCGGTCATCCTGGTGGCCGGCGACGATGCGCTGGCCGGCGAGGTCGAGGCGCTGCTGCCCTGGGCCGAGCGCGTGATCGTGAAGCGTGCCCTGGGCTCCAACGTGGCCGAATCATTGGCGCCGAGCGACGCGCATGGCACCATCCGCGACGGAATGCAGCGTGCCATGAGCCGGTTGAGCGAGATGCGCACGTATGCGCCGGCGGCTCCGATCGCCGGCGAGATCGACTTCCGCCTGCCAGCAATGGCCGATTACGCCTGCGTGCTGCCGGGCACCGAACGCCTCGGCCCGCGGACGGTCGGCTTCCGCGCAGACGATGGGGAGACCTGGTACCGCACCTGCCTGGTGCTCACCAGGCTGGCCGCAATCCCGGCCGCCTGAGCATCGCGCGCGGATGCAGGACGAGGAGCGGGCGCGGCTCCGCACCTTGATGGGCCACTTCACCACCGGCGTCACGGTGGTGGCCGCCCGCCACGGGCCATTCATGGCCGGCATGACCGCCAACGCGATCGCCACCATCAGCATCGATCCGCCGCTCCTCATGGCGAGCATCGCCCGCAAGTCGGAGACGCACGGCGCCATCATCGGCAGTCATGCCTTCAGCGTCAGCGTCCTCGCGGACGACCAGCAGGAGTTGGCGGAGTGCTTCGCGCGGCGCACGACCGCCACCAAAGTCAAGGGCTTCTGTGGCGCCGAGTGGCACGAGGCGGAGACCGGTTCGCCGATCCTCGAGGGTGCCCTGGCGTACTTCGACTGCCGGCTCACCGAGCGCCACGACGGCGGCGACCACACCATCTTTCTCGGCGAGATCGTGGCCGCCGGCTATCGCGAGGATGCGGCCCCGCTCCTCTGGTATGGATCCCAGTATCGCCGGCTGGCCGATACGAGGAACCGGCAATGAGCGAGCCCGTCTGGGAGCGCCTGCGCGCTGCGGATGGCCGGCCGCTGCGGGTCGCGCCGGTTCGGCGTGAGCGAGTGGCGGAGCTGCGTGTCGTCGACGGAGATCTGCCCGATCACGAGGGCGCCACCGTCTTCGACGCCTGGGCCGCAGACGTCGGGTACGTGGTGCGGGCCGCCTCGCAACGCGGGCCGGACGTGATTCCCTGGGAGCTGCGCGCCGGTGTCCTCGAAATCGAGCGATCGGACGGCCGCCTCGAAGCGCTGCTGGCAGGGGCGGGCGCCGTTGCCGGCGAGGGCGAGCTGGAGCGGCAGGCCTGCGCCTGCCGGGGGATCAGCAGCGACGCTGCCTACCGTGCGATCGGCGCCGGCTGGGAGACGGCCGATGCAGTGAAGCGGGCGACTCGCATCGGGTTCGGCCCCTGTCAGGGCCGCCGATGCATCCCATGGCTGGCGGCCAGGCTGGAGCTCGAGCCCGATGACCCGCTTGGTCAGATCACCCCCCGTCCGCCGCTGGTGCCCGTCCCGATCTCGGTGCTGGCCGCCTTCGTCGAGTGAGGCGGCGGGGGGTCAGGCGCTCTGCTCCTTCTGCTCGAGCTGCTGCTCGACGGCGCTCACGAAGTCGCTGAAATCGAACGGCTTGCGGACGACGGGGGCAAGGTCGGACAGCCGGTCTGCCTCCTCGTCGTCGATGGCGGTCAGGAAGAGCATCGGGATGTCGCGGTACTGCGGCCGCTCACGGAGGGAATGGACGATCGTGGAGCCGAATTCGTCCGGCAGCCGCTGGTCGAGCACGAGCAGGTCAGGCGTCGCGTCCTCCGCGACGAGCGCCAGGTACAGCTCCTCGGCAGTACCAAATCCGCGAGCCTCGTAGCCCAGCTCGGCGAGGACCGCCAGCACCGCGGTCCGGACCAGGGGCTCGTCATCGACGACCCAGACGGTGTGCGCCACGCTGACTCCTTCTTCAGGCCCCGGTGGCCGCCAGGGAGTCGATGATCGCGCTTACTGCCATCGTGACCTCATCATCCGTCGTCACGAGCGGCGGAATGATTCGTACCGCCTGCCCATGCGTCCCGCACGTGAGGAGCAGCAGGTTCCTTGCCAACGCCTCGGACAGCAGGGCCTTGGCAAGGTCGGGTCGGGGTGCCAGGCGGTCGCCATCGGCAAATTCGATGGCCAGCATGAGCCCGAGTCCGCGCACCTCCGCCACGCTGGGATGGTCGGCGGCGGCAACCCGCAGCTCCGTCAGCATCCGTGCGCCGAGCCGATGCGCCCGCTCGGCCAGGCCCTCGTCATCGATCACGTCGAGGGTCGCCAGCGCCGCCGCGCAGGCGACCGCATTGCCGCCGTACGTGCCCCCGTGCGAGCCCGGCGCCAGCTGGTCGAGGAGCGAGCGAGCCGCCAGGATCCCTGACAGCGGCAGGCCGGAGGCGATGCCCTTGGCCATGATCACGATGTCGGGGGTCGCATCGGTCCACTCGGTGGCGAAGAACCGCCCGGTGCGGGCGTAGCCCGACTGGACCTCGTCGACGGCGAGCAGGATACCGTGGCGGTCAGCGACCTCACGCAGGGCGGGCAGGAACGCTCCCGGCGGGATTACGTAACCGCCTTCGCCGAGGACCGGCTCCACGATGAAGGCGGCCACGTCGTCCGGCGCCACGACCGTGGCGAACAGCTCGTCGATGGCCGCCATGGCGGTCGCCAATGAGCTTTCGTCACCGCCCATCCGCAGCGGGTACGGATAGGGGACGAAGTGCACGCCGCCGACCAGCGGCTCGAAATGGGCACGGTACTTCACGCTCGAGCTGGTCAGCGCCATGGCCGCGTGTGTGCGTCCGTGGAAGCCGCCGCGGAAGCAGATGAACGACGTTCGCCGCGTTGCCGTCTTGGCAAGCTTCATGGCGGCCTCGACCGCCTCGGCGCCCGAGTTCGACAGGAAGAGCCCGTATTCGACGTCGGTGCGCGCATTCGGGAAGCGCTGCGGCAGCCGCCGGTGCAGCTCCAGTCCGGGCTGGTGGTAGACGATGTTCTGCTGCAGGTGGATGCCGCGCCCCGCCTGCTCCGCGATGGCCGCCACCACCCGCGGGTGCGAATGGCCGGTGTTGGTCACGCCGATGCCGCACGTGTAGTCCAGGTAGCGCTCGCCGGTCGTGCTCTCGATCCAGGAGCCCGACGCGCGCTCGACGACGAGGTCGGTGTAGCGCGTCCAGACCGGTGGGATGGCGGCGCGCAGCGCCGACCAATCGGTCAGAAGGTCGGAGGCGTGTTGATCCATAGCAGTCGGGTCTCCCCGCTGGCGTCGTTCCGCCAGCGATGCGGCAGCGTGGAGGGGAAGCTCAGGGCATCCCCGGCGCGCTTGAGCTGGTACGTCTCGTCGTCTCCGACCCAGACGGTCACGGCCCCGGAGAGGAGGTACAGGAACTCCTCGCCGGCGTGCGCGTAGGCGCCGTCGCTGGTCGCTCCGGCGGCCAGGACGAAGAGCTGCGGCTCGAGATGGGTCGCGTCTCGGGCCAGTTGCTCGATCCGAACCGACTCGCCCTCCAGCCGCAGCACCGGAGCCTGTCCGGCGCGAACGAGCCGATCTGCCGTCACCGTCCCGGAGCTCCCGAACAGGTCGAGCATCGTCGTCCCGTACGCGGCGGTGAGGCGCTGGATGGTCGCCACGCTGGCCCCGGTCACGCCGCGCTCCAGGGCCGAGAGGAAGGAGACCGAGAGGCCGGTCCGCTCGCTCGCTTGGCGCAGGCTCAGGCCGCGGTCGTTCCGCAGCTGCCGAAACAGCCGTCCGTCGAGCCTGCGATCGGTGTGGGCGGCCGCCACCGTCGGGTCATCGAGCGCGCGTCGGATGCCGGCGGCGTTCAGCTGGTCTACCTCGCGCAGGCGACGGACCTCGCGCAGCCGCTCCAGGTCCCTGTCGGAATAAAGCCGATACCGCCCGCGGGATCGCGTGGGTCGCACCAGTCCCTGCTGCTCCCAGAGCCGGAGCGCGGACGGCGAGACGCCGACATGTCGCGCGGCCGCCCCGATGCGATGCATCAGCGATCCAGCGTGGTGGGGCGGGCCGTCATCTCTCGACGCTGGAGCGCGAGCCACAGCGCCATGCCGACGAGCGCGATGAGGAAGATGAGCGTGCCCATTACGTTGACCTGCGGCGGGACGCCGATCCGCGACGCGCCATACACCCAGAGCGGGAACGTGATGGTCTGGCCGGCGGTGAACTGCGTGATCACGAAGTCGTCGATCGAGAGCGCGAAGGCGAGGAGCCCCGCCGCGAGGATCCCGGGGAAGATCAGCGGGAAGGTGACCTTGCGGAACGTCGTCCACTCGTCCGCGCCGAGGTCCATGGCGGCCTCTTCCATGGTGCGATCGAAGCCGGCGATCCGCGCGCGCACGGTGACGACCACGAAGCTGATGTTGAACATGATGTGGGCAATCGTGATCGTCGTCAGATCGCGGCCGACCCCGGCCGAGACGAAGAGGGCGAGCAATGAGGCGCCGAGCACGATCTCCGGCGTCGCGATCGGCAGGAAAATGAGCAGGTTCAGCGGCCCGCGGCCGCGGAAGTCGTAGCGGGTCAGGGCCAGCCCGATGAGCGTGCCGAACGTCGTCGCGACCAGGGTCGAGATCACGGCGACCGTCAGGCTGTTGATGAGCGACTGGTTGAGGGCCGGGTAGCGGTTGAACAGGTTCTGCCAGTGATCGAGCGTAAAGCCCTGCCAGGTGAAGTTGAAGCGGCCCTCGATGTCGTTGAACCCGAAAACGGCCATGACGACGATCGGGAGAAAGAGGTACAGCACCACGAGCCCGGTAAAGATGGGCAGGATCGCACGGCCAACCCGATGCTCGAGCGGGCGCCGTCGGTCGCGCACCTGGCTCCGCTGCGCCGTCCTCGCCGCAGCTGTCATCAGACCGTCAGCTCCTGGCCGCGGAGGAGCCGGCGGTACATGACGACGCCCAGGAGGATGCCGAGCATGAGGATGAGGCTGAGCGCCGATGCCTGCGGATAGTCGTTGTTCACCAGATAGAGGCGCTGGATGACGTTGCCGATCATCGTCTCGTTCCGGCTGCCGAGCAGCTCGGCGTTGAGGTAGTCGCCGACGGCCGGGATGAACGAGAGGAGGCTGGCCGCGAACACGCCTGAGATCGACAGCGGCAGCGTCACGCGCAGGAACGCCTGGAGGCGGGACGCGTACAGGTCGGTCGCCGCTTCAATCAGGCGCGGGTCGATTCGCTCCAGCGCGACGTAGAGCGGGAGAACGACGAAGGGCAGGAAGTTGTACGTGATCCCGCTGATGACGGCCACGGGCGTGGCCAGGAGCCGGAAGCTCTGCTCCACGATGCCGATGTCCTTCAGCGTGCCGAGGACGAATCCCTGGTCAGCGAGGATGAACTTCCAGCTGATCGTCCGAATGATGAAGCTCGTGAAGAACGGCATGATCACGAGCAGCAGCAGGACGTTCTTGTAGCGGCCGCCACGAAACGCGATCGTGTACGCCATCGGGTAGCCGATGAGCAGGGTGAGCATCGTGACGATGAGCCCGAACTGCAGCGACCGTACGAGCTGGGTGTCGTACTGCGCGATCGCCTCGGGGAAGACGCCGAAGTTGAAGGTGAGGCGGAACCCGGTCCCGAGCGTGCCCTCCTGGAGCGCCACCGACGCCGTCGTGATCACCGGCACCACGTAGAAGACGACGAGCCACAGCCCGCCCGGCACCAGGAAGAGGTACGGGACGAGGGCGCGGTGGCGGCGTATCCAGTCGGGCATCGCTCGGGTCCGGGGACCCGGATCAGTCGGTGATCAGCCCTGGATCACCTCGTTGAAGAGCTCGTTCCACTGCCGCTCCTCCTCCTCGTCGAGGACCTTGTAGCTGTAGAGGCGGCCCAGCATCTCCTCGGTGGGGAAGACGAGCGGTGACTCGGCAACGGCGTTGAGGTAGTCGGCCGTTTCCTGATCACCCTCGTCCTGCGCCTCCTGGGCGTGCTGGCGGACGATCTCCTGCGCCCCGGGGACCGGCGTGATGTAGTTCACGTACTCCGCGATCTGCGCCGCGACCTCGGGGTCGTAGACGTAGTCCATCATCGCCAGCGCCGCGTTCGGGTGCTGCGCCCCGACCGGGATCGCCATGTTGTCGGTCCACAGGATCCCTCCCTCCTCCGGCACGACGAACTGGAGGTCCGGGTTGTCCAGCTGAAGCTGGAAGACGTCCCCGGACCACGCCATCGTGATCGCGAGGCTGCCGTTCGCGAGCTCGTCTGCGTACTCGTTACCGTAGTAACTTCGGACGCACGAAGCCTGGTCGAGGAGCACCTGCTGGGCCGCCTCGACGTCCTCCATCGTCGCCTCGGTCGGCGTGACGCCGTTGTAGAGCAGCGCGAAGCTCATGCTGTCGCGCATCTCGACGAACATGCCGATCTGGCCGCAGTACTTCTCGATGAGCTCCGGGTCCAGGAGCTGAGCCATCGAGGTGATCTCCTCGTCGACGAGCTCGGGGTTGTACGCGATCCCCGTGATGCCGGACTGCCATGGGACGCTGACCAGGTTGTCAGGGTCGTACGACCGATCCAAGTACACCGGGTCCGCGTTCTCGACGAAGTTCGGCACGTCGCGCTCGACGTCGATCTCGGAGAGGTACCCGAGACGCGCCATGTTGCCGATCATCCAGTCCGTCATGACGATGATGTCGTAGCCGGTGTCCTGGCCGGCCTCGAGCGCCGGCTGGATCGTGCCGAAGAACGAGGTGTTGTCCTCGATCGACTCCGTGTACTCGACGTCGATGCCGGTCGCCTCCTCGAACTGCCGGATCGTCGGCGAGCCTTGCTCGTCGACATCGATGTACAGCGGCCAGTTCGCGAAGTTCAGCTCGTCCTCCGGTTCGCCGCCGCCGACGGCCGACGTGCTCGGCGCGGCGCTGGCGCTGGCCGCCGTACTGTCGCCGGGTGCGACGCTGGCATCGGTCTCCGCGGGCGAGTCCTGCGGCGAGATGCCGCACGCCGCCATCACCAGCATCAGGGTGAGCGATACGACAGGGAAGGCGTTGCGTCGTCGATTCATGACTGTATCTGTTCCTCTTCATCATCTGGATGCGCGTCGACTTCTCGGCTCGCTCCGGGGATCACGAACGTGTGCTGTGGCTTCCAGGACAGCTGGACGGCCTGACCATCGGCGAGGACCTCGCTGGCGCCGCTGGTCTCCAGGTTCTGCGCGTACACCGTGAGCTTGTGCCCTTCGGCCGTCTGCACGATGTACTGGGTGCTGACGCCGATATAGCTGGCATCGAGGACCGTGCCTTCGAGAGCGTTGAAGTTCTCTCCCGAGCGCGGACCGTCCGCGCCGCCGGGCGTGACTCGGAGCTTCTCCGGCCGCACGCCGACCCTCACGCGAGTGTCGCCGTTGGTGGCCGCCACCGGCGCCCGGACGAGGGTGCCGTCGCCGAGCCGAATGTCGACGAGCTCGCCCGTGCGCCCGACCACTTCGCCGTCGAGCAGGTTGCTCACGCCGAGGAAGCCAGCCACGAAGGAGGTGGCCGGACGCTCGTAGAGCTCTTCCGGCCGGCCAAGCTGCTCGATCTTGCCCTCCCGCATCACCGCGATCCGGTCCGACATCGTCATCGCCTCCTCCTGATCGTGCGTGACGAAGATGAAGGTGATCCCGATCTCGCTCTGGATCCGCTTGAGCTCGACCTGCATCTGCTTGCGGAGCTTCAGGTCGAGCGCGCCGAGTGGCTCGTCGAGCAGGAGGACCTGCGGGTTGTTGATGAGGGCCCTCGCCAGCGCGACACGTTGCTGCTGCCCGCCGGAGAGCTGGTTCGGCTTCCGCCGCTCATACCCGGGTAGATCGACCAGCTTGAGCATGAATTGCACCTGGCCGCGGATCTCGCCATCGGTGACCCTGCGGCGCCGAAGGCCGAAAGCAATGTTCTCGTAGACGTCGAGATGGGGAAAGAGCGCGTAGTTCTGGAAGACGGTGTTCACGTTGCGCTTGAACGGGGGGCGATCCGTGACATCAACTCCGCCGAGGTACACGGCACCGGCGCTGACCTCCTCGAACCCGCCGATCATGCGCAGGGTGGTCGTCTTTCCGCAGCCCGACGGGCCGAGGAGCGCGAAGAACTCGCCTCGCTCGACGATGAGCGAGAGGTCATCCACCGCGGTGACGTCACCGAACCGCTTCGTGACGCGTTCGAGCCGGACGTCAGATTCGGGCACTCAGGACTCGCAACCTTGTCGCCTTGCAGTAAGGAACGGAGTATAGGTTTGGCCGATCCTCGCCTGTCAAGAAAAGCGCCCTGGCGTCGGCTTCCGCCGCTCAGCGGCGCTCGTCCCGGACGAGCGACGGAAGCCGGGGGCGGACTCTCGCGGGCTCACAGCGAAATCTGCAACTTCTGTCGGCGCAGCCGCGTCATATCGGCACTGAACGCACCCAACCTTGTGGGGAGAACTCCGAGAGAGATGGCGAAGCTCAACCACCAGAAGCGGCATCGGCCCCGACCC
>JALZDF010000020.1 GCA_030862645.1 Chloroflexota bacterium
TGGTGCCCCAAGCAGCAACTGCGTGCATCGTTGCTGCTGCAATCCGTGGGACATCCACACACGAGGTTTCGGCTAGTCGGGATCGCCGGCGCTTCCGCTTGCGCGCTTGATCACGTCGACGACGGGACACCGTGTGACATGTGGAACCGGCGTTTACGCCCCGACTACGGCAATGACAGCAGCAGCATTGGAACCGCAGCTCCGATGAGCAGGCTTGCGACGACAATCGCCAGGGTGATGACGGAGGGTAAGGGCACCACCGTGCTGGAGCGGAGTGCTCGGTGGCGCGGCGGCCCGCCCTGCATGAGAGGGCGCGCGGCTTGTCCTGGCGGTCCGAGCGTTTCGCCCCCGCTCACAGAGGTACCGGTCAGCGCCCCGGCTGCCCTGGGCGGGGTCGACGAGCCGGGCGTCGCCGGAGTGTCCCTCGATTCCAACGGAGCTGAGGAACTGGCTGTCGTGGGAGGCGTCATGGGTTCCTGCGCACCCGAGGAGCCAACGCGGATCACCGTTGCGGCGTGGTACCCAGGAGAAGCCGATCGTAGGCGTCGTTCGGCCAGTAACGCGCGGTATTCGGCGACGGTCGGGGACCATTCATCGGGGGCCCCTGGAACATCGGTCCGACGCGAGCCAGCCCGATGCGCGGCCACGTCACTTGGCCGGGGGACGGAAAAGTCGAGGCGGAATTGCTCGAATCGCCGGCACATCGGGCACGTACCGTCGTTGTCGCGGGCAAGCTCGTACCCGCAATCGCCGCAGAATCGAACCCTGCGCATGGGGGCTCTCCGTTCGGGGCACTAACGGCTACCTCCGAGTTCCGGTGAAGCAAGGGAAGTGCCAAGGTGCATCCGACCATCCCGGAGTCTGGGGCGATCGTTGAACGGGTCCTCGCCTTCGGCGGCGCCACCTCGCGGCCCTCGAGGCGATGGTTGCTTAGCGATCGCTCGAACACCGCGCTTCGCAGCTGGAGTGATGCTCACCGCCTGATTTCAATCCCGCGTCGGCCACCGGGACGGGAGCAAGAGACAATGCAATCCGTTGGAAGCACAGGGGAGGCGGATGATGTTTGTACGGGCGCTGCGGGTGGAGATCGAGCCTGATCGAATTGACGCCGTCGTGAGCCGGTATCGAGAAGTTGTGCGGCCAATCCACGAACAGGCCCTGGGACTGCGAAGGCACTACGTTCTCGTCGATCGCGTGGAGGGGCGGATCACGATTTTGGGACTCTGGCACTCGCACGAGAGTCTGGAGCAGGTAGCGTCCACACTCGAGCCTGCTCGAGAGCGTCTTTGGAAAGAGTTTGGTCAGACGCCGAGTCTCGAAACGTACGAAATCGCCGATGAGCTGGAGCACCCGCCACTCTCCTAGCTGGCGGCGAGGCGCTCTGCCCGTACCCTAGGCCCCCTTACGGGGTACATCCGGCTGCCGGGTCTGGAGACGGGCCGCCATCGCTGCCGAGCGAACCTAGGGGCTATGAGGTCGACGCTTCCGCGACCTCCGAGCTGGCGGCTTCGGCTCAGGAAGGCTCGGGCAGGGGTGCGTCGTTGACGCGCGCGTACAGCTTCTCGGCGATGTCCTCGAGCTGTTGCCTGCTGACCTCGTCCGGCGGGCCGAACATCGTCACTTCGTACGCGAACGGCCCATCCGCGAAGAACACGCTGTACCTGGCGTCCGGCTGGATGTGATCGCCGATCCGGTCGATCGCCTCCTGGGTAGCGATCGCCTCCACACCTCTCGCATCCGGCACGCCGGCCGGTTCGAACTCAGTGATCGCGTACGCGCATGTCTCGGGACAAGGCCTGAGGCCGATCGCGTGCGCCACGTCCACGGCCGCATTCGCTCCCTCCGCGGACTCGAACTGGTAGACGACCGTGAAGACGTGAGGCGTCCCCGGGATGTGCTCGCCGCCTGGCTCGCTCGGGAAGAAGCGAGTATCGATGACCAGGGAGACGAATCCCGCCTCCGCGAATGCGCGGATGTCTTCCTCGTACAGCTCCGGTCCGGCTAACTCGGACTCGAGCTCTTCGAGCCCTGTCGCCGCGACGGGCGTCTCCTCCGGGTCCGGCTCGGAGCCGGGCGCCTCGGCAGCGCCGACGACCCTTTGCTCCAGCGCCAGGGGTGCTCTGGCCTCTTGGCTTCCGCATGCTATGAGCACGCCGAGGACGAGCACGGGAGCGAGCGGGGTTAACCTCATCGGCGGATCTTACTTCGAGCAGCTGGGAGTGAGAAGCTAGGATCGCTCGACCGCGGCCACCGGGGCGCGCGGCAGCCAGTTCGAATTCGGAACATGGTGTCGCTCCATGTCCTTCATCGTGGCCGGACTGGCGGCCGCCCGTGGCCCTGGCAAACCGCGTCTTCGAAGAGTTCAGGGTGACGAGCCACGCCCGATCAACTGTCTCGGGTGGACCAGGCAACCCGCCGCCACGCGTATGCTGGGCCGGTGAGGTGGCGTTTCGGACGGACGAGGCCACGGATTTCGCCAGGGGCGCTCGAGTCGCTGGATCGCGTCTCGGAGCTTTTGGAGCGCTCCATGAGGGTCATGCTCGTCGCACTGGGGCTGGTGGTGTTCCTTGGCGGCGCGGCGATGATCGCGAGTATCGACCGTCGGGAGCTGCTCACACGGCTCCTGGTCGCGATTATCGCCACCCTCGCTCTCGGCGCGCTTGACAGTCGGTACCGCTGGCTCCAAGGCCGACGGTACCTGCTGAGGTGGGACCCCGGTGAAGGGGCGTACTTCCGCTCCATCCTGACAAGCTTCGTCTTGGTTATCTGCGCAGGTGCCGCGCTCGTCGGGCTGGCGCTGGTCTGGCCATAGCGACGGGTCGATCCGTCGCAATCGTGGCGCACCTGGTCGCATCAGTCGTCCCCCGGGCGGTGCGGAGCCGTGGGTGCTGACGCAACCGACGCGCACGCCCGTCGAAGCGCCTTGGTGAATTCGCCGCTGCAACCATCAGCATCGCGACGGGAGGTCCGCTATTAGGGTGCAACCGCGCCGACCACGAGACCGACGTCCCGATGTGACCGGCCGGGCGGCGAGGTCTGATCCGTCTCACCGCCCGGCCGGGATTGTCACTCCGCGGCCTTGACGGCCTCGAGGGCGTTGACCTCTCCGTGTCCGTAGAAGCCGTTGTTCCGGGTGCTGCCGTAGCACTGATGCGTCACGACACCGGCGCCCGGAGGCGTGTAGCTGCGTCCCGCCGGGCATGCCGTCTCGTCGGCGGTCCGCTGCAGCAAGGCGGTGACCGCGCCCGGTGACATGCTGGGCTGCAGGCTGCGCACGAGCGCAGCAACTCCGGCGACGTGAGGCGCCGCCATCGACGTCCCCTGTTTGTAGCCCCAACCGTCCCCCGGCCAGGTCGTCGAGAGAATGCGCCCGTTGGGCTCGGTGCCCGGAACGCGGCTGTCGCCACCGGGTGCCGCGAGCTCGACGACGCCGAGGCCGTAGCTCGAGTAGAAGGAGGTCAGGCCCGTCGGGCCGGTGGCGGAGACGGTGACGACCCCCGGCGCCTCTGCGGGCAGCACGAGGCAGGCGTTGGTGACGTCACGCGTCTCGACTGGACCGGAGCCGTCGTTCGGGCTGCCGGCATCGACGAACCGGTGCTGCAGGTCATACTGGCTGTTCCCCGCGCTTGCCACAGTGAGAACGCCTTGGCTCGAGGCGTAGCGGATGGCACGCTGGACCGCCTCCCAAACTGGCCGCTGCCGCGGATCGTTCCGGCAGTTGAGCTGCCACGGATCGATGAAGTAGCTGTTATTGGTGACGTCGAAGCCGTGATCGGCGGCCCACATGAACCCGCAGATCGCAGCCTCGGGATAGATGAAGCCGGCGTCGGTCACGACCTTGACGGCAGCGAGCGTCACACCGGGCGCAACGCCGACGACGCCGACGCCGTTGCGGGTGGCGGCGACGATGCCGGCAACGTGCGTGCCGTGATCGCTCGTCGTGGGCTGCCAGGCTGCGACGGACGTATCGGCGACGCCGCCGACGCACGAGGCAGAGAGGGCGGTGTCGACGTTCGGCGCGAGGTCGGGATGAGCGGCATCGATGCCGGTGTCGAGGATACCGACGACGACGTCCGCGTCGCCGATCGTGACGGAGTGCGCCTCGGCCGCCTGGACCGCACGCATGTTCCACTGCGCGCCCCAGAATGGCTCGCCGGTCGTGGCGGGATCCGGAATCGCCGTGACCGTCTCCTCGACTGAGTCCTCGACCGGCGTTGCGAGGCCTGCCGTTGGCGCAGCGCTCTCGACGCCCGGCCCGACGACGGCGGTCCCGAAGTCGGCGCGGTCCGACGTCGCGACCACGACACCAATCGCGTCGTAGCTCGCGACGACCTGGCCACCCGTCGCCTCCACTCGTTCCGCTGCGCCAGTCGCGTCGGCGCCGTCGGGCGCGAGGACGAGATACGTCTCCGAACCGGTCGCTCGCGCCGGCGGCGCAAGCGCCCCGGACAAGACGACCGCCGCCACGGTCAACGCGGCTCCGACGCCGCGCATGGATGATCGAAAGGACGCCTGCATGAGATCCCTCCTTGTTGGCTGTCCCTCAGGGATCGGCTGGCGGTCCGCGAGGGTTGGTGTCCAGGGCAGTGCGGACGGCCGAACCATACCCGGTCGCGGGACCGAAATCCGGCGGTGGCCGCACGCGTCAGCCATCACCCGGTCCCCGCGCTGCCCAAGTGCATCCTCGAGAACCTGCGTTGGTAGCGGCGGCTTCCGTTGCCTCTTCAGATCAGAGGTATCTCGCACTCGCCATGGCCACGACGGCGAAGATCAGCAGGCCGATATCGATCAGGCCGATCAGCCGCAGGCGCTGCTGCGTGGCATGCATTCGGCTCATGAGCGCGCCTGATGGTGGGCCGCCGGCCTGCTTGATCTCTGCGGCGATTCCGCTGAGCTCGCCGAGTGTCTTCGGGAGGAGGAGATTTCCACCGAGCCAGGCAAGGAGGGCAGCGACACCCCCCAAGCCGAGCGCCAGTCCCATTGGGGACGTGGAGATCCCGCCGAAATCACGCCAGTACAGAATCACCCCTGCCAGAACGGTCAGGGTAGAGAAGGTCACGAAGTAGATCGGGACCTTGCGGCGGTTCACCATCTCGTCGACGAACTTTTCTGCATCCGGTCCCAGCTTGTTCATCGTCGGCTCGAGATAGAAGAAGAACAGTGCGGCCCCGCCGACCCAAAACACGCCGGACACGATGTGGACGATCCGTAGAACGACCGCGACGATGTCCATGGGATTCTGTGTCCTCTTGCCGAGCCACTGGAACTACACCGTGCGCCCATTTGGCCGACGACAGCGTACAGTGGCGGCCGAGCGGTCTGACGCCCAACGTTGCGCTGGATAGCGGCAGCTCCGCATGCTCGAGCCCGGCTGGGGCGGCGCGCTCCCCCGCCAAACTCGCGAAGGACTCGACGAGACCGGGGACCTCGGGGCTGGCGACGGGAGTAAACCACCCTACGCTGGCGGAAGCTCCACTACTGATCTTATGTCCACGCCTCGCTGGTGAGCCGGCGGGGCACAGAAGACGAATCCAGGGGAGCGCTCTACTTCTTTGGTTCGACGACCGCGAGGACGTTCTCACTCGGGTCGATGAACCAGGCCGCCCACGAATGCCCCATGTCGGCGACGCCGTCATGCGTCACCGGATCGGGCGAGCTGTACTCCTCGATTCGCACGCCGCGCGCCCGGAGATCGTTGACTGCCGCCCTCACATCGGGCACTCGCCACGCCAGTTGGGTCTGGATGTCCTTGGTGCCCATTGTGCTTAGCGTGACGACGAGCTGCGTGCCACCGCCAGACCCGAAGACGATCCGCTCGGGGAGGTCCTCGCGGAGGATCGGAAGGCCAAGAACGTCGTGGTAAAAGTGCCGACTGCGATCAAGATCCCGGGACAGCAGGATGGGGAACACGGGGTGGTCGTTCAGCATGGGTCGTACTCTTGCGGATGCGGCTAGCGAATGTTGATGATGAAGGCGCATCATCGGATTGGCGAGGGCGGGGCCGACTCTGGTTCAGTCACCTTCTATCTGCCACGATGCGAGTTGACACGGGCTCAAGCATCAATGGATGACCGGCGACTGAGACGGCTGCCGCGAGTCTGTCCGCACATGCCGCAGGTAGTCCCCGTGTAGCCGAATGGAGGACGGCTCGTGCTCGTCTTCAAGTTCCTGCACATCGCGTCGATGTTCGCCGCCGTGACGCTCATCTTCGGCAGCATCGTCTTCCTTGACCTGCTGGCCAGGCGCGCTGACGTGGTGGCGTATCTGCGACTGGACGCGCTGGTCAAGCGGACCGACATGGTCGCCATCGGGCTCTTTCTGATGGGGCTGGTATTCGGGTTTGCCACCGCGCTGACCGGGGCCGTTGATCTGACCGCCAGCTGGCTGGTCGTCGCCTACGTGCTCGTCGCTGGCATCTTCGTCGAGGGCATCTTCATCACGATTCCGCGGTACAACCACATTCGGCACATCGCCACGAACAGCGATCCGGCGGTTGCCGGCGATGCCATTGCGGGGCTCGTTCGAGATCCGCGCCACGTGGGGCTGGTCATGATCGTGACCCTTCTATGGCTCGGCGTCGTCTACGTCATGGTCGTCAAGCCGACGCTGTTCTGAACGCACCCGGACGACGGGCCGGCGAACGTCGGAGCTCTCGTTCCCGGCGCGGTAATCCCGCTGCGATACTCGCGCCCATGATTCGACCTCTTTTGGGCGCCATCCTGTTGAGCGCCTGCCAGCTGATGCCGGGTGCGCCCACCATCGACTGCGGAAGTGTGCCCGCGGGTGAGTGCAGCGCGGTGGTCGAGGATCTCATGGACCAGGCACGCGAGGAGTTTCCCGGCAAGCAGGTCGCCAGCATCCGCCTCTCGACGCCGGCCGGCGGGTATGACGTGCTTTTCACCGATGGGACGGGGTTCGCGGTGACCGAATAAGCGGCCTCGGAGTGCACGAGACCTGATCTGGGCGTCTCGCCGCCTATACTGGCCGCCCGCGGCAGGCACGCACGATGCGGCGCGCGCGGGCGAGGGATACATGACGGCCGAATACCCGTACAACGGACGCCTGAACCGATGGGAAGAGGTCGCGCCAGGCCTGGCGATCGTCGGCGTTCAGGCGCTCGAGGCGCCCTTTCCCTTCGAGCCCGGTCAGTACGCCACTCTGGGTCTCATGGGCCCCGAGAAGCTGATCCAGCGGCCGATGAGCATCTCCTCGTCCGCCGACGACCTCTCCGAATACGAGTTCTTCATTCGGCTGGTGGAACGCGGCGGTCTGACGCCGCTGCTCTGGCAGCGCAGGGTCGGCGACCCGATCAACATCAAGGGGCCGAAGGGCAAGTTTCTGCTCCAGGACGACGGACGAACCTGCCTGTTCGTCGCCTCGGGCACAGGGCTGGCGCCGTTCATCAGCATGATCGAGACACTCCGCGGACGGGGCGAGACCCGCGACATCGTTCTCCTGCACGGCGTGAGCTACGACTACGACCTCGCCTGGCGCGAGCAGCTGACCGAGCTGGCGAACGGCGGGGGGTTCCCGCTGCGCTACGTCGGCACCGTCTCCCGTCCGCAGGCCTGCCCGGAGTGGACCGGCTGCACCGGTCGGGTCGAGGCGATCCTGGCGGGCCAGCTCGACGAGCATCGGCTGACGGCCGACAACACAACGATGTACCTGTGCGGCAATCCGGAGATGGTGAGCGCCGTCGAGGCGATCGCCGCGGTGCGCGGTTTCGCCCCGGAGCAGGTCCGCAAGGAGCTGTACTGGCCGAAGGGCCGCGAGCACTGAGCGTGCGATGAAGGAGCCGTTCTACCTCACCACCGCCATCTTCTACCCGAGCGAGCGGCCGGCGCTGCACTCGATGTTCGAGGCGATCGGCGCCGACACGATTGCCAGGTATCATCGGCTGCTCGGCCATGAGACGCGCTTCCTGACCGGCATGGACGAGCACTCGGCCAACGTCGAGCGCGACGCGCGCGAGCTGGGCATCGATCCACGCCAGCTCATCGACCCTTGGGCCGCCACCTGGAAGGCTACCTTCGAGCGCTTCCGCATCAGCGCCGATCGGTTCATCCGCACGACCGACCCCGACCACGCGGCCGCATCGGTCGAGATGGTGCGTCGGGCGAAGGCGGCCGGCGACGTCTACGAAGGCGTGTACTCGGGCTGGTATTGCACCGGTTGCAACGAGTTCAAGACGGACCAGCAGCTGGTCGGCGGTCGCTGCCCGGATCACCCGACCCTTGAGCCACAGTGGCTCGAGGAACACAATTACTTCTTCCGGCTCTCCGCCTACCAGGAGCGCCTGGAACGCCTGTACGCCGACAACCCGTCCTTCTGCGAGCCGGAGCACTTCCGCAACGAGGTGCTCGGCTGGCTGCGCGAGGGCCTGCGCGACTTCAGCATCAGCCGGTCGGGCACGACCTGGGGGATCCCGTTCCCCGGCGATGACAAGCACCGCATCTACGTCTGGTTCGACGCGCTCACGAACTACCTGACCGGCGCCGGCTTCCCGAACGACGAGGCCGAGATGGCGAAGTGGTGGCCGGCCGATGTCCACGTGATCGGCAAGAACATCACCCGCTTTCACTGCCTCTACTGGCCGGCCATGCTCATGAGCGCCCGTCTTCCGCTACCGCGCCAGATCTTCGCCCACGGCTTCATGCTCGACCGTAGCGGGCAGCGCATGAGCAAGACAACCGGCAACACCGAGGATCCCGACGAGGCAGCCGATACGTTCGGCGTCGACGGCATCCGCTACGTCGTGCTGCGCGAGGTGCCCTTCGACCGGGACGCCGACGTCACCTACGACGGCTTCGTCCGTCGCTACAACGCGGACCTCGCCAACGATCTCGGCAACCTGGTCAACCGCACGGTCAGCATGAGCCGCCGCTACCTCGACGGCCTCCTGCCACCGGTGGCCGACGCGACCCTCCCGGCAGACGAGGAGGTTCGGGTGGCGGCCGCCACGAACGTCGAGACCTACCACGCGGCGATGGCTCGCTACCACCTCGACGAGGCGCTGGCGGCGATCATGGATCTCGCCGGCACGGCGAACGGCTATGCCGAGGGGCAGGCACCGTGGAGCTTGAACAAGGCGGGGGAGACCGAGCGTGTCGGCCACGTGCTGTCCGTCATGGCCGAGGCATGCCGCATCCTCGGCCACCTGCTCGCTCCCGTCGCGCCGGCGGGTGCGAGCGCCATCCTGGAGCAGCTCGGGGCGCCGCCGCCGTACGACGAGCGCGGAGCCGGCGGTCCGGGCCTGGAGCAGCTGCTGGCCTGGGGATCCGGAGCGGCAGGCCTGCAGACCGGGGACCCCAGCCCGATCTTTCCGCGCATCGAGGCGGAGGTTCCCGCCTGAGCCGACGGCATCGTCCCGAGCGTTTGCGGGGCCTGATCGACTCGCACTGCCACCTCCAGCACGGGCGGTTTGACGCCGATCGCGATGCGGTCATCGAACGCGCGTTCGAGGCGGGCATCGAGCGGCTCATGGTGCCGGGCTGGGACCTTCCGTCTTCGGAAGCGGCGCTGGAGCTGGCGGAGCGCCAGGGCTCGCGGATGCAGGCGGCCGTTGGCGTTCATCCGCACCACGCCGCCGCCACCGACGAGCGGGCGTGGCGTGCCATCGAGGGGTTGATCGACGACCCGCGCTGCGCAGCGGTCGGAGAGATCGGCCTCGACTTCTTCCGGAACCTGTCTCCGCCGGACGTGCAGCGCGCCGCGTTCGACCGCCAGCTGTCGATGGCCGCCGCCCGCGACCTTCCGGTGATCGTCCACGACCGGGACGCCCACGAGGAGCTGACGGCCACCCTCAGCCGTTGGTCGGGCCGTCGCGGAGCGCGGACCCGCGGCGTGCTGCACGCCTTCTCCGGGGATGCGGCCATGGCCGACGAAATCACCGCACAGGGCTTCCTGGTGAGCTTCGCCCTGCCCATCAGCTTCCGGAGTGCGGCGGGGCCTCGCGCGGCCGCCGCCGCCATCGGCCCGGACACCTACCTGGTGGAAACGGATGCGCCCTACCTGGGGCCGGATCGCGATGGGCGCAACGAGCCGAGGACCGCGCTGCGAGTGGCCGCCGAAGTGGCCGGCCTGCGCGGGATCGAACCCGAAACCGTCGCCGATGAGGCACGACGAGCGTACGAGCGCCTCTTCGTCCGTTGAGCGACGGCTCGCTCGGAGGGCGGATATGGGTTGGCACGCCGGTTGCTCATAGGTCCCTACGGTGGCGTGCGCCACTCACACGCATCGAAGGAGGAGGACCCAGCGCATGGGCCAGGTCAACGTCAACACCCCCGGCGGGGGGACCGCCGGCGAGCCGGCCGGAAGCAGCGGTGCCGGGTTCATCCTGGGCATCATCATCGCGATCATCGTGATCGCAGTCCTCGTCTACGTGCTGGTCCTCGCCCCCGGCGACGGCGGCGGCGGAACGACGGATGGCGGCGACGGCGGCGGTGCTGAGCCCGTGCCGAGCGCGCTGATGGTGACCCATCGGGCTTGATCCGGCCTTCACCACACCGCCTCCGATGCCCCGGCCATGTGCCGGGGCATCGTCGTGCCGGATCGCCTTGACATCGTCGCTCGGCGGGTGCTACCTTCCCGCTTAGCACTCTCGACGGTTGAGTGCCAGTCACCGGTCACATCGGCCGCCCTGGCACTCCCGCAAGAGGGCTGCTCAATGGCACCAACCTGCACCGGTTGCGCACGCAAGGAGGCATCACGCACACATGACCAGCACGGTCAGCGGCACGGCGACCCAGCTCAAGCCCCTGGGCAGCAATGTGATCGTCAAGCCGACCCCCCGCGAGGAGATGACCAAGAGCGGCATCGTCCTGCCGGACACCGCAAAGGAGCGCCCGCAGGAGGGCACAATCCTGGCCGTCGGCACGGGTCGCACCCTCGACAACGGGTCGCGCGAGGAGATCGAGGTCTCGGTCGGCCAGAAGGTCCTCTTCCAGAAGTACGCCGGCACCGAGTTCAAGCTCGATGACGACGAGCTCCTGATCCTGAAGCACGGCGACATCCTGGCCATCGTCGAGTAGCGACGAGCAATCCAACCCGCCGCGCTCTGCGCGGCCACTGAACCGAGGAGGAAGAGAAAGAACCGTGGCGAAGCAGCTGCTGTTCGAGGAAGAGGCGCGTCGCTCGCTGAAGCGCGGCGTGGACAAGATGGCGGACGCCGTCAAGGTCACGCTCGGCCCCAAGGGCCGATACGCCCTGCTCGACAAAAAGTTCGGCGCACCGACGATCACCAACGACGGTGTCACCATTGCCCGCGACATCGAGCTCGAGGACCCGTACGAGAACATGGGTGCTCAGCTGCTCGAGGAGGTCGCGACCAAGACCAACGACGTTGCCGGCGACGGCACCACCACCAGCATCGTGCTGGCCCAGGCCATCATCACCGAGGGCCTCAAGAACGTCACCGCCGGCGCCAGCCCGATGGGGCTCAAGCGAGGCCTCGAGAAGGGCGTCGCCGCCATCGTCGAGGAGATCAAGAATCTCTCCAAGCCGGTCGAGACGACCGACGACATCGCGCACATCGCCTCCATCAGCGCCCGCGACAACGAGATCGGGCAGATGATCGCCGACGTCATGGACAAGGTCGGCAAGGACGGCGTCGTGACCGTCGAGGAGTCGCAGGGCCTGAAGCTCGACAAGGAGTTCGTCGAGGGCATGCAGCTCGATCGCGGCTATCTGTCCGCCTACATGGTCACCTCGACCGACGGCGGAAAGATGGAGGCCACGCTCGATCAGCCGTTCGTCCTCGTCACCGACAAGAAGATCAGCGCCGTGGCGGACATCCTGCCGACGCTCGAGAAGACCGTCTCGACCGGCAAGCCGCTTCTGATCATCGCCGAGGACGTCGACGGTGAGGCGCTCGCCACGCTGGTGGTCAACAAGTTGAAGGGGACGATCAGCGTCTTGGCCGTCAAGGCCCCGGGCTTCGGCGACCGGCGCAAGGCCATGCTCGAGGACATCGCGACCCTGACCGGGGCGCGCGTGATCAGCGAGGAGGTCGGCCGCAAGCTCGACAGCGTCCAGCTCGAGGATCTCGGTCAGGCGCGCCGCGTGACGGCCACCAAGGACGCCACCACCATCGTCGAGGGCAAGGGCTCCGAGGATGCGATCAAGGCCCGCATCGGCCAGATCAAGCTCCAGATCGAGGACACCACCAGCGACTTCGACCGCGAGAAGCTCCAGGAGCGCCTCGCAAAGCTGTCGGGCGGCGTGGCCGTCCTGAAGGTCGGCGCGGCCACCGAGGTCGAGCTCAAGGAGAAGAAGCACCGCATCGAGGACGCCCTGTCGGCCGCCCGCGCGGGCGTCGAGGAGGGCATGGTCGCCGGTGGCGGTTCGGTCCTCATCCACTCGCTCCCGGCGCTCGATAAGGTCGAGGTGCTCGGCGATGAGCTCATCGGCGTGAACATCCTGCGCCGCGCGCTGGAGGAGCCTCTCCGCCAGATCGCGGTCAACGCCGGCCAGGAGGGTTCGGTCGTCGTCGAGGCGGTCCGCAAGCTCGCTCCCGGCAGCGGCTACGACGCACAGAAGGGCGAGTACGGCGACCTGTTCGCCACCGGCGTAATCGATCCCGCCAAGGTGACCCGATCGGCGCTCGAGAACGCCGCCAGTGTTGCCGGCCTGCTGTTGACCACCGAGACGATCATCACCGATCTCCCGGAAAAGGAGAAGGCCATGCCGGGCATGCCCCCCGGCGGCGGCGGCATGGACTTCTAGTCCGCCACCCTCGCACCGATGCGAAAGGGCCCCGGCTTCGGCCGGGGCCTTCGACGTGTCCGGCCGGCGTGCCGATGCTCCGGTGCCGAATGACACGATCGGGCCATGTGGGGACGGCCGACCGCGCCGTACACTCGCGGACGTCAGCCAGCGCCACATTGAAGGAGCCAGATGCCGCGGCACCTCCGACGTCGATCCATCGTCCTCCCCCTGCTGCTTGGCCTGCTGGCCGGCCTTCTGCCGCAGGCCGCAGCGGCCGCGGTGCCCTCTCTGAAGAGCACGGTCATCGCCTCCGGACTCGTCCATCCTTGGGACGTGGCCTTCGCGCCCGACGGGACGATGCTCGTCACCGAGCGTCCCGGACGCGTGCGGGTGTATTCGAGCGGCGCGGTCGGCGCCAAGCTGGTGCGCACCATCGGCATCCCGGCCGTGCAGGCCCAGGGCGAAGCGGGCCTGATGGGCATCGCCGTGGACGTCGACTTCGCCTCGAATCGCTTCGTCTACGTCTGCGCGTCGCGCGACACGGCCAGCGGCTGGCGGAACCAGGTCCTGCGCTACTCCGTTCGCGCCGACGGAAACTGGGGCGGCGTGACGGTCCTGATCGGCAGCATGATCGCGAATACGATCCACAACGGCTGCGCGCTCGAGATGGATCGCTTCGGCAAGCTCTGGGTCAGCATGGGCGATGCGAACGACTGGACCCGCGCCCAGAACCGCAACAGCCTCAACGGCAAGATCCTGCGCATCAACCGGGACGGCACCACCCCGTCCGACAACCCGGTCATCGGCGGAACTCGCAACGCGGTGTACTCGATGGGCCACCGCAACCCGCAGGGGATCGCCATCCGGCCGGGGACCGACCAGGTGTATGCCGCCGAGCACGGTCCCGAGCCGGACCATGGCGACGACGAGATCAACCGCATCGTGGCGGGCGGGAACTACGGATGGCCGTGCTTCACCGGCGATGGACGCGCTTACCGGACGATCGCCGGCTGCACGGGGGCCAGCAACTACATCACGCCGCTGTGGGCCTCGGGCGTGCCGACGCTAGCCACCTCGGGCGCTGCCTTCGTCAGCGGCTCGCAATGGGCCGACTTCAACGGGAACCTGTTCGTGAGCACGCTGAAGGAGCGGGACCTGCGGCGCTTCTCGATCAACCCCGCGGGCACCGATCTCGGCGGACCGGCGACCCACTTCAACAACACCTGGGGCCGGCTGCGCGCCTCGGTGTCGGGACCCGGCGGGCAGCTCTACCTGACCAGCTCGAACGGCAGCGACGACAAGGTCATTCGCATCAGCCCGGCCGCTCCGAGCGTGGGCCGTCTGGCGGGCGCCGACCGCTACAACACCGCCGCCGCCGTCAGCCGGGCGAGCTACCCCGGTGGCGCCACCAACGTGATGGTCGCGACCGGCGTGAACTTCCCCGATGCGTTGGCCGGCAGCGCCGCCGCCGGCCACCTCGGCATGCCGGTGCTGCTCGTCCATCCCAGCTTCATCCCGGCCGCCACCGCGGCCGAGCTCGATCGGCTCAATCCACAGCGCATCTACGTCGTCGGTGGCGCAGCCGTGGTGCCCGAGTCGATCCGTAATGGGATGGTTCGCTATGCGTCCAGCGGCCAGGTGATTCGTGTCTCTGGAGCCGATCGATACGCGACCGCGGCAGCGATCAGCTCGCGCTGGTATCCGGCGGGGCCGCCGGCTGCCTTCGTTGCCACCGGCGCGAATTTTGCCGACGCCCTGGCCGGCGCGCCGGCGGCCGCGCTGCGCGACTCGCCGCTGCTGCTGGTCACGCAGAACGCCATCCCCGGACCGACCTCCACCGAGCTCAGCCGGCTCAAGCCGCAGCGCATCTACGTGCTCGGCGGCACCGGCGTGGTCAGCGCCGCCGTCGCGGCACAGCTCGATGCCTACACCGTCGGGCCGGTGACGCGGCTTGCCGGTGCCAACCGGTATGTCACCGGCGCTGCCATCGTGCGTGCCTTCTGGACACGATCGGCGACCGGCTACGCGGCGACCGGAACCGGGTTCGCCGACGCCCTTGCCGGCGGCGCGGCCGCTGGCCGAGCCGGCGTACCGATGCTGCTCGTGGAGGGTGGCTCGGTGCCGCTGCCCACCGGGCAGGAGATCCTCCGCCTCGGGCCGCGGGGGCTGACCATCCTCGGCGGCACGGGGGCCGTCTCGTCCGGGGCCGAGACCGCGCTCAAGCGCCTGCTCGGAACGCCGTAGCGGAGGTCTTGTCGATCATCGCGACGGTTCCGGCGCCGGAAGTCGAGTGGCGCCGCTGTCGCGACGCCGCCAGCGGAGGAACCCGTGCGCTAGGTGATCTTCACCTGCGTCCATCCCGACGACGTCGCGGCCTGGGAGGCATGGACGCCGAAACAGCAGGCGGTCGAGGCTGCCGACATGGACGAGGCCGTAGCCATCGCCAGCAAGTGGCCGTCGCTCGCCAGCCAGGCGCAGGCACCCGTGCAGGTCCAGCCGGTCTATCGGCGCGAATGATGGCTGGCACGCGGACTGCATCCAGACGGGACCCATGGAAGTCATCGTCGTCCTGATCGTGCTCACGGTCGGTCTCATGCTCGAGCGAGGCAACCGGGGACGGCAGCCGATACGGGTCCGCCTGCGGGATCGCTGAACCTCGACCTGCGCACGCCGGGTGCCGCCCCTAGAATCGGGCTGATGCCCGATGCCGCCGCGACCCCCGCCCCGCGACTCGCTCCGCAGGAGATCCTGGACCGCCTGAACGCGCCCCAGCGCGAGGCGGTCGGGCACCTCAGCGGACCGCTCCTCATCCTGGCCGGTGCGGGCAGCGGAAAGACGCGTGTCCTGGCGCACCGGGTCGCCTACCTGATTGCCTCCGGCTACAAACCGTGGCAGATCGTGGCGGTCACGTTCACCAACAAGGCCGCCGGCGAAATGCGGGAGCGCATCGCCGGCCTGATCGGCGAGGAGGCGGCGCGCGAGGCGACGATCGGGACCTTCCATTCGATCAGCGCGAGGATCCTGCGCCGCGACGGCGCCGCCATCGGCCTCACCCGGAGCTTCACCATCTACGACCGTGCCGATCAGGTCGCCCTGGTCAAGTCGATCCTGAGGCGGCTCGACCTGGACGAGAAGCGGTTCAGCCCCGCCGGCATGCTGGCCTGGATCGGGCAGCGCAAGGACGAGCTGGCCGACGTGGCCACCGCCACCCGGCAGGCGGCCAATTACTACGACGAGACGGCAGCGCGCGTGTACGAGGCGTATCAGCGGCAGCTCGGCGAGGACGACGCCGTGGACTTCGACGACCTCCTGATGCGCACGGTCTTCCTGTTCGAGCAGCATCCCGACGTGCTGGCTCGCTACCAGGGCCGCTGGCAGCAGATCAACGTCGACGAATACCAGGACACCAACCGCGCGCAGTACCTGCTGTGCCGACACCTGGCGGCCAAGCACAAGAACCTCGCCGTGGTCGGCGACGACGACCAGAGCATCTACTCGTGGCGCGGCGCCGACCTCCGCAACATCATGGATTTCGAGGCGGACTACCCCGAGGCCAAGGTCGTGAAGCTGGAGCAGAACTACCGCTCGACGCAGACGATCCTCGACGCCGCGCACGCCGTCGTCAGCCGCAACGCCGGGCGCAAGGACAAGAAGCTGTGGACCGATCGCGGAAGCGGCACCCAGATCACGCTCTTCGACGCGTACAACGAGTACGAGGAGGCCGAGTTCGTCGCGCGCCAGGTCGAGAAGCTGGTGGGCGGCGCCGGCCGCGGCTCGATGGCCCGCCTGCTCACCAGCCGCGCCGATGACGAGGACGGTTCGCTGAAGTACGGCGACATCGCGATCGCGTACCGCATCAACGCCCAGAGCCGCGTGCTCGAGGAGTCACTGATGCGCTTCGGGATCCCGTACCAGCTGGTGGGCGGCACCCGCTTCTACGAGCGTCGGGAGGTCAAGGACGCGCTCGGCTACGTGCGGCTGGCGCGCAACCCGGCCGATCGGGTGGCGCTCGGGCGCATCATCAACGTGCCGGCCCGCGGCATCGGAGCGAAGACGGTGGAGGAGCTCGGGGCCTGGGCGGAGTCCCGCGACGTCAGCATGTGGGAGGCGGTGCAGGCGGCGGGAGAGAACCCGAACCTGGCGCCGCGCTCGCGCGCGCAGCTCGGCGTCTTCGTCGACCTCATGCGAGGCCTGATGGCGATGGTGCCCAACGAGCCGCCGTCCGCCATCTTCGACGCCGCGCTCGAGCGCTCCGGACTCCAGGCCGCCATCCAGGACGGCACCGACGACGGCGAGGAGCGCTGGGCCAATGTCACCGAGCTGCGCAACCATGCCGCCGAGTTCGACGAGATCGCGCCGCCGGAGGGCCTGGCGCGTTTCCTTGAGGAGGTCGCGCTGGTCAGCGACCAGGACGAGCTCGAGGAAGCGCCCGACCGCGTGACGCTCATCACTCTCCACGCCGCCAAGGGGCTCGAGTTCCCGGTCGTGTTCATCGTCGGCATGGAGGAGGGGCTCCTGCCGCACCGACGCGCCCTAGAGGACGAGCGCGAGCTGGAGGAGGAGCGTCGCCTGGCATACGTGGGCATGACGCGGGCCAAGGACCGCCTCTATCTCGTCCACGCCCACCATCGGTCCACCTATGGGGTCGGGGCCCAGTCCGATCCATCAAGGTTTCTCTCGGAGCTCCCCGATGAGCTGCTGGCCGCCGAGCGATCCGCGGCGCCGTTCCGGCGAGGCGGCGACTGGCCTCGCGGAACCGATGACGGTGGCGACTGGCTGCCGGGTGGCTATCGCTCGCCGGTCCGCGGCCGGGTGAACGAGCCGCTGCGCCCCATCCAGCTGCCCGACCTGTCGGCCCCGCGTCCAGTGGGCCGCCAGCTCGACGCCGCCCGCCAGCGCGTGACGGCGGCGAGCTACCAGGGCGCCGGCGCGGTCGACCTCGGCAGCGGCACCTTCTCGGCGCCCGGCGCCGGCGACGCGCTCGGCGCGGAGGAGGATCCGGCCTGGAAGGCCGGCGACCGCGTCCGGCATCGACGCTTCGGTGACGGGATCGTCGTCAGCAGCCGCATCGTGAAGGGCGACGAGGAGGTCACCGTCGCGTTCGTGGGCGAGGGCGTGAAGCGCCTCATCGCGGCCTACGCCGGGCTGGAGCGGGCATGACCGATCGAACCGAAGAGCTGATCGGGGAGCTGACGGCCGCCCGCGAGGATCTCCTCTCCGCCCTGGATGGCCTGGCGCCCGCACTCCTCGAGCAGCGTGCGCTGATCGGGGACTGGGGCGCACGCGAGCTCATCGCCCATCTGGGCTACTGGGCCGGTCACGCGGTGGAAGCCATCCACGCCGTGGAGACCGGTCGCGCGGATGAGTTCGGCGCAGACCGCCCATCGGTCGAGGACATCAACGCGACGGTGGCCCGGGTCGCCCGCCAGACTGACCTCGCCACCGTCCGCAGACGCGAGGCGGCATCGGTCGAGGCCTTCGTCGAGCGGCTGGGGGCCATGGATCCCGCGCTGCTGGACGTTGCCCTGCCGCACCATGGCCTGACGCTGGTCGAGGGCATTCGCGAGGACGGGGCCGCCCACTACCGCGAGCACGCCGCGCAGCTCCGAGACGCTGGCGGGGTGCCGCCGTGAGCCGCACTGGGAAGCTCGTCGCCGAGCTGACATCCGAGCATGAGGCCTTCCACGACGCCCTCGAGGCGGTCGACCTGGAGCTGGTGACCGCGCCCGGCGTCGTCGATGACTGGAGCGTCCGCGACCTCGTCGTCCACGTCGCCTTCTGGGCCGAGCATGCCGTCGAAGCCCTGCGGCTGGCCGTTCAGGGGCGCGGTGAGGAGTTCGCCTACGACGGCGCGCAGACCGATGTCATGAATGCCCGTCTTCTCGAGGAGTCTCGGCGCACGCCGGCCGATGCGGCGCTCGAGCGCGAGGAACTAGCCTTCGAGGCGCTGGCTGGCTCGGTCGGCGGCCTCGACGAGTCGCTGCTGGAGCTGCGGCTCGGCAACGGCGACACGGTCGCCGAGGTCATCGGCTACGACGGCGCCGAGCACTATCGAGAGCACACCGCGCATCTCCGCGCCTGGTTCGGTGACGAACAGGACGAGGCCGCCGACGAGGCGGAGCGCCCCTGAGCGGCGCCCATCGCTATCGGCGGCGATCGCCGAGCAACCAACCCCCGCATCGTGAAGGCGTCGCGCCGCACCGCACGGGCCGGCCGCCAACCGCCACGCCGGCCGCGTCGCCAGGTCCCACCGTAGAATCTCGCCAATGACCGCGACCGATCCCGCCGTGCGCGCCGAGGAGCTGCGCGCCATCCTCGACGACGCGAATCACCGCTACCACGTGCTCGACGCGCCGACGATGCCGGACCGCGAGTACGACATGCTCTTCCGCGAGCTGGTCGACCTCGAGGCCGCACACCCGGAGCTGGTGACCGAGGACTCCCCGACACAGCGGGTCGGAGCGCCGGTCGAGGGCGGGTTTCCGGCCGTCCGGCACGAGGTGCCGATGCTCAGCCTCGGCAACGCCTTCGGCGCCGACGAGCTCCGCGAGTTCGACATCCGCGTTCGCCGCGGCCTCGGCCGCGGACCGGACGATCCGCCGGTGACGTACGTGTGCGAGCTGAAGATCGACGGCCTGGCGATCAGCCTCCGCTACGAAGGCCGGCGGTTCGTGCGCGGCGCCACGCGCGGCGACGGCGCCACCGGCGAGGACGTCACGCCCAACCTGCGGACGGTGCGCGCCATCCCGCTGCGACTTCACGAGGACCCTCCGGGCGAGCGCCTCGAGGTGCGCGGCGAGGTGTTCATGACCCGCGGTGGGTTCGCCGCCCTCAACGAGCAGCTCGAGCGCGACGGGAAGCCGCTGTATGCCAACGCCCGCAACACGGCCGCCGGCACCGTGCGCCAGAAGGACCCGTCCGTCACCGCCCGGCGCCGGATGAGCCTGTGGACCTACCAGCTGGTCGGCGCGCACGGCCTCTCGACGCACAGCGAGTCACTCGAGCTGTTGGGCCGGCTGGGGTTTCCGGTCAATCCGAACGTGCGTCGGGTGCAGGGCATCGACGCCGTGATCGCGTACACGGAGGAATGGGCGGAGGCGCGCAAGGACCTCGATTACGAGACCGACGGCATCGTCATCAAGGTCGACTCCCTGGCCGAGCAGCAGGAGCTCGGCTTCGTGTCGCGCGCGCCACGCTGGGCAACCGCCTACAAGTTCCCGGCCGAGCAGGTGACGACGAAGCTCGAGGAGATCGAGGTGTACGTCGGACGGACCGGGGCCATGACGCCGGTCGCGCACGTGACGCCGGTGCTGGTGGGCGGCACCACGGTGCGCAACGCCACGCTCCATAACATCGACGAGATCCGGCGCAAGGACCTGCGCGTCGGCGACACGGTCGTGCTGCAACGTGCCGGCGACGTCATCCCCGAGGTGGTGAGCGCGGTCGTCGATGCCCGGGACGGCAGCGAGACCGTCTGGGACATGCCCCCCAGCTGCCCGGTGTGCGGGACCGAGGCGCTGCGAGAGGAGGGCGAGGTCGTCACGCGCTGCCCGAACCCGTACTGCCCAGCCCAGCGCATCGGCGGCCTGCTCCACTTCAGCGGCCGCGGGGGAATGGACGTGGACGGCCTCGGCTACAAGATCATGGTCCAGCTGGCCGAGCGCGAGCTCGTGAAAGAACCGGCGGACATCTTCCGACTCGACGTCGAGACGCTCGAGGGGCTGGAACGGCTGGGCCGCAAGAGCGCCGAGAACCTGGCCGCCTCGATCGAGCTGGCGCGCCATCGGCCCCTGAGCCGGATCATCAACAGCCTCGGCATCCGCCACGTCGGCGAGCAGACGGCGGTCGACCTTGCCGTCTGGCTGGCGCGCGAGCTGCCGACGAATGAGGGTGAGGCCGATGCCGACTGGACGCGGCGCGCCGCCGACAAGCTGCGTGACGCATCGGCCGACGAGCTGACGGCGGTGTTCGGCATCGGTCGGGTGGTGGCCGAGGGCATCGAGCGCTTCTTCGCCGACGAGCACACGCGCGACACGCTGCATCGCCTCATCGAGGCCGGAGTCAGCGCCGAGGCTCCGCCCCCTGGAGCATCGGCGGAGCCCGGCGAGGGTCCGCTGAGCGGCAGGACCCTGGTGGTGACCGGAACGCTCCCGACCCTGAGCCGATCCCAAGCGGAAGAGGCCATCCGCGCGGCCGGCGGTCACCCGGCCGGATCGGTAAGCGCAAAGACGGACTACCTGGTGGCGGGCGACAATGCCGGCAGCAAGCTGGCGAAAGCGGAGCTGCTCCGCGTTCCGGTGATCGACGAGGATGGCCTGCGACAGCTTCTTGAAGGAGGACGACCCCGGTGACCGATGCGATCCGCCGCGCCATCGAGGGCGCCAGCGCCTACCTGGCGGAGCATCCCGAGGACGTTGCCTACACCGACTCGCTGGCCACCGCGCGGGTGCTCGATGGGCTTCGCGTCCGCACCGAGGGCCCGAACGGCGAGGTGCTCGAAACCGATATGCCCGCGGCGGTCGGCGGCGCCGGATCGGCCGCCAGCCCAGGATGGTACCTGCGCGCCGCGATCGCCTCCTGCGTCGTCTCCCTGGCGACGATGCGCGCCGCGCAGCTGGGGTGGGCGAGCTTCCGGTGCGAGGTGGAGGTCGACTCGGCCTCGGACGACCGCGGCATCCTGGGGCTGGACGCATCGGTGCCGGCCGGACCGCTCTCGGTGCGCATCGGCCTCCGCGCGTCGGCGGACGGAATCGGCCTCGAGCAGCTCGAGGAGCTGGCGGTCTGGGCGCTCGAGCATTGCCCGGTATCCGACGCGGTGCGCCGACCGGTGCCCGTGCACGTAGAGGTCAGCGAGCCGTGAACCCGGTTTCGGTCCGCGACGCAACTGCGGCGGATGCTGACGCGATCGCCCGCGTCGCGCGAGCCAGCTGGACCGATACCTACGCCGACATCTTCGAGTCGGACTACATCGCGCGTTTCCTGGCGGAGAACTATGGGGTCGCATCGCTCCGGGCCGCCGTGGAGCGAGCGGCGGCACGGGACGATGGCCACTTCCTGGTGGCCGAGCGCGATGGCGCGCTGATCGCGTTCGCCCACTACGGGATCGGTCCTCGCGGACCGGAGCTGTTCCGCATCTACGGAGATCCGGCCCACTACGGCACCGGCGCGGGCTCCGCGCTGCTGGTTGAGTTGCACGGTCGGCTGCGCGGGCGGGTCGACGCATATGTGCTGGACGTCCACTCGAGGAACGCGCGCGGCAGGGCCTTCTACGAGCGCAACGGCTTCGAGGTCGTCGGTGGCGGCGTGACGCCGGAGTGCGACCTCACCCTGCGGCGAGTGCTGGCCTAACGGCGTCCACCGGCCATGCGTTGCGCGTCGGGGCGGCGACGCAGGCGGAGCATGGCAGCAATCCCAACGAGCGGCCCGAGGGCCAGGATGGCGAAGGCGAGGATCCATGCACTCCGATCACCCGGATCGAGCAGCCCGACGCCGACGATCGTGACACCGGTCAGGAGGAACCCGGCGGCCGTCTGGAGCGACAGGGCCGATCCGGCGGTGCCGGGCGGCGCCAGCTCGCTGATCGCGGTCGAGAATTGGGCCGAGTCGGCAATGACACTGATACCCCACACGACGAGGACGACCACGACGACCACCGTTGGCGCGCCGAACAGCAGCCCGGCGACGATCGCGCTCGAGCCGGAAATGGCCATCGCCGCAATCGTCAGCGTCGTGCGACCCAGCCGGTCCGCCAGGGCGCCGGCCGCCACGCACCCGATGGACCCGGCCGCCACGACCAGGAAGGCGACCCCGCTGGCTCCCGCCGTCGGCACGTCGCCCGAGATGGCCAGGCTGGCGGCGATGAAGGCGGGAACCCAGGTCCACATGGCGTACAGCTCCCACATGTGGCCCAGGTAGCCGAGGTTCGCCAGCTGCACGCTGCGCTCGCCGAGTGCGGTCCTGGCCATCCGCAGGCTCAGGCGCGCGGCCGGCATGGTCAGCGGTCCCTCGCGGACGGTCCACCACCCGAGGGCGGCGGCCATCAGGCATGGTGCGGTGGCAGCGAGCACCACGATGCGCCAGTCGAGGCTCGCCACGGCGCCGCCTGCCTGGAGGAGGTGCGGCACGGCCGAGCCGAAGGTGATGGCACCGGTCAGCACGCCGACGGCCAGCCCGCGCCCGCTGCGGAACCAGCCAGCCAGGACCTTCATGGCCACCGGGTACACCGCGGCGATGCCGGCGCCGCTCAGGGCCCGGAGCGGTACGGCGCTGAGGAGGTCGACGGCCAGGAGCGCGAAGGCGGCGTTCGCCAGCGCGGCGACCAGCGCGCCGGCCGCGATCAGCTTGCGGGCGGAGACGACATCGGCCGCGCCGCTCACGGCGACGGCCAGGGCCCCCACCACGAAGCCGAGCTGCACGGCGACCGTCAGCAGGGCCGTCTCGAGCCGGCTGATCTGCCATTCGACGGCGATCATCGGCGCCACGGCTGCGGCGCTGAACCACGGCACCAGGGCAAGCAGGAGCGTCCCCGCCAGCAGGGCCAGTTGAGCCCAGCGACCCGACGGCTCCGTGGCCGGGGCCGTCATCTGCGGTCAGGCAGCATGGTGTACACGAGGGACTCGCCGCGCAGCACCTCGGTGCCGTCATCCCGCCGGGCGACGCGGCGCAGCCGGGTGATCGGCTTGTCGGCGCGAGTCTCGATCACTTCCGCCTCCGCGGTGACGGTGTCGCCGATGTGGACCGGGGCGGGGTAGTCCCACTCCTGGTGCAGGAGGACGCTGCCCGGACCGGGGGGCTCCGTGGCCACCAGCGCATTGAACAGGCCTGTCGTCAGGCCGCCCTGCACGACCAGCCGGCCGAGGCGAGTGGCCTCCGCGAAGGCCGCGTCAAAATGGAGGGGATTCCGATCGCCGCTGATGCCGGCGAAGCCCTCCACGTCGGCGGCCGTGAACCTGTGGGTCCGGGTCGCCCGGGCGCCGATGGCGGGAGGGGTCCAGCTCATTCGTCCCCCTCCGCAAGGAAGGCCTCGACCAGCTCGTCGTAGCCGGTGAACGAGCTGCGGACGGTGTGCCCGCAGGCCGGGTCGGTCAGCAGCCGTGCCCCACGGATGCGCCCGGCGACCAGCCAGCTCGAACTGAGCGGCACCACCTCGTCCAGTTCGCCCGCCAGGACGAGCGTGGGCACGCCGATCTCGCCCAACCGATCGGTCACGAACGAGCTCCGATCGAGCGTCGCCCTCAGCTCACCGACGAATCGCTCCGGCGTGGCCGGTCGCGGCTGCAGACGGGCAGCAGCCCCGAACGCGCCGGCCTCGGGCCCGGCGGCGGCCCTCATCTGCTGCGCCATCAGGGCGAAGAAGCTCCCCCAGTCGCCCGCCTCGGCGAGGCTGATCCATCGGCCCATCCGCTCGGCCATCGGCGAGTCCGGCGGTGTTTCCGAGGCCACCGCCGCCAGGACCAGCCGGTTCACCACCTCGGGATGATCGACCGTCAGCCATAGGCCGATACGCCCGCCGCCGGACTCGGCCTCGATCGCCACCGGCCCGAGGTTCAGCTCGCGCAGGGACGTTGCGACGCCATCCGCGGCCACGCGTGGGTGCATCACGCGCTCGGCGTCGGCGGGCGCATCGGGGAGCGGGCGGCCGACGACGGTGACCCTCCGACGCGCCGTACGGCCCTCCCACCGGCGCCTGAGCACGCCCTCCGTTCCGGCCAGTGGTCGGAAGCCCGTCTCGACCCCGCCGAGCACGACGAGCGGCACGCCGTCGCCGCCCGGCAACGAGAAGGTCTCGATCCGTCCGCCGGGCATCGGGTGCGCCTGGGTGGTCATCGGCGCAATGCTGCCAGATGGCGCTACCATCGGCTCATGGCAACCATCAGCCGTGAAGACGTCGAACACGTCGCCCATCTCGCCCGCCTGCACCTGGCCGATGAGGAAGTCGACCGCATGCAGACGCAGTTGTCGAACATCCTCGAGGCGATCGAGACGCTCCGCGACGTGGACACCTCGCAGGTAGGGCCGACGGCGTCGGTCATTCAGCTCGAGAACGTCATGCGTGACGACGAGCCCGGTCCGGCCCTGACTCGCGACGCGGTACTGGCGAACGCCCCGCTGCGCGACGACCCATTCCTGCGCGTGCCGACGGTCCTCCAGGAAGGGCGCTAGGTGGCGAGCCTTCCCATCCCGGATCGCACGATCGGCGAGCTCGGGGACCTCCTTCGAGCGCGCGAGCTGAGCTCGCGTGAGCTCACGGAAGCCTGCCTGGCCAGGATCGAGCGCGATGCGGCGCGCCTGAACACCTTCCTCGCGGTCGATGCCGATGCCGCCAGCCGCGTCGCCGACGCGGCCGATGAGGCGCGGAGTCGGGGCGAGGATCGGCCGCTCCTGGGCATCCCCTACGCGCTGAAGGATATCTTCGTGACCCGCGCGCTCGACGACGAGGGGCGCCACATGCCTGGCGGCCTGCCCACCACGGCCGGTTCCCTCATCCTCGAGGGGTATCGCTCGCCGTATCCCTCGTCGGCCCAGGAGCGGCTCGACGCCGCCGGCGCCGTGCTGCTCGGCAAGACCAACTGCGACGAGTTCGCCATGGGCTCCAGCAACGAGAACAGCGCGTACGGGCCGGTCCGCAACCCCTGGGATGAGTCGACCGTGCCCGGCGGCTCCTCGGGCGGCTCCTCGGGGGCCGTGGCCGGCGGCCAGGCCGTGTTCGCGCTCGGCACCGATACCGGCGGCAGCATCCGGCAGCCGGCATCGCTGACCGGCACGGTCGGCATGAAGCCGACCTACGGGCGGGTGAGCCGATGGGGAATGATCGCGTTCGCCTCCAGCCTCGACCAGTGCGGGCCGTTCGCGCGGTCCGTCCGGGATGTGGCGCTCGTGCTGGGAGCATTGGCCGGGCACGATCCGCGCGACTCGACCAGCGTCGACACACCGGTGCCCGATTACGCGGCGGCCCTGAGCGGGGACGTGAGGGGTCTGCGGCTGGGCGTGCCGCGCGAGTACTTCGTGGAGGGCATGGAGCCGGGCGTCGAGGCCGCGGTGCGCGCCGGGATCGAGATTCTGCGCGGCCTGGGCGCTGAAATCGTCGACGTCAGCCTGCCGTCGACGGACCGTGGGCTTGCGACGTACTACATCATCGCCCCCGCCGAGGCATCGGCGAATCTGGCGCGCTTCGACGGCGTGCGCTACGGGTTGTCGGCGGGCGCCGAGAAGCTGTGGGAGAACTACACCATCACGCGCGGGGCCGGATTCGGACCCGAGGTCAAGCGCCGCATCATGCTCGGCACCTACGCGCTGTCCGCGGGCTACTACGACGCCTACTACGTCAAGGCCCAACAGGTGCGCACCCTCATCAAGGCCGAGTTCGACGAGGTCCTCGCCAGGGTTGACGCCATCCTGGCGCCCACCTCGCCGAACGTCGCGTTCAAAATCGGCGCCAAGGTGGACGACCCGCTGGCCATGTACCTGAACGATGCGTGCACGCTGCCGGTGAACATCGCCGGCCTGCCGGGCATCAGTGTGCCGTGTGGCCTCTCCGAGGGACTGCCGGTCGGGCTCCAGGTCATCGGTCGCGCCTTCGACGAGGCGACCATCCTCCGCATCGCCGATGCGTACGAGCGCGCTGCCGGATTCGCGGGGCTTCGGCCGCCGACCGCGCACGACTGATGGCCGAGGTCAGCCACGTTCGGATGGCCGTGCCGGACCAGGGGTCGCTGAACCGCACCCTGCGTGAGGGCGGAGCGCAGAGCTTCCCGCAGTGGTTGTATGCCGAGCCCGGCGACGAGGCGCGGATCCTGTGGTGGGGCGTGCGATCCGCGCCGGTCCAGGTGCTCGACATCCCTGAGCCCGGCGACGCGCGCGCGGGCCTCTTCCCGCGGCCGATCGACGACTGGACCGAGGCACCGCGGGGGGTCGTGATCGCGACGGTGGACACGGAGCGCGCCGTGACCGACCTGGAGCCGGCGTTCGGCACCGCCTGGCACGCGGTCGGCGAGGATCCGATCCTTGGCGCACGGTGCCGGCGCATGACGCTCGGCAGCGGCGAGCTCGTCCTGGCCGAGCCGAGCACCGAGGGTTATGCGGCCGCCTGCCTGGCGCGTTTCGGCGAAGGTCCCATCGCGGTCGCACTTGACGGCACCACCACTGCGGGGCGTGCGGCCACGACCAACCCGGTGAGTGACGGCCCGGCCACGTACGTGCGGATCGGTCCGGGCACCGCCCCGACCCTCATCTTCCTGCCGGCGCGGTGACGGTTCGCGAGGCGCACCGCTCGTCCGTCGAGGCCTGGCGCTCACGGCGCTACGCCGCCCTGCGGCGAGAGGTTGGCTGGCTGACCCTGGCCGGCCTCGGCTGGCTGCGAGACGGCACAAATCGGGTCGGCAGTGCGGCGGACGCCGATGTGGTCCTTCCGTCCGGGCCGCCGAGTGCCGGCCTCCTCACCGTCGCGGCCGACAGCGTCGTGGCGACCGGCGACTTCCGTCACGAAGGCGCCCCGGTCATCGATCTCCCGCTCGTCAGCGACCGGGCCGGCGAGCCCACCATGCTCGAGCTCGGCGTGCTGCGACTGTGCCTGATCGAGCGGGGCGGCCGCCTCGCCGTTCGGACCTGGGACACCGATGCGGACCTGCGGCGAAACTTCGCCGGGATCGACCACTGGCCGGTCGATCCTCATTGGCGTCTCGAGGCGCGTTTCGAGCCGACGCCGGACCGCCGGCTCTCCGTTCCGGACGTCGCCGGCGTGGCGGAGGAGCAGGGTTCGCCCGGAGACGTCGTCTTCGGGGCAGGAGGCGAAACCTATCGGCTCCAGGCGCTGTCCGGCGGAGAACGCGGTGAGCTGTGGCTCGTATTCGGGGACGCCACGAACGGCGATGAGACGTACGGTGGGGGGCGCTTCCTGTACACCGATGCGCCGGGCGCCGACAGCAGGGTCATCATCGACTTCAACCGGGCGTACAACCCGCCCTGTGTATTCACACCGTACGCGACCTGCCCCCTGCCGTGGCCGGCGAATCAGCTGCCGATCCGGATCCAGGCGGGGGAGCGGACCTTTCGCAGCTGGCGCTGAGGGTCGGGCGGCTCACGCCTCGCGGCGCAGCTCGTCGAGGTCCAGATCGCGCTCGATGGTCCGCAGGGCGTCGTCGCTGATCTCGCCGCGGTCGCGCAGCGCCAGGACCGCGATGCGCTCCGCCGAGATCACCGACCGGCGGATCTCGTCGTGCTCCATCTCCTCGATCTCCTGGGGAGTCATCTCGTCGGGAGCCGGCGGCGGCTCGTCGCGATGGTCGTGGACGAGGTGCTCGCCTCGGTGCTCGTAGCGCTCCTTGAGCTGGTCGATGAGCGGGAGGTGTCCGGGGACTTCGTCGCGCAGCTCCTCGAGCCGCACCAGGGCCGCCTCCGTGGCAACGGTTCGCGCGTGCAGCTCCTCGTGCTCGATGGCGCCATCGTCGGTCACCCGCAGTGACCGGATGAGCGCCGGCAGGGTCAGCCCCTGGCCGATCAGGGTCACCAGGATCACACTGAAGGCAAGGAAGATGAGCAGGCCGCGCCCCGGGAAGGGCTCCCCGCTCGCGGTCTCCAACGGCAGGGCCAGGGCGGCGGCCAGCGTCACCGCCCCGCGCATGCCGCCCCACCCCAGGATGAGCGGCACCCGGACGGGCGGCGCGGGATCACGCCGCGCCAGCGCCGGGATGAGCCATCGTGGGAGGTACGTGGCGGGGTAGATCCACAGGAGCCGCACCACGACGACCGTGATCGATACCGCGGCGCCCATCCCCACGAGCTGCCCAAGGCTGAAGCCCTCGATGTCGGTGGTGACTGTCGGGAGCTGGAGGCCGACGAGCAGGAAGGCCAGGCCGTTGACGACGAAGATCACCATCTGCCAGGTCGACGTGCCGAGGAGCCGCGTGCGCGAGCCCATCACGTGCGGGGCGCGGTAACCGACCAGCAGCCCCGCGGCGACCGTGGCCAGCACGCCCGACACGCCCATGAGCTCGGCCGGCAGATATGCGGCGAACGGGGCGAGGAGGCTGACCAGGACCTCGACCGGCGGGTCATCGAGGAGGGACAGGAGCCACGAGATAACCGAGCCCACCGCCAGGCCCACGATGGCGCCTCCGACGGCTACCGCGCCGAAGCTGACGACGGCCGCGGTGGGCTCGAACGTGGCAGTCCCGGCCCCCACGGCGACGGCCAGCCGGTACGTGGTGAGGGCGGTGGCATCGTTCACCAAGCTCTCGCCCTCGAAGATGATCACCAGGCGGCGCGGCAGGTTCAGCCGGCGCGCGATCGACGTCGCCGCGATAGCGTCCGGTGGCGAGACGATGGCGCCCAATGCGATCGCCACCGGCCAGCCCAGCTGGGGCGCGAGGA
>JALZDF010000140.1 GCA_030862645.1 Chloroflexota bacterium
CGCTGATCGTGGTGCCCGTCGCCGCGGCGATCTTCCTGTTCTGGCGCCGCGCGCGCTGGCACATGGCCATCCTGCGCGCCGGCCGGCCGCTCGATCGGAACGACCGGGTATGGGAGCGCATCAAGTCGCTCGGCGTCTTCGTCATCGGCCAGCGCCGACTCCTCCAGGACCTCGGTCCGGGACTCACCCATGCCTTCGTGTTCTGGGGCTTCATCGTGCTGCTGGCGACGACCGGCAACTACCTGACAAACGGGTTGGTCGAGGCGATCGTCGGCTGGCCGTTCGGTGGCTTCGCATGGAGCGTGATCGTCTTCTTCGCCAACCTCTTCGTGGCGCTGGTGCTCGCATCGGTCATCTACTTCGTCATCCGTCGAACGGTGACGCGCCCGGCGCGCCTGGCGCTGACGCGAGACGCCTTCATCATCCTGGGCCTCATCTTCAGCATCGTGCTGACCGAGTGGATCGGCGACGCCTTCGCCTACGTCGTCGAGCCCGAGAGCCCGTCGCGCACGTGGGCCATCCTGGCCGGGCCGCTGAGCGTGGCGCTGGAGGGCATCGGCGCCGAAGCGGCGCAGGCCGGGTACGGCTTCATGGGCTGGGCGCACATCGTCCTGGTGCTCGGCTTCGGCGCCTACCTGCCGTACAGCAAGCACCTGCACATCATCAGCAGCGAGCCGAACGTCTACTTCCGCAATCTCGAGCCGCGCGGCGCCCTGCGCAAGATGGACCTCGAGGCAGAGCCGGCCCAGGGCGATGAGCTGCCGGTTTTCGGCGCCAAGGGGCTCCAGGACCTGACCTGGCGGCACCTGCTCGACGGTCTGGCCTGCACCGAGTGCGGCCGCTGCATGGAGTTCTGCCCTGCATCGGTCACCGGCAAGACACTCAGCCCGAAGCACCTGATGGAGGGCCTGCGCGACCAGATCGCGGCGGCCGAGACGGCGCTGGCCGCGGCCGCTTCGGCACAGCGAGCGTGGAAGGGCGGAGCCAACGGTGGAGCGGCGGCCTCCGAGGAGGCACTTCAACTCGCCCGCGGCCGCGCCGAGGAGGCGCTCAGCCTGCCGCTGATGGACAACGCGATCCCGGAGGAGGCGGTCTGGCAGTGCACCACCTGCGGCTGGTGCGTCGAGGGCTGCCCGGTGCTCATCGAGCACGTCGACACCATCGTTGAGATTCGCCGCAACGCCGTCCTGGAGGAGAGCCGCTTTCCAAAGGAGCTCAACACCGCCTTCCGCAACATGGAGAACGCCGGCAATCCCTGGGGCCAGCCGAAGTCCGCGCGCCTGGACTGGGCAAAGGGCCTGGACGTCCCTGTCCTGGGCCAGGCCGATACGCCCGCCCTCCCGGACCGCCGCTCCACCCCATGGCGCACGATCCACGAGTCGGCGCCGACCCACGACGCCCTCGACGGCCGCATCCTGTTCTGGATCGGCTGCGCCGGTGCCTTCGATGACCGCAACCGCAAGGTCGTGCGGGCCATGGCCCAGTTGCTGCGCCAGGCCGACGTCCCCTTCGCCGTCCTCGGCTCGGGAGAGACCTGCACCGGCGATCCCGCCCGCCGGGCCGGCAACGAGTACCTCTACCAGATGCTGGCCGAGGAGAACGTGGCGACGCTATCGGCGGCGCACGCCGAGCACCGCATCTCTACGATCGTTGCCACCTGCCCGCATTGCTTCAACACGATCAAGAACGAGTACCCGCAATTCGGTCTGACCGGTGTGCAGGTCATCCACCATACCCAGCTCCTCGATCGGCTGGTTGCGGATCGCCGCCTGGTACCCGCGGAGCACCATGAGGCCGTCGTCGCCTATCACGACGCGTGCTATCTCGGCCGCTACAACGACGTCTACGACCAGGGGCGCCGCGTGGTGGAGGCCGTCCCCGGGCAGAGCATCGTCGAGATGGACCTTCACCACCGCAAGGGCATGTGCTGCGGCGCGGGCGGGGCGCGCATGTGGATGGAGGAGCGCGAAGGCAAGCGCATCAACCACAAGCGCGTCGAACAGGCGCTCGAGAAGGCGCCGGACGAGATCGCGACCGCCTGTCCGTTCTGCCTGATCATGCTGCGCGACGGCACCACGGATCTCGATCGGACCGATGTCGCCGTGCGCGATGTCGCCGAGCTTCTGGCCGAGGCGACCGGCGCGTGGAACCGCGACATCGGCGCACGCACCGACGCATGAGCGTCCTCCCGATCCTCCGGGAGTTTCCCGATCGATTCGAATCCGAGCGTCTTCTCATCCGGGCGCCGCAGCCAGGGGACGGAGCGGAGGTCCACGCCGCCATCAGCGAGTCGCTCGACGAGCTATGCGGGGCGCCGGGTACTACGGGGGATCACGGAATCCGTGAAATCGACCGCTAATCGTTGCGGAAAGTTGACCGAATTGGCGGCAATCGATACTCTTCGCCGATGGCGGTGAGAACGATCCAGCCAGCGGGACGGCGTCCCGTCCTGGATGACCTCGACAAGGCGATCATCAAGGCGCTGCAGCTCGACGGCCGGCGACCGTACGCCCAGATCGGTCGTGAGCTGAAGGTGCCGGAGGCAACGGTCCGCCAGCGCGCGGAGCGGCTGATCAGCCGGCGCGTGGTGCAGATCGTCGGTGTCACGGACCCGCTGGCCATGGGTTTTCAGCAGCCGGCGCTCATCGGCCTCAAGGTGGACGCCGGGCGGCTGAGCGAGATCGCCGACCAGATCGCCGCCCTCGAGGAGGTCACCTACGTCGTCATCACCGCCGGACGCTACGACCTCTTCTGCGAGGTCGTGTGCGAGGACAACGAGCATCTGCTGCGCGTGCTGACCGACCGCTTTGCCAAGATCGGCGGCATTCGCTCGACCGAGACGCTGGTCGAGCTGCGTTTCGTCAAGGAAAGCTACCAGTGGGGGGCTCGCTAGGAGGACGGCGACCGTGACGGTCACCAGGCGCCAGATCGACCGGGCGCGCATAGCCGAGATCGGCGCGCGCGAGGAACAGGCCTACCGCGACCGCACGCGCCGCAGCGCGGAGCTGTTCGAGCGCGCGCGCGGATCGCTTCCGCTCGGCGTGGCGAGCTCGTTCCAGGCATACGACCCGTACCCGTTGTTCATGGGAGATGCGCGCGGCAGCCGCATCACCGATGCCGACGGCAACGAGTACATCGACTTCGACATGGCCTTCGGGGTGCTCGCCGCCGGCCACTCGCACCCGCTCCTGGCCGAGGCGCTCCAGCACCGCGTCGCCAATGGCACCTGCTACACGTTTCCGGTCGAGGACGGAATTGCACTGGCAGAGGAGATCAAATCCCGCTTCGGCGCAGATCTCGTGCGCTTCAGCAACTCCGGCACCGAGGCG
>JALZDF010000143.1 GCA_030862645.1 Chloroflexota bacterium
GGACGCCGCCGCAGGTCATGGTCACCACGGCCACGACCGCGGCGGGCGTCGCCGCGCTCGCCGACGCGATCGAGGCGCACCGGTCCCAGGCTCGCACGCCCATCGAGGCGCGCGAGCGAGCGGCGAACCAGCTGCGGCGGGCGCTCGCCGCCCTGGCCGCTGAGCGAGCGGCGGAATCGGCCGATTGGGAATCGACGCTCGACGCGGTCGCCGAGCGTTCCCTCGATCCGCTCACCGCTGCCGAGCGCCTCCTCGACCGATGATCCATCACGTGCAGCTCGGGGCGTCAATCGAATCGGAGGATGCCGCTCGAGCCTTCTGGGTCGGTGTCATCGGCCTCACCGAGATTGCGAAGCCGGCGGCGCTCGCGCCCCGGGGCGGATGCTGGTTTCGCGGGCTCGACGTCGAGATTCATGTTGGGATCGAGGACGACTTTCGCCCGGCGACCGAGGCCCATCCGGGGATCATCGTGCGCAACCTCGACGCCTTGGCGAGACGGCAGATCGCCGCCGGACACTCCGTCGCCAGAGACGATGGGCTGCCGGGTATGCGACGCTTCTATAGTGCCGACCCGTTCGGCAATCGTCTCGAGTTCCTCGAGCCGATCCGACCATGAGATGACTGCTACGCTTCTGCGCCAATGAGCATCGAGCGCGTCTTCGTCATCGGCGCGGGGCTGATGGGCCACGGGATCGCCCAGGTCAGCGCGGCCGCCGGCAAACGAGTCACCCTGTCCGACCGGACGCGAGAGCTGGCGGAAAAGGGCGCCGCTCGCATCGCCGGCAACCTGAAGCGGCAGGTCGACAGGGGCAAGCTCGACGGGTCGACGGCCAGCGCCATCGGCGACCGGATCTCGACCGCCGAGGGTACGGATGCGGCGGGCGGGCACGGGATCGTCGTCGAGGCCGTCTTCGAGGACGAGTCGGTCAAGCGCGAGACGTGGTCCGCGCTCACGAAGAGCGCTGACGCCGATGCGATCTTCGCCTCCAACACCAGCTCCATCAGCATCACCGGCCTCGCCACGGCCACCGACCGCCCGGCAAGGTTCATCGGCCTCCACTTCTTCTCGCCGGTGCCGGTCATGGGCCTGATCGAGATCATCCGCGGGCTCGAGACCGACGACGCGACGTACGAGGCGGCGCGGACCTTCGCCCAGGAGCTCGGCAAGACGGTGATCGAGTCGAAGGACATGCCCGGCTTCCTGGTGAACCGGATGCTCGGACCCTTCATCAACGAGGCGGTCTTCGCGCTCATGGAGTCGACCGGCACGGCCGAGGACATCGATACCGGCGCGAAGCTGGGCCTGAACCACCCGATGGGCCCGCTGGAACTGAGCGACTTCATCGGCAACGACGTGATGCTCAACGTGATGGATGTCCTGTACCGGGGCTTCGGAGACCCGAAGTTCCGGGCGGCGCCGTTGCTGCGGCAGATGGTCACCGCCGGCCACCTCGGCCGCAAGGCCGGCCGCGGCTTCTACCGATACGACGACCAGGGGAACAAGGCGGGCTGATGGCCGTCGAGACCGCCCCGCATCGGGACCCGTTCGCGCTCAGTGACGAGGAGCGCAGCGTCCGTGACACCGTCCGCGACTGGGCGCAGCGCGAGGTGGCGCCCGGCGCCGCGCGGCGCGACGAGGAGGAGCGCTACGACCGCACCCTGTTCGAGCGCGCGGGCGAGCTCGGCCTGACCGGCCTGCCCTACCCGGAGGAGCTCGGCGGCGCCGGCATGGGCACCTTCGCCTGGGCGCTGGCGGTCGAGGAGATCGCGGCGGCCGACATGGGCCTGGCCGTCAGCCTCAGCGTCCACATCCTCAGCCAGCTCTGTATCTTCGCCAGCGGGACCGATGAGCAGAAGCAGCGCTTTCTGCCGCCGATGACCGCCGGCCGCGAGCTCGGGGCATTCGCGCTGACCGAGCCGGGTGCGGGCTCGGATGCCGCCTCCATCTCGCTCGCCGTTCGGCGCGACGGCGACGATTACCTGCTCAGCGGCACCAAGATCTGGATCACCAATGCCGGCGACGCCGCGCGCTACGTCGTCTTCGGCACGGTCGACCGCGCCGCCGGCAAGAGCGGCATCACCGCCTTCGTGGTGGACGCCGAGACTCCGGGATTCCGCCTTGGCTCGAAGGAGCGGAAGATGGGTATCCGCGGCACGAGCGCCCACGAGCTCGTGTTCGAGAAGGCTCGCGTGCCGGCCGCGAACCGGCTCGGCGAGGACGGAGATGGGCTCAAGGTCGCGCTCTCGGCACTCGCTGCCGGCCGCATCAGCATCGCGGCCGCCTGCACCGGCCTGGCGCGCAGCGCGCTCGAGCTGGCCGCCCGCTATGCGCTCCAGCGCCGCCAGTTTGGCCGGGCGATCGCCGACCAGGAGATGGTGCAGGGCATGCTGGCCGAGATGGCGGTGGCCGTCGACGCCGCCCGCCTCCTCACCTGGCGCGCCGCCCGCATGCGGGACGCCGGCCAGCCGATCAACTCGCCGTCGAGCATGGCCAAGTGGTACGCGTCGGATGTCGCGATGAAGGTGGCCACCGACGCGGTCCAGGTCTATGGTGGCGCCGGCTATTCGCGCGACAACCCGGTCGAGCGCCTCATGCGCGACGCCAAGGGCGCCCAGATCTACGAGGGAACCAACCAGATCCATCGGCTCATCGTGGCGCAGCAGCTGCTGGACACGATCCGAAGAGAGGACTGATCCAGCAGGAGGGACCGATGACCACCAGCGCCGGCCGCGTCATGCGCACCCCCGAGGTCGAGCCGCTCAGGGTCGCCGCGGCAGATCGGATGCCGAATGTCGTCGCCCTTGTCGAACGTGCGGTGGAGCGCTATCCGGCGCGCGAGGCGATGCGCTGGAAGCTGACCAAGGCGCAGCGCGCCGAGGACGCTGGCGAAGGCCGCTGGACCAGCCGCACCTACCGGGAGACGTGGGACTGGATCAGGAGCGTGTCGCTCGGATTGAGCGACCTCGGCATCGGCGAGGGCGACCGGGTCTGCATCATCGCCAGAACGCGGCCGGAATGGACGATCGCCGATCTGGCCTCGCTGGCATTGGGCGCGGTGACCTGCCCGATCTACCCGCAGTCGGAGCCAGGCCAGGCCGCCTTCGTCATCAACAACACCGGGGCGAAGGCGATCTTCGTCGAGAATGCCCAGCAGGCGGCCAAGATCGCATCGATCCGCGCCGACTGCCCGACCCTGGAGCACGTCGTCACCATGGACCCGACCGGCCGGTTCCCGGAGGGCACGCTCACCATCGAGGACGTCATCGCGCGCGCCGACCTCGACCCACGGCATCGGCTGGCGTGGCGCGACGGCATGCGGGCCGTCGACCGCGACCACCTGGCCACCGTGATCCATACCTCCGGCACGACCGGCAACCCGAAGGGCGCGATGCTCAGCCACGGCAACCTCCTCTTCAACTACGAGGCCGCCAACCAGGTCGTCGACTTCTACGAGACCGATGTGTTCCTCAGCTTCCTCCCGTTGAGCCACGTCTATGGCCGGATCGTGGACGAGGTGGTAGCCCTGGGGCGGGGCGCGGCGGTCGTGTACGCCGAGGCGCTGCTCGAACGCCTGCCGGCGAACATGGTCGAGGTGCAGCCCACGGTGATGGGCTCGGTGCCGCGGCTGTACGAGCGCGTGTACGCGCGCGTCACCTCGGCGGTCGAGGCCGGCTCGCCGACAAAGCAGAAGATCTTCGGCTGGGCGACCGGGCTCGGCGCTCAGAAGTACGACAACCATCTGGCGGGCCGCGGCGACTCGGTCTGGTTGAAGGCACAGCTCAGGGTCGCCGATCTGCTCGTTTTCAGGAAGATCCGCGAGCGCACCGGCGGCCGCGTCCGCTACTTCGTATCGGGGTCGGCGCCGCTTGCGCGCGAGATCGGCGAGTTCTTCTACGGCATGGGCATGCTGGTGCTGGAGGGCTACGGCCTGACCGAGACCTCGCCATTCGTGAGCATCAACCGACCCGACGACTTCGTGTTCGGCACCGTCGGTCGCGCGGCGCCGGGCTCCGAGGTGATGATCGACGAGCCCACCGGCGAGATTTTGGTCCGAGGGCCGCAGGTCATGCAGGGCTACCTGAACCAGCCCGACGAGACCGCCAAGGCGATCGATGCCGACGGCTGGTTCCACACAGGCGACATCGGCCAGCTGGACGAGATCGGCCGCATCCGGATCACCGATCGGCTCAAGAACATCATCGTGCTCGCGAACGGGAAGAACATCTCGCCGGCGCCGATGGAGGCCGCCCTGTCGACCTCGCGCTACGTGGCGCAGGCCGTCATCCTCGGAGATCGCCAAGCCTATACCGGGGCGTTGATCGCGCCCGACTTCGACGAGCTCGGCGCCTGGGCGGCCGTGAACGGACTGGCCGAGACGCCGCCGGAGCAGCTGGTCGAGGAGAGGGCTGTGCAAAAGCTGTTCGACCGTGAGGTCAAGCGCACGCTCGGGACCTTCGCTGTCTTCGAGCGCCCGCGGCGGGTGGCGCTGCTCCCGCGCCTCCTGACCGAGGAGGCGGGAGAGCTCACGCCGTCGCTGAAGACGAAAAACCGGGTCGTGCTCGAGAACTGGGCCGACAAGGTCGCCTACCTGTTCGACGAGATGCGCGGCGCCGGCTAGCTCGGCCGGGTGACGATGCGCGGCTCGCCGTCGGGCAGCAGGAGCAGCGTCTCCTCGGCTTTGGCGCCGGTGATCGATGGGTTCCACGCAAAAGCCATACCGGGCTCGATCCGCGTGGCGTCACCCGGCACGGCGATACGCTCTCGACTTTGATAGCCGATCGAGCCGCCCTGGTGGTGGAGCTCCCACTCGGCGGTGAAGCCGGTCTCGCGGTACGCCGATTGTGCGGCGGCGAGAACCTCGCCGAGCGTCGCGCCAGGCCGCGTGGCCGCGTGCATGGCATCGAGGACCCGCGCGGCGGCCTCGTTGCGCCGTGCGAGCTCGGCGTTCGGCGGCTCGAGCTCGCGGATTCGAGTCACCGCGGCGTGGAGCCCCCAGCGCTCGACGACGAGCACGAGCATGAGCCGGTGGCGAACCTCGGCGCCTGCCGGAAGCGGGTGACGATACCGATCGATTCTCGCGTCCGCGGCCGCCAGCACGACCGGTGCGCGCGCGTCGTGACGCGCAACCGTTTCCGTCATGGTGGCCACCGCGTCGCTCTCCGTATCGCCCAACCTGACGGCCGCAAGGCCTGCCTCCGCCGCGGCCACCGCCAGGCGGCCCAGCTCGGCCATTCGCTCTCGCTCCACGGCGTCCAGCCGCGACCGCTGCGGCAGGAGATCGGCTGCGAGGTCGCCGTCGCCAAGCAGCGCCCCACCGGCCGCGGCCTCCGCGATCCGGCGCGCGGCACCCTCGTCGTACCAGGGGGTCGGGCGAACGTCGATTGGCAGCCCGTCGAGCTCATCATCGGCGATCCGATCCGCCTCGTTCGTCGGCGCCAGGGCCATAACCTCGCTCGCCGTCACGACGAGCGGCACCGCACCCTCCTGCGTCGCCATGAGCACGTGGTTCACGCCGCCGCGAGTCAACCAGGAGAAGTTGTGGCGCATCGTGAGCATGACGCCGCCCGCCCCCCGCCGGCGAAGCAGCCGGCGGACCGTTTCGATTCGGGCCTCGACCTCTGCCGCGCGCTGCGTGTCGCTCATGCCTCCACCTCGCACGCTCCGTCGACGGCCTCGACGGCGTAGACGGCGGCATCGCGGCCTGTTCGCGAGGGATATTGGCGCAGGATCGCGCTCCGCAGGCTCTCCACCGCTCCGCGTTCCACGATATTCACGGTGCAGCCGCCGAAGCCGGCCCCGGTCATCCGCGTCGCAACGACGCCCGGAGTGGCTGATGCGATCTCGACCAGCGCGTCGAGGTCCGGTGAACTGACCTCGTAGAGGTCACGCAACGAGGCGTGACTTTCCGCAAAGAGCCGCCCGAGCGCGAACATCTCTCCGGCCTCGAGCGCCTCGACGGCCAGCTCCACTCGCTTGTTCTCCTCGATGACGTGCTCGGCGCGGCGCCGAATGAGGGGTGCCATTTCGGCATCGGCCAGCATCGACGCCGTTACATCGCGTAGCGACCGCACCTCCGGATGCATGCGTGCCACCGCCGCCGCCGCCGCCTCGCACTGCTCGCGCCGCGCGTTGTACTCCGACGCTTCGAGCCGGTGCGGCGCCCGCGTGTCACAGGCGACGATCGCGTAGCGTTCGACCGGGAGGGGAATCGGGTGATGTTCGAACGAGCGGCAGTCGAGCAGCAGCGCCGAGTCTCGTCTCCCGAAGGCGCTGGCGAAGGGATCCATGATGCCCGAGCGGACGCCCACGAAGTCGTTCTCGGAGCGCTGAGCCGCTCGGGCGACGGCCATTGGCTCCATCGGTGGCCGATCGCCGGTGAGGGCCCAGGCCATGGCGACTTCGACGGCTGCGGAGCTCGAGAGGCCGGCGCCCGGCGGGATCTCGCTGAAAAGCACGGCGCGCAGGCCATGGAGCGAAACCTGCTGCTCCTTCAATGCCCACGCCATTCCGGCCAGGCGGCGGATCCAGCCAGCAGCAGCTTCCTCTGGCCTATCCAGCTCGAAGCCGCCGCGGGAGCCGTCCTCCAGCTCGAGCTCCACGCGCCCATCGTCGGTCGGCACGTACCCAATCCAGACCTCCAGGTCGATCGCGGCCGGCAGGACGAAGCCGTCGTTGTAGTCAGTGTGCTCGCCGATGAGGTTCACCCGGCCCGGAGCCCTCACGAGGCGCATGGTGGCGGCATCGACCTCGCCGAAGGCAGCGGCGAGGCGCCGGCGCAGCGTCGCGGCGTCCATGGGTGCTCAGCGGGCCATGTCGGCGACGCTCGGGCCGGTCTTCCGCAGGCGCTCTGCGGTCTCCTCCGGCAGCGTGTCGTTGATGAAGGCTCCGGCGCCGGCCTCGGAGCCGGCGAGGTACTTCAGCTTGTTTTCGGTCCGGTTCGGCGGGTAGAACTCGAAGTGGAGGTGGTCGTCGTGGTCACCCCCATCGGTCGGCCGCTGGTGGACGGCCATGATGTAGGGAAGCGGGAAGCCGAAGAGGGCGTCGTACTTGTTCAGCAGCGTTTTGAGCGCTAGCGCCAGCGCGGAACGCTCTTCGGTATCGAGCTGGTGAAGCCATCCCACGTGCCGCTTCGGAGCCAGGTGCACCTCGTATGGCCAACGCGCCGCGAATGGCACACCCGCGCGCCAGCCCGGCGTCTCCAGGACAGTTCGGCGTCCATCGGCGGCCTCGTCGGCGGCGAGGTCGCACCATAGGCAGGAGCCACTGCTCGCGCGATGCGCCCGCTCGGCGTCCACCTCCCGAGCGGCGACGGGCGGGATGTACGAATACGCGTAGACCTGCCCGTGCGGGTGGCTGAGCGTCACGCCGATCGCCTCCCCGCGGTTCTCGAAGATGAAGACGTATTCGATCTCGTCGCGCGCTCCCAGCTCCAGCGTGCGGTGTGCCCATACGGTGATGAGGCGCTCTATCCGCTCGAGCGAGGCGCCAGCCAGGGTCGCGTCGTGCTGCGGGCTGTAGACGATCACCTCGCAGGCGCCGAGCGCCGGGAGCACAGGGGAGAGCTCGGTGCCCGCCACGGCCGGCATGGGCGGGTCCGGCCGAAGAGAAGGAAATCGGTTTTCAAAAACCGCAAACTCGAAGTTCTCGCTCGGGATCTCGGTCGCCGCAGCTCCGGCTCGCGTCGGGCAGAGGGGGCAGAAGTTGCGCGGCGGGAGGAAGGTACGGTCCTGACGGTGCGTCGCAGTGATCGTCCACTCGCCGAGAAGTGCGTTCCAGCGCAGCTCAGACATCGGCGGGGCCGGTCTCCGGCGACCAGGGCGCGGTCGGCGGCGCCTCGCGGAGCCGGGGACTGGCAGCATCCGGTGGCGGGAGTGGCCAGCTGTAGAGGAGAAGGACGCGACCGTCCTCGCGAACGATCCGCTCGACCCGCATCTCACGCCGCAGGGCGTCAGGCTCAACCTTCATGCCGGTGATTGTGCAGGACCTCGGCACCTGGCGTTGCGGCGGATCGGTTCGACATCGCGGCTGCAGAGCAGCATCTGTCGGCTCGCCGACGGCACCGATCGCGGAAAGGTCGCTTTTACCTCGCATACGTGGCACGAAAGCCGCATAGCGCGCGGGCATGAAGGCGGGAATCATTGTCCCCCAGGGCTGGACCGGGGAATACGCAGAGTGGGATCCGGACCGCGCCTGGGAGCGCAGCGTGTTCGTCGCACGGCAGGCGGAGGAGCTCGGCTTCGACTCCGTTTGGGCGTTCGATCACTTCCACACGACGCCGGAGCCGACCGATGAGATGACATTCGAGTCGTTCACCTTTCTCACCGCGCTCTCGCAGCACACCGAGCGAGTTCGGCTCGGGCATATCGTCATGTCGGCCGGTTTCCGCAACCCGGCGCTCGTGGCGAAGATGATCTCGACGCTCGACGTCGTCAGCAGCGGGCGAGCGCAGGTCGGCATCGGTGCAGGCTGGAAGAAGGACGAGTGGGAGGCCTACGGTTACGGTTTCCCCGGCCGGAAGGACCGGCTTGACGGCCTGGCCGATGCGCTCGAAATCCTTCGCGCGATGCTGTCCCCGGGGCGCGCGACGTACGAGGGCACGCACTCGTCCGTGCGCGGCGCGATCAACGAACCTCCCGGCATCCAGCAACCGCGGGTCCCGATCATGGTGGGCGGCAATGGCCCGGAGCGTACCTGGCGCCTGGCGGCCCGCTACGCCGACGAGCTCAACATCGACGCCATGTTTCCCGAGGACCTCGCCGCCGCGATGCCGACCATTCGCAGCCGATGCGAGGAGATCGACCGTGACCCGGGCACGCTCGATGTCTCGGTCCACATCTGGTGGGAGCAGGCGGCCGATTCGGGTGCGGGCCGCGTGGAGCGGCTCGCCGCATACCGGGAGCTGGGCGTGAGCCGGGTCCAGATGCTCGTCCGCCGTTCGGTCGACGAGGACGACGCGCTCCCGGCCTTCGCCGAGGACTGTCGCGCCGCCGGCGTCGAGCTGGCCTGAGTCGGCACGCCACCTGCTTTGGGGGGACGGCATGGCCATCGATCACGGGACGACTCCGCCGCGCGACGCGACCCCGCAGCCGGACTCGGCCGCGGAGTGGCGATGGCGCAACTACACCGAGCACCTCTCGGATCTGGGGTACGACTTGGGCAATGGCTCGGCGGCCGGCGATGACGATTCGGTGGGCAGTGCGGTCAGCCACGACCTGTCGCGGCGGGCCTCGGAGCGCTGAGGCTCTCGTCGCCGTTACCACTCAATGATGCGACGGGAGGTTTTCGGCTGGGCGGCGAGCTTCTCGATCAGAGAGTCCAGCATGCTCGTTGCGAGGGGACCGGACTCTGGAGCGAGCCGGAAGGTCGTCAGGACGAAGAGACCGTCTCCTTGCCCGAACCCCCAGACGAGGGCTGCGGCTGCGTGGATCCATCCGATGAACATCCCGGCGGGAACCTCGTCGCGGTGGACGGTCGGTTCGTATCCCAGGAGGACATGGTCCGGCGCAATCTCGCCGTACGCCTGATCGAGCGGAGCGCGCCACGGGAGCCGCGGGAAGGCTTCGGGAAGCATCCAGCTGAAGCTCGAGACCCAGTCGCCCTCCCACGGGCTGGTCTGGCCTGGCCACCCCGCATGAGCAAACCGGCGGAGGTGGACGGTGACCCGTCGACGGAGGTCGAGGCTCTCGGGAAGCGCGCTGGCGGATCGGATCAGGCCGAGCACTCGCCCCCCGGCCTCCACGTAGGCCACGAGGGACGGCGTGACCTCGGAGGCGACCGTCACCTCGGCCTCAGCCAGCGGCACCACCTGGTGACCCAGGGAGGTGACCCGCTCGGCAAGGTCCCACACGCCGAGTGGGTCGTGAATCCCTACCTTTCGCCGGACACGCTGCGGTGCGGCCGTGGGAAGCGGCAGAATCGCGAAGCGCAGCGAGTTGCGCGCGCGCTCGGCGCCGCTCGAATCATGCGCCACCAGGTCGAGCGTGGCGTCTGTCGCAACCGAAACCGCGGGCACGTCCATGGCGAGCTCGCCCAGCGGACGGACGCCGAACCGAGGCCAGTCGTCGATCGTGACCATCCCGTGCGCATGCTCGAGATCGCCCGAGACCAGGCGCCAGCGAACCTCGCCTGACCCCTCGATGCTGCCGCTGTAGGACGAGACGAACAGCGGAGCCCTCAGCTGGGAGCCCCCCCAGATGTCGCGACGGACCGGCAGCGCCCAGACCACATCGAGGGCGTTGATCTCGCCGAAGCGGTCGTGGTAGACCTTCGGGCCGCGGTCGGGATCGAGCACACCGTTCGCCTCCCAGTAGGCGTCGCTCAGTTCGGTGACCACGTACCCCTTGATGGAGTCGTGGCGTCGCAGCTCGCCGATCTGCTCCTGGAGGGTCGAAAACTGGCTCCACTGCGTCGCCTCGGCAAGGGCGTCGACATCCGGCCAGATTCGGTCCAACCCGTACCGGGCGAAGCGCCGAACGATGCCGGACGGTCGGTAGTAGCCGTGGCCGGTGCCGAACCACCATGGCTCGCGGCCGGTACGGTCTCGCAGGGCGGTGAGCGTCGGAAGGCCCCAGCCGCCGAACTCGCTGAGCACGAGCGGCTCGTCTCCCTTCACGTCGGCGTCGCCATACGGGCTCCATAGCCAGGCAGGGCGCTCCGCGAACTCCTCGATCCGGTTCCGCCAGCGGATGGCGTTGTCCAGCCCGAAGTAAAGATGGAAGTCGGCGAGGTCGCTCTTGACGTGGAAGTTCGGGGTCTCGGTCGTTTCGCAGGCCGAGTTGTCGACCACCAGCCGCGTCGGGTCAAGTGTCTTCAGCCACTCGTACGTACGCCGCAGCCACTGCCGGTCGCGGCGCTCGTGGCGGACGCGCGTGCCCCAGTCCTCGTTGATGATCGTCCAGATCACGATCGACGGATGGCTGCCCATGGTCTCGACCATGCGGCTGAGGGTGTGTATCCCGCGTTCCGCGGACGCGTGGCTGAATCGGCTCCAGTTCGGCAGCTCGCACCAGACCAGCATCCCCGCTTCGTCGGCCGCCTCGAGGTAGGCAGGGTCTGGCACCTTGATGTGGCAGCGCAGGATGTTGAAGCCCAGTTCTCGCGCTCGACGCAGCTGCTGGTCCAGATAGTCGCGCGATGGCGAAGTCGAGATCGTATCGGGGTAGAGGTCCTGGTCCAGGACGCCGAGGAGGTAGACGGGTTCCCCGTTCAGCGTCACGGCGCCGTCTCTGACACCGACCTCGCGCATGCCGAAGCGCGCGTGATAGACGTCCTCCACTCCGCCCTGACTGACGGTTCGCGCCTCCAGCCGGTACAGGTTCGGAGACCCGATACCCCATAGCACCGGGTCGGGCACGTCGATGATCGTCTCGCCGCTCGTCTCCGACAGCGCCGCGTGCGTGACGCCGACCTCAGCTCCGTCGGGAGCGAGCGCGAGCAGCTCCAGGTGCGCCCCGGCACGCTCGCCAAGGACGCGCCAGCGGACGGTGGCACGTTTGCCGGATACGTCGGGGAGAATCACCAGCGCATCGATGTGGCAGCTTCCGACGCGTTCGGCACGCACCGATTGCCACAGGCCGCTCTGGCTCGAGTACCAGGTCTGCTTGCCGTGCGGCGCCTCGGCCAGTGGCAGGTCCGGGTCGAATTCCTCCGCCCCCACCGCCCGCTCGACGGCCAGGGCCGGATAGTCCGCAATCGCGTTCAGCGGGTTCTGGACCTCGACCGTGAGCTCGTTCGCGGCGCCCCACCGGACGGCGGCCGTGCCGTCGAAGTCGAACGCCGTATATCCGCCCTCGTGCTCGCCGATCCGCTGGCCGTTCAGCCATACCGCGCATCGGTACATGACGGCGCCGAAGTGGATGAGGAGACGCGAGCCCTCCCAGTCCGCCGGAGTTTCGAAGCTGCGCCGGTACCATGCGGTGATGATCCGGTACGGGCGAGGCACCTGCGCCTCCCAGCAGCCGGGCACCGTGATCGGCTCGCCGGCCGGAAGGCTGTCTGCCGAGTAGAGCCGCTCTGGATCGGCAATGAAATCCCACTGCCCGTCGAGGGAGAGGGTCGCGTGCTCCTCGCGCATCAGCTCGCGAGCATGCGAGCCGGGAACCGCCGATGCGGGTCACTCATGGGACCGCCTGGGGCTCTGCGTCGGGTCCGTCGATGACCGGCTTGCCGTCCTCGAAGAGCAGCTCGTCCAGCCACAGGTGCCGGCCCACGCTGTCGTTCCCGATCGCCGTGTTGTCCCAGGCGTGGTATGCCATCCAGAGATCGCCGTCTTCGTCGGTGAAGATGCCCTGGTGCCCCGGTCCAGCCATGCCAAGGGCAGGTGCAGTCTTGAAGTCGGTGAACAGGATGGGGTTCTCCTCGGCGTCCGTGTACGGACCCTCGAGCGCATGGGCCGTCGCATAGCCAACAGCGTATGAACCGCTCGCGAAGTCGTTGCCGGAGTAGAAGATGTAGTAGCGCCCCTCGTGGATGAGGATTTGCGGTGACTCGATAACACCCCCTTCCCATGCGTCGTCGTTCGCAAGACCCGCGAGCTGGACCGGCTCGCCGGTCACCGCCGTGCCTTCCGCGGTCAGCTCCTGGAGCCAGAAATTCGTCGGCTGACCGCAGCAGTTCCCGTCGTTCTTCCAGACGAGGTACTGGGTGCCGTCGTGGTCCTTGAAGTACGAGCCGTCGATGGAGCCACCCAGGTCCGGCTGGCAGGCCAGAGGTCCTTCCGACTCGTCCACGAAGGGTCCCTCGGGCGCGTCGCTGATCGCCACGCTCAGGCACTGCGAGGGCTTCCCGTCCGGGCGTGGGATCTCCGACGCGGGCGTCGTGTAGTACATGACGAAGCGGTCGTCGATCTGCTGAACGTCAGGCGCCCAGGTGGCGGAGTGCGGCTGCGCCCTGAAGAGCGGCGTCAGGCCGCTCCAGGGGGCGAGCTCGGGCAGCGCGTCGGGAAGTCGCTCCCAATTGATGAGGTCAGATGAGCGGGCGACCTGGATGTGGCTGCCCGATCCGCTCGCGGCCATGAAGTTGGTGGTCGCGTACGCGTAGAAGCTGTCCCCGACCTGCTGCACGTCCGGATCGGGAAAGTTGCGGAGTACCGGGTTGACGAACTCGCCATCCTGGGGGCTGGGCCTCGGGGACGTCGACTCGGGAGCAGCGGTCCGCTCCGACGCCTCGGCGCCGGATGTGCCGGGCTCGCCGAGACTCGACCCCTCGCCGCCGGCGGGATCAGAGCTCGAGCAGGCCGCAAGCAGCGCGGCGATTCCCAGGAGGATCGGAAGGGAGCGCCCCGACTTGTTCACCGGGGGCGGGCTCCGGTGTGACGGGTTCGGCCGCAGCTCAACCCTTGACTCCGGACGACGTGACGCTCTGGATGATGTATCGCTGCGAGAAGAGGTACAGGATCAAGACCGGGACGGCGGCGATGACCGAGCCGGCCATGAGCAGCGCGAAGCGCGTGGAGTACGTCCCCTGCAGGTTGCGTAGGCCAGGAGCCAGCGTGCAGCCCGGTCCCTGACAGGTGATCAACGGCCATAGATAGTCGTTCCAGAATCCGAGGAAGCTGATCACCGCGAGCGTCGCAATCGCCGGTGCCGCGAGCGGCAGGATGATCGAGAAGAAGGTTTTGAAGCGACCCGCCCCGTCGACGTAGGCCGCCTCCTCCAGCTCGACCGGGATGCTCATGAAGAACTGCCGCATGAAGAACACGCCGAACGCGCCGGCTAGGCCGGGGAGCATGAATGCGGGCCACGTGTTCAGCAGGTTCAGCTGCGACATGAGCAGATACTGCGGAACCAGGAACATGACGCCCGGCAGGAGCAGTGTGGTGATCAGCGCCGAGAAGAGGAGGCTCTTCCCCGGAAAGTCGATCCGTGCGAATGCATAGCCTGACAGCGACGTCAGAAAGACGGTCAGGATGGTGCCGATTGTGGCGACGCCGAAGCTGTTGACCATGTAGCGCAGGACCGGCGTCTGCCCGCCAGCTGTCAGGATCCGCTCGAAGTTCTCGAGCGTCGGCTCCGATGGGAGGAAGCTCGTGTCCCGGAACACGGCGCTCTCCGCCTTGAGCGAGGTGGAGACCATCCAGATGAGTGGAAGCACGAAGAAAAGCGCGATGATGATCAGCGTGAGGTAGAGGCCGATACGAGACCCATTGAGTCCTCGACCTGTGCTGGTCGCGGTCTGCCGCTCGGCGAGCTCCGCGTCGATGGTGCGAGCCATTACCAGTCCTCCCTACGCCCGCTCGGAGCTGAAGAAGCGGAAATTGATGACGCTCACGATCACCATGACAACCGCGACGACGACCGCCATCGCGGCGGCCAGACCGATGTCGAACGGTGAACGGAAGCCGACGTTGTACAGGTGGAGCAGAACTGGTGTCGTCTGAGCCGTGGGCGGGCCGCCATTGGTGATGATCTGCGGCTGCCCGACCAGGTTGAACGAGGCGATTACCTGGAGCGTGACGACCAAGAGCAGGATCGGCTTCAGGCTCGGCACCGTGATGTTGCGAAACTGCTGCCACTTGTTCGCCCCGTCCACCCTGGCCGCCTCGTAGAGGTCCACTGAAATCGCCTGCATGCCGGCGAGCAGGATGATCGTGTTGAAGCCTATGGTCCACCAGACGGTTGCGATCAGGATCGTTATCCAGGCCCATGGCTGTGAGCTCAGCCAGGTCGGGGCCTCGATCCCGAAGAACTCGACCACCGAAGTGGCCAGGCCGTTGTTGAAGAAGACCCAGAACCAGAGAAGGCCGATCACGGAGACGCCCAGGGTCCATGGCGCGAAGTAGATGGCCCGGAAGACGTTCCGCGCACGGAATTTCTCGTTGAGCAGTGCCGCCAGAACGAGCGCGATGGCGATGAGGGTCGGCACGCTCATGATGACGAACAGGACGGTGTTCCAGAGCGTCTGCCAGAACCGCCCGAATTGCGTACTGCCGGCGTCGAAGAGCTGGGCGTAGTTCTCCACGCCGACGAAGGGAGCCTCTGCGCCACTGAAGGCATCGGCGTCCAGCATGCTGATCCAGAGCCCGTAAAAGAACGGCCAGCCGATCATCAGGGCGAACACCAGCAGATGCGGGAGGACGAAGAGGTAGGGGATGAACCAGTGCTCGCCGATCCGGCGGCGGACGCCTACCTTGCCCTTCCCCCCGCCCTCCCTGATCGGTGTCGCCGGAAGCGCCGTCATGCGTTAGCTCCTCCTCTGGGGTCCGGAAGCGACGACGCGGGGAGCACTGCGCTCCCCGCGTCGCATGTCAGGCGTTGCGGGTCGCCGGGTCAGTAACCGTACTCGTCCTTTCCGGACTGCAGGATCTCGGTGTACTGCTGGGCTGCGGCATCGAGACCCTCCTGCGGGTCAAGGCCCGCTGAGATCATCTCGGCGACCTTTTCCCAGACACCGCCGGGGCCGAAGAACAGGTCACTCGAACCGGGGATCGGTGGCGGGAAGCGGGCGGCCTCGATCGCCGGAGCCGCGTCCGGGATGTCGGCGAGCGCCGCGAACTCCTCGCTCTCGCGAACGTCCGCACGCGCCGGGAGCTGCCCGGCGGCTGCCCAATCGACCGAGTGGTCGGTCAGCCAGTCGATGAAGTAGGCGCCACCTTGCAGCTCGTCACCCTCGAGATCCGCACGTAGCGCGAGCGTATGTGACCCGGACCAGTTCCCCGGCTCGTCGAAGATCTGCGGGAACGGAGCCTCCCCAAAGGACTCGCCGAGCGAAGCCTGGAGACGCGTCGTCTGCCAGATGCCGGTGGTCGCAAAGCACGACGACAGGCTCTCGAGGTTCGTCAGCTCAGCATCGGGGTCGACATTCTGTGGCTGAACACCCATTTCGATGAGGCTCAGCATGTACTCGCTGGCCTGGACGCCGGCCTCGCTGTTGAAGGTGGCCTCGCTGTAGTCCTCGTTGGTCCACTCGCCTCCGCCCTGGTAGAAGAGCGTGGCCCACGTCAGGCCGGCCGAGAAGGCGTGGTTGCCCCACAGGCCCTGGTCATATCCGGCATCGGTGCACTTCTGGAGTGCATCCTCGAGGCCCTCACGATCCGTTGGCGGAATCTGCTCCGCGCCCACTTCCTCGAGGAGATCACGGTTGTAGTAGAGCACCTGGGGATGGACGTCCAGCGGGATCGAGTACTGTTCGCCCTGCCACTGCGTGCCCGCCCATACGGCCGGGGTGTAGTCCTCCTCGCTGAGGCCGAGCTGCTCGGCAAGATCGCCGACCGGCTGGACGACTCCCTCGGCGGCGTAGCGCGCCAGGGCGTCGATGTGCATGATCATCACTTCGGGCGTTTCGCCGGCCTGGACCGCGTTGTTGATCGCGGTGTAGTACTCCGGCAGCCGCTGCAGGGTCACCTGCACCGATGGCGTCTCGGAATTGAACTGGCCGACCAGCTCCTCCATGATGTCGCCGTCCGCACCGGTCAAGCCGGTCCAGAACTCGATCGCGACATCGCCGGCCGGTGGCTCGAGCCCTCCTCCCGCACCATCGCCGCTGGCCGCAGGCGCCTGGCTGCCGGCCGGGGCATCGGACTCGGCCGACTGGCTCTCGCCCTCTTCGCCACCTCCGCAGGCAGTGAATACGAGCGCCATCACGGCCATGACGGCGAAGAGTCGAATGCGGCCTGTGCCGCGGGGACCGGACGCGGCCGGCATATCGAAGAGGCTTGGTTGCACCTGAGCTCCTCCTGTGGCGCACCGTCCGCCTGGGGCAGCACGCTGCTTGTTAGTCCGGCATCGCCAGCCTGGCTTGCGGCCACGGGACGAAGAGCCGGCGTCCTGGCGTCCGTGTATCGCTCCTTGCATGTGTGGCGTAGAGTGAGCCAACATCCCTTGGAGTGATGCGGACAACCGTAGCACGGACAGTCAATGCTCGGTCCTTTCGGCGCTTGCCGGATCACGTACGGGAACGTGACCATGAGCGAGCCAGCACAACCTGCGTCACTCGCCCGGTGACCGCTAGCCGCCCGCTCGCCCGCAAGAGCCTGCATATCGACGCGGGCGCGTCCGGGGGAAGTCGGGTCGATATGCTCAAAGCTCTCAGCAGCGAGCCACGCATCGCGATCCTGCGGTACCTTGGCGACCGGCTCGTGCCGGTCAACCAGATCGCCCAGGATTTGGGCCTCCCCGCCTCGACGGCCGCGATGCACATCCTCGTCCTCGAGAAATCGGGGCTGCTGCATACGGAGATGCGCCCGGCGAGCCGAGGGCTCGAGAAGGTCTGCGCGCGGACATACGACGAGCTGGTGATCGATCTCCCGCGCGGAGACCGTCACACGCGGGCGGCGACGGAGCTGACGATGCCCATCGGCGGCTTCTCCGATTTCGACGTCGAGCCGACCTGCGGCCTGGCGAGCGCCGACGGCCTCATCGGCTACCTCGACGATCCGAACTCCTTCTACGAGCCGGATCGCCTGCGTGCGCAGCTGATCTGGTTCCGGTCCGGATACCTCGAGTACCGCTTCCCGAACCGGGTTCCGCCGGGCGCTCCGGCGCTCTCCCTCCAGCTCACCGCGGAGGTGTGCAGCGAGGCGCCTCTCCACGACCCGGATTGGCCGAGCGACATCAGCGTCTGGGTGAACGGCACACATCTCGGCGCCTGGACGGCGCCCGGCGACTTCGGCGGGACGCGCGGCCGCCTCACCCCGGGATGGTGGGAAGACAAGGATTCGCAGTTCGGGGTTCTGAAGCGCTGGCGCGTCACAGCGGCCGGAACGTCGATCGACGGCGTGACGCTGTCGGACGTCACCGTCGAGGACCTCGGGCTGCGATCTGGAGAGCCCATCGTTGTCCGGCTGGGCGTCCGGCCCGACGCTCACAACGTCGGTGGAATGAACCTGTTCGGCCGGGAGTTCGGGAACTACCCAGAGGACATGGGTCTCCGACTCGAGTACGAGGACGGCCCTCCGCTGCGCTGAACAGCGCGCCGGTGGCAAGTGCTTCGCCCTGCGCCGGCAGAGCTTGGGCGTACCATGTCGGCATGCCAGACGTGTACATCCTCTCCGCGGCCAGGACGCCGATCGGCAAGTTCGGCGGCGGGCTCTCGACCACTCCCGCGACCGATCTCGGTGCGGTCGCCATCCGCGCCGCGGTCGCGCGTTCGGGCATCGCCCCCGAGCGCATCGACGAGGCGATCATGGGCCAGGTCCTCCAGGCCGGTGCCGGCCAGGCCCCCGCGCGCCAGGCGGCCCTGAAGGCGGGCCTGCCGGAGGGCGTCAGCGCAACGACCATCAATAAGGTCTGCGGCTCGGGACTCAAGGCGGTGATGATGGGGGCATCGGCCATTCGTGCGGGGGATGCCGAGGCGATTGTCGCGGGCGGCATGGAGAGCATGAACATGGCCCCCTACCTGCTTCCGCAGGCACGCACCGGGTACCGTTTGGGGGACGGCAAGGTGGTGGACGCCACGGTGCACGATGGGCTGTGGTGCTCGACCTGCAACGTCCACATGGGCATGCATGCCGAGCGCGTGGCTGCCAAGCACGAGGTCAGCCGCGACGCTCAGGACGAGTTTGCCCTCCGCTCGCATCAGCGCGCGATCGCCGCGCAAGAGGCCGGGAGATTCGACGACGAGATCGTCTCCGTCACCGTCCCGGGAAGGAAGGGCGACACCGTCGTTTCGGCCGACGAGGCGCCGCGCTCGGACACGACCCTCGAGGCCCTGGCACGCCTCAACCCGGCCTTCCAGCCCGACGGCGGGTCGGTGACCGCCGGGAACGCGCCGGGCATCACCGATGGCGCCGCCGCCGTGGTCATCGCTTCCGAGGAGGCGCTCGGGGGCAGCGCCCAGCCGATGGCGCGCATCACCGGATACGCGCAGGCCGATGTCGCCCCCGAGTGGCTGTTCGAGGCGCCCATCCACGGCGTGCGGCGGCTCATCGAACGCGTGGGCGGCGCGGTGGACGACTTCGACCTCATCGAGATCAACGAGGCCTTCGCGGCCCAGGTCTTGGCCGACGGGAACGAGCTCGGCTTCGACTGGGACCGGGTCAACGTCAACGGCGGGGCCATCGCGCTCGGCCATCCCATCGGCGCATCCGGTGCGCGCGTCCTCACCACCCTGCTCTTCGAGCTGCGGCGGCGTGGTGGCGGGAAGGGTCTCGCCACGCTCTGCCTCGGTGGGGGCGGAGCGGTGGCGATGGCGGTGGAGACCGTCTGACGGAGGGTCGTGCGCTAGAATCGGCAACCGTTACCGCGGGCCGGCCTGCTTCCGCCCTGGAACCGATGGCGTGCAGAGGCGCCGGCGCCGCGATCACGTAGGAGGCACTCAGCGCACCTGATGGCCAGCACCAAACCGGTGGCGGAGGCTCCGAACATATGGGCTGTCGCCCAGTCCCAGTTCGATCACGCCGCCGACAAGCTCGACCTCGATGACGGGATGCGCCGCGTGCTCCGTGTCCCGCAGCGGGAGCTCACCGTCAACTTTCCGGTCACCATGGACGACGGCAGCGTCCAGGTCTTCACCGGGCATCGCGTCCAGCACAACGTCAGCCGCGGACCGGGCAAGGGCGGCATCCGCTACCACCAGGACGTGACGCTCGACGAGGTCCGCGCGCTGGCCATGTGGATGAGCTGGAAGTGCGCCTGCGTGAACATTCCCTACGGCGGCGCCAAGGGCGGGGTGATCGTCGACCCCAAGAAGCTGAGCATCCGCGAGGTCGAAGGGCTGACCCGCCGCTTCACCACCGAGATCAGCCCGCTCATCGGTCCCGACCGGGACATCCCCGCGCCCGACGTCAACACGAACGCGCAGACGATGGCCTGGATCATGGACACCTATTCCATGCATCACGGCTACACCATCGCCGGCGTGGTGACCGGCAAGCCGATCGCCATCGGTGGCTCGCTCGGCCGCAACGAGGCGACCGCCCGCGGCGCGGTCTTCACCCTGCTTCAGGCGTCAAAGGCGCTGAACGTCCCGTTGGCCGGTGCCCGCGTCTCGATCCAGGGCTATGGCAACGCCGGCAGCATCGCGGCCACGCTGCTCGCCGAGGAGGGCGCCACCATCGTCGCGGTCAGCGACTCGACGGGCGGCATCCACAACGCGGCCGGCCTCGACCCGGCCAAGGTGATCTCCTGGAAGCAGGAGCAGGGCACGGTGGTCGGCTTCCCCGGCGCCGACGAGGTGACCAACCAGGAGATCCTCGAGATCGACTGCGACATCCTCGTCCCGGCAGCGCTCGAGAACCAGATCACCCGCCACAACGCGGACAACGTGAAGGCCCGCATCGTGGCGGAGGCGGCCAACGGGCCGACCACCCCAGAGGCGGACGCCATCCTCCACGACCGCGGCGTCTTCCTCATCCCCGACATCCTCTGCAACGCGGGCGGCGTGACGGTCAGCTACTTCGAGTGGGTCCAGGACATGCAGAGCTTCTTCTGGACCGAGGACCGCATCAACGACAGCCTGAGGGGCATCATGGATCGCGCGTTCGAGGACGTGCACGCCATGGCTGAGCGGCACGACGTCGACATGCGAACCGCCGCCTACATGGTGGCCGTCGCCCGGGTCGCCGAAGCGACCACCCTGCGCGGGCTTTACCCCTAGGACCACCCAGACCGATGCGGGCGCCGCGGCCGTGACGCATCGGTCATTCGCCTGGAGGCACTCCCATGCTCGACCACGAAGAGCGATTCCTGTTCCGGGAGGAGATCCACAACCTGGCGAATGCCCTCGCCGATCCGGGCCAGCTCGACAACGTCGAGGATCTCCTCGCCGAGGTCACCACAAGTCCCCGCTTCGACGCCGACGTGTTCACCCTCGAGCGGTCCCTCCAGGTCATGCTGGGTGGGCGCGCCGGTTCGACGCTGGTCGGCCTGCTTACCGTCGACCGCGGCGTGTTCGAGGAGCTCGGCGAGATGGGCCTGCCCCCCGACGTCCACGAGCGGCTCGTCAGTTGGCGCGCCCGATTCGGGCTGGTCATCGACAACGCGCTGAACTTCCTGAACAACCCGGACGGCATCCAGGGCCACAACTTCGGCACGCAGCTCTCCCACACCGAGTCCGGCCTCACGCTCCAGGGACGGCTCACCCTCGTCCGATACAACAACGAGCCCCAGTTCTTCATCGCAGATGCGGACGTGCTCTTCAGCGTGGCCGCCGACATGCTCGAGCGGCTGGGCGAGCACCTGGAGCCGGACATGATCGACGCCGATCTCGTGACGCGGCTGCGCGAGGGCGTCGACCTGGTGGAGCGGCGAACGAAGCCACGCGGCTGAGCTGTCCGCGGCGACCGTAGACTGCGCGGGTGAGCGCGAGGCGGGTCTTCCTGGCCGCGACCGGCCAGAATCGGGGCAAGACGACCACCAGCCTCGGCCTGAGCGCGGCCATCCGCGAGCGGGGCCTGCGGCTGGGCTTCATGAAACCCGTCGGGCAGCGCTACCTGGTCGTCGACGGCACGCGCGCCGACGAGGACGCCGTGCTCATGAAAGAGGTCTTCGACCTTCCCGACGCGCTCAACGACATGTCGCCGGTCACGCTTCCGCGTCGCTTCACCACCGAGTTCATCATGGGTCGCATCGCCGACGACCTCGAGATGCAGGTACGGACTGCCGATACGCGCGTCGCCGCCGACAAGGACCTGGTCGTCATCGAGGGGACCGGCCACGCCGGCGTCGGCGCGGTCATAGGCCTTTCGAATGCGCGCGCGGCGTCCATGCTCGAGGCGCCGGTGATCGTCGTCTCGGAGGGCGGGGTCGGCCGGCCCATCGACGAGATCGTGCTGAACCACGCGTTGTTCGCGGCGCACGGCGTGCGGGTGCTGGGCGCGGTCGTCAACAAGGTGGACGTCGTCTCGCATCCGCATCTGCCGGACGTTCTCCGTCGCGGGCTGGCCCAGCACGGGATCGATCTTCTCGGCTGCATCCCGTACTCGGAATTCCTCGCCAATCCGTCGCTCGAGCTGATCGTGACCCATCTCCTCGGGGAGCTCCTTGCCGGGCGCGCCGAGCCGGGACGCACCATCGGTCACGTGGCCATCGGCGCCATGCAGCCCGAGCACGCAATCGAGCACCTGGCCGATCGGACCCTGCTCATCACGCCGGGCGATCGCGAGGACCTGCTGGCCGCGGCGCTCGAGGCCAATCGGCGAGCCGGTCCATCCCCGCTGGTCAGCGGAATCGTGCTGACCGGCGGCTACCGGCCGTCGGACGGGTTGGTCGACGAGCTCCGCGCGGCGGACCTGTTCGCCTACCTCGTCGAAACCGATACGTACCGAACCGCGCAGGCGGTCGACGAGATCCTGGTCAAGACCCACTCGAGCGACGTGGAGAAGATCGCGACGATCATCGATTTGGTCGCGAGCGCGATCGACGTGGATCGGCTGCTGGCGCGCCTGTAGCGCTCCGGACGTGAGGGGAGGCCGGACGTGGGCACCCGCCGGCCTCCCGCGCACCGCTGGCGCACACGGCCGGTGGCCGGCGCCTCGGTGACAGGCCGCATCATACGGTCGCGCTGCCGTACGGCATTAGTACTTTGGGGTCAGGCCACGTCCCAGGCGAGAGGCATGTTGTCGGTGAGCCGCGTGCGTCCGATGCCGACAGCGATGAGGGCCAGCGCCGGACCGGTGACCCGCTGCAGCTCGGTGAGCGTGGACGCATCGGCCACGCTCACGTAGTCGATGCGAGCCTTCGGCTCCTTCGAGAGCACGTCGGTCATTCGCCACCGCAGCACCTCGGCGGAGCGCTCACCGGCGTCGTACGCCTCCTTTGCGGCGGTCAGCGCGTTGAACAGGCAGGCGGCGGCGTGCCGCTCCTCGATGCCGAGCTGGGCGTTGGCACTCGACAACGCGAGCCCATCGTCCTCGCGCAGGGTCGGGCAGATTACGACCTCCACGTTGAGGAAGAGGTCGCGCAGCATCCGACGCACGATCACGACCTGCTGCGCGTGGCGCTGTCCGAGGTAGAGGCGCGCCGGCCCGACGAGGTGAAGCAGCTTGAGCATCACGGTGGTCAGCCCGTCGAGATGGCCGGGGCGCGACGCTCCCTCGAGCTGGCGGGTCAGGCCCTCGACCGTGACGCGCGTGGTGTCGTCGGGCGGGTAGAGCGTTCCGACCTCGGGCACGAAGGCGATGTCCGCGTCGGCATGCTCGAGCAGGGCGACGTCACGGGCGTGATCCCGCGGGCCCGGGGAGGCCTCGTCGAGGGAGGTGAACGACCCGGGATTAGCGAAGCTCGAGACCACCGTGCACCCGTTCTCGGCGTGCGCACGGCGCACCAGCGAGAGCTGCCCGTCGTGGAGCATGCCCATGGTCGGCACGAATCCGACGCTGTCGCCGGCGACCCGCCGCTCGAGAATCGCCTCGTGGAGCTCATCGGTGCGTCGAACGACGATCACGAGCGACGGCGGCGCCGTTCGCTGGCGGTGCTCGCGTCGACCGGTGAGCGCGCGCGGCGGTATCGGTCGCCGATGAGATCCCAGAGCCGCTCCGCCACCTGGCGCTTCGGCAGCATCGGCCAGTCGGTCAGCGCCCCCTCGGCGCCGAAGACGGTGACCTTGTTCTCGTCAGAGCCGATGGCGTCGAACGGTCCGCCGACCACGTTGCCGACGATCAGGTCGAGGCCCTTGTCGCGGAGCTTGGCGGCGGCATTGGCCTCGAGCTCGTCTGACTCGGCCGCGAAGCCGATGAGGAAGGGGCGCACGTCGTCAGGCATCTCGCCCACTTCGGCCACGATGTCGGGGTTCGGGACCAGCTCGATTTGGAGGTTCTCGCCGGAGCGCTTGATCTTGCGCTGGTTGGCGCGGGCCGGGGCGAAGTCCGCCACCGCGGCCGCCATGACCAGGATGTCGGCGTTCGGCGCGGCGCGGATCACGGCCTCGCGCATGGTCTGGGCGGTGGTGGCGTCGACGACGGTGACTCCTCGCGGCGGCGTGACGCTCATGGCGCCGGCGATCAACGTCACCGCCGCGCCGCGGTCACGCGCGGCCTCGGCCAGTGCCGCGCCCATCTTCCCCGACGACCGGTTGCCGATGAAGCGCACCGGGTCGAGCGGCTCGCGGGTGCCGCCGGCGCTGACCACCACATGCAGCCCCTCAAGGTCGCCTGCCCGGGCGAAGAGACGCTCGACCGCTTCCACGATGGCGGATGGCTCGGCGAGGCGGCCGATGCCGGTCAGGCCGGAGGCGAGCTCGCCGACCTCCGGCTCGACCACGAGATAGCCGAACTCGCGGATGGTGGCGACATTCCGCTGCGTGGCAGGGTGGGTCCACATGCCGGCGTCCATGGCCGGGGCCACGATCACCGGAGCGCGGCTGGCGCAGGCGATGGCGGTCACCGCATCGCCGACCAGGCCGCCCGCCAGCTCGCCCAGCAGGTTCGCGGTCGCCGGCGCCAGGACGATCGCATCGGCCGCCTCCGCGAGCTCGATATGGGCGATCTGCTGATCCGCATCGAGCTCGAAGACATCGTCGAGCACCGGGCGGTGGGTGAGGCTCTCGAAGGTGAGGGGGCCGACGAACCGCGTGGCGGCGGCGGTCATGGCGACATCGACCACGGCGCCGCGCTCCTGGAGCTGGCGAACGAGCGTCACGGCCTTGTAGGCGGCGATGCTGCCGGAGACGCCCACAACGATCCGGCGACCGGCGAGCGGGCCGAGCCCCTCTGTCATCGCTCGGAGCCCGGGGAGGGGACCGCTGCCCGTTCAAGGTCGCGAGCGGCCTGCCAGGCGTACCGGACGCCGCGCAGGGTGAGGTCCGGCTCGACAACGTCGATGCCGGGCACCTCGCGCAGCCACGGCTGGTACGTGTGGCCGCCGGTGGCGACCACCGTCACGCGGCTGCCGGCCGGCGAGCGCTCGACCAGCTCGCCGCGCAGCGCGGTCAGCAGGCCGCTCACCAGGCCGATGTAGCCGAGCACCGCACCCGACTGCATGGCGTGCACGGTGTTCGCGCCGATCGCCGACGGCGGGCGGCGCAGCTCAATACGCGGGAGCTTGCTCGCGCGCCCGACCAGCGCCTCCAGACTGAGCCCCATGCCGGGCGCGATGGCGCCACCGATGTACGCCCCGTCGGCGTCGACGAGATCGAAGTTGGTGGAGGTGCCGAGGTCGATCACGATGGCCGGCCCTCCGAACTCGACGCGCGCGGCCAGGGCGTTGGCCAGACGGTCGGCGCCGGCCTCCGCCGGCCGGTCGATGCGGATGGCCAAAATGCCCTCGAGCGAGGCGGCATCCACGAACGTCGGCTGGACGCCGATCCGCTCGGTGACCAGCCGCTCCCAGGTCTCGCTGAGCGGCGGCACCACGCTGGCCAGGGCGACGGCGTCGAGCTCGTCGAGGCGGTGCCCGTCGAGGGCGAGGAGCCCGCTGAGCATGGCGGCCACCTCATCCGAGGTCGCGTTGGCGCGGCTGATGGCGCGCCAGGATTGCGCCAACCGGTCGTCCTCGAAGAGGCCGATGGTGACGTTCGTGTTGCCGATGTCGGCCGCCAGCAGCTTCACGCGCGATATCGTAGCAGCCGGTCGTGCGGAAACCGTCCGCGGCCGGAGCCGGTGCTAGACTCGCCGACGATCCGCATTCGATGGACCTGATGTCCGAGGCGCGTGCCAAGCTCTACATCAACACAGGCGTCGTCACCGCCAAGAGCGACATCTACAACATCCTCAGGCCGCTGCTCAAGCAGACGGTCAGCTATACCTACCATCGCGGCTCGCGGGTCGAGTCGACCGGTACCGGCTGGGTGGAACGGATCGTTGTCGACCACCCCGACATCGCCTCCTATTTCACGCCGCTGGCAATCTGCCTCAACCTGGACTCGTTCGACTACCTGCAGTTCGACACGACCAGCGAGCAGCTGCTCGTGTACACGCTCGTGATCGGGAACGAGAGGGTCGTGCTCGAGTTCGCGGCCAGCGGCGCCCAGCGGCTTGCGGAGCTGAGCGAGAGCGACGCGCCCGCCACGAACGGGCGTCCACTGCCGCGCAATGCCGACGAGCTCGCGCGCGACCTGCGCTTCATCCAGATGGAACTCCTCATGTCGGCCGACACCGAGGCGGCCGACGGCGAGCGCACCGACGAGGACGAGGACGGGGCGTGACCGCGTCCGCGGCACCCACACGGCTGCGCGCCGTGGTTCAGCACGAGCGGACCGTCCAGCGCAGCGGCCTCCGGGTGGTCACCCAGGCGCTGCCGGGCGCGAGATCGGCCAGCGTCGTGCTCCTCATCCCGGTCGGCTCCCGCCACGAGGATGAGGAACATGCCGGCCTGAGCCACTTCCTCGAGCATCTCGTCTTCAAGGGCACCCGTGCGCACCCGGAGGCAGGGTCGCTGTCCCAGCGGGTCGAAGGCATCGGCGGCAGCGTCAACGCCAGCACCGACCGCGAGCTGACCGCCTACAGCGCGAAGGTGCCGGCGGAGCATGTGGGCGTGGCACTGGACGCTGTCAGCGAGCTGGCGCTCCGACCGCTCCTTCGCCGTGGCGACCTCAGCGCCGAGAAGCCCGTCATCGTCGACGAGATCCGCATGTACGTCGACTCGCCCTCCGATCACGTCTTTACCCTGTTCGACGAGATGCTGTTCTCTGGCCACCCACTGGGCCGCGAGATTGCGGGCACTATCGGGTCGGTGCGCCGCGCGACGCACCGCGCTGTTGTCGGTCACTGGCGCGGGACGTATCGGCCGCGCGGGATGGTGCTCGCCGTGGCGGGTGCCATCGATCATGACGAGATCGTGCGGGCCAGCGCTGGCTGGCGGGCTGACGGACCGGACGACGGCATCGCCGATGCCGGCGCCGCGCAGCTCGACACTTCGGTCCCGGTGCCGTCGCCGCCCGGCTCGTTGCGCGTCTCGTATCGGCGGCTGAGCCAGGGCAATTTGTGCCTCGGCATGCCCGGCGTGGCGCGGGACGATCCGGATCGCTGGGCGCTCGACCTGCTCGGCGCCATCCTCGGCGACGGCATGGGCAGCCGGCTCTTCCTGGACCTGCGCGAGCGCCGATCCCTGGTCTATGACGTCTCCACCTTCAGCGCCTCATACGCCGATGTCGGCAGCTTCGGCGTCCACGCCGGCTTCGACCCAGAGGACGCCGAGCGCGTGGTCGCGGCCATCGTCGAGCAGCTCGACCGCATCTCCACCGATCGCGTCTCCGACGCAGAGCTGGGGCGGGCCCGTGCCTACACTCGCGGACGTCTTGAGCTGCGCATGGAGGACTCGGGCGCGGTGGCCGGCTGGATCGGGACCGGGGAGGCGCTCCTTCCTCGCATTCTGACCGTCGACGAGGTCGTCGAGCGGCTCGACGCGGTCACCCTCGACGATCTGCTGCGCGTGGCGCAGCGCTACCTCGCTCCGGGCAACGCTCGCCTGGCCGTCCTCGGCCCGTTCCGCTCGCGGACTCGTTTCGAGCGAGCATTGCGCGCATGAGCGACGAAGATGACGCGACTCCCGAAGAGCACGTGATCGACCTGTTGCCGGACGAGCTCACCCTGGCGCGCGCGCAGCTCGATGCCGGCCAGCCGGCCCTGGCGGAGGGCACCCTCCGGCACCGAATCGCCTACCGGGAGGCGGAGGGCGGCGGCGCCGATGACGAGCTCGACGCGCTTCGCGCCCTGCTAGCCGAGTCGCTGTGGCGGCAGGGAAGGATCCATTCCGCGCGGGCGGCCCTCGACTCGATGCGTCCGAGCGGTCCGCAGCGGCGGCTGCCGATCGTGACGCTCATCGAGGCCGAGGCCCTGGCCGCGGCTGGTGAACCCGATCGCGCGGCCGGTGCGCTGGAGCGGGTCATCACTGCCATCGGCGTCGACCAGGCAGATGAGCTGCGCGCCGGCGTGTCGGGCCGCCTGTCGTGGCCCCTGCCGGCCGACCTGCGACCCGAGCCGCAGCGTCCATCGCGACCGCCCTGGGCACCGGCGTCGGCAGAGGAGCCCCCGGAGGCCGATGCCGTCGAGGGCGACGCGCGGGCGGCCGCGGCGCGCGGAAGGCTCGAGGAGGCGCGGGTCGCGTACGTGGCGGGCGAGATACGGCGCGGCGACGGCGAGATGTCGATCGCCGTCCGGCTGGATCCGATGCTTGCCGCCGACGGCGTGGCAATCCTGGAGCCCACCCTGGGCGGGCAGCCGGCAGCGGAGCGTCTGCTACTCTACGGCGACCTGCTCCGCGCCGCGGGGCGCCGTGTCGAGGCGGACCGGGCCTACGACCGCGCCGCCGATCGCCGGAGCTGATCCAGCCTCGTCCTTCGGCGCCCGCCGTGCGCGTGGCGCACCGGTCCATCAGCAGCAGGAGCACCATGGAGCGCACCCTCGTCCTTGCCAAGCCGGATGCCGTCCAGCGCGGACTCATCGGCGAGATCATCGGCCGATTCGAGCGGAAAGGCCTGAAGGTGGTCGGGCTGCGGCTGCTGGTCGTGCCGCGCTCGATGGCCGAGGAGCACTACGCGGTCCATGCGGGCAAGCACTTCTATGAGGGGCTGGTCGAGTTCATCACCTCGGGCCCGGTGGCCGCCTTCGCGCTCGAGGGGCCGGATGCCATCGCCGTGGTGCGCAGGATGGTCGGCAAGACGATGCCGAACGAGGCGGAGCCGGGGACCATCCGCGGCGACCTCGGCGTCAGCGGCCTGCGCAACCTGATCCACGCCTCCGATGCCCCCGAGACGGCCGAGGCCGAGCTGGCACTCTGGTTCGGCTCCGATGCGCTCGTCGATTACTCGCGCGAGGTCGACGCCTGGATCGTCGCCGAGGAGCCTGCCCGGGCGTAGCCGGCGCTCAGCGCTCGTCGATCGCGGTGCCGAGCGCGGGGTAGGGGGGCCGCTCGATGAGCCCGATCCGCTCCAGCGGGAAGTATCGGACCCAGGCGCGCCCGAGAATCGTTTCCTTCTCGATCGGGCCGAAGACGCGAGAGTCCTGGCTCGAGGGCCGGTTATCGCCCATCACGAAGTACTCGTCGTCGCCGACGATCCAGGTCTGCGGGCAGTCGTCGCGCGTGCAGAGGGTGGGGGCGGTCGAGCCGTCGCCATCGGTCACCACGTAGGGCTCCTCGATCCGCACCGGGCTGGCGCCCGCCCGGGTGACGAAGACCCGGCCGTTCTCGAGGCCGATGGTGTCGCCCGGCATGCCGATGATGCGCTTGATGAACGGGATGCCCTGTGCGTCGAGGGTCGATCCGGAGGGCGGGTTGAAGACCACCACGTCGCCGTACTCATAGCCGTTGAATCGCGGCGTCAGCTTGTCGATGAGGATGTACTCGCCGTTGACGATGGTCGGCGACATCGAGCTCTGCTGGACCTCGAACGGCTGCGCCACGAAGTTGTGGATCACGAGGTAGATGAGCAGCGTCAGCACCAGCGTCTCGACGATCTCGAAGGCGCATCCGAGGGCACGGCGCGAACCGGCGCGCTCGCTGCTCGCGGGCGCGCCGTTGGGATCGGTGTCAGCGGGGAGGTAGGTCATCGGGCCTGGCTGCGAGATGGGCGGCGGGGGACAGGATAGCGCACGGGAGCGGCTAGACTCGGTTACCTGATGGGTAGCCTCGTTCTCGTCCGCCACGCGACCACGGCCGCCTCGGAGGCCGGGCGCAACCTGGGCCAGCGCAGCGACCTGCCACTCAACCAGGCCGGCCTCGACCTCGCCGCTCGGCTCGGCGCGACGCTCGCCGCCGAGCTGCGCGAGCTGCCCCACGACGAGATGCGGATCATCAGCAGCCCGGCGCTGCGCTGCCGCCAGACGGCGGCCGGCATCGCGGCCGGGCTCGGCGTCGATGCGGACAACATCGAGATTGCGCCCGGGCTGATCGAGATCGATTACGGAGCCTGGGACGGCCTCAGCGCGGACGAGTGCCGTGCGCGCGACCCCGAGCTGCGCGCCGCGTGGGAAGCCGACCCGTTCAGGACGCGGTGTCCCGACGGTGAGAGCGGCAGCGACGTGGCCGAGCGCGCCGTCGCCGCGCTGGCACCGATCGAGGGGTGGCTCGCCGACGACCGCGCCCGGTGTGCCGTGGCGGTCGCGCACAACCACGTCAATCGTCTCCGGCTCTGCGGCCTGCTCGGCTGGCCGATGCGGGAGTACCGGAATCGGCTGATGCAGGATCCGGGCAGCTACAACCTCCTCACGTTCGGCAACGGCGCGGCGGTCGTACGACGCTTCAACGTGCCCGCCGCCTGATCGAGCTGGCACGCTCCGTGCGTTGCGGCTCCGGCGCGGCAGGCCGAGCGGCCGTTCGGTCGGCTGCCGGGCGCATCGGCGTACCATCCCTATAATCGATGGTTCCCAGGCACACCATGCACGCTCGCGAGGATTCATGTCGATCGAGCTCAGTCAGCAGCTTCAGCCGGTCCTGCAGGCCAAGGTCACCCCGAAGCAGATCGCGGCCAACTACATCCTGCAGATGAGCTCGGTCGAGCTGCAGGAGGCGATCGCCCAGGAGCTGGACGAGAACCCGGCGCTCGAGATGGAGGAGCTTCCCACCTGCCCCATCTGCGGCCGCCAGGTGGCCGGCAATTACTGCACCGAGTGCATGCCGCGCAAGGGCGAGGCGGACGGCGACGAGAGCCGGCTCAGCACCGACGATCTTCCCGGCGACGGGGCCACCCGGCTGCGCGACGAGGACGATGAGTTCGACCCGATCGCCCGTGCGGAGGCGGACTTCACCCTCGAGGACCACCTGACCTGGAACCTGCACGCCCTGCTGCCGTCGCGTCTGCACCCGGTCGCCGACCACGTCATCGGTGCACTCGACTCGAATGGATTCCTGACGGAGACCGATGCGGAGGTGGCCCTCGCCACCGGCGTGTCGGTCGACGACGTCGGGCAGGTGCTGGCCGCCATGAAGGGCCTGGAGCCGATCGGCATCGGGTCCCGATCGATCACCGAGTCGCTGCTGGCCCAAATCGAGTACCTGCGCGAGCAGGGGGACGTCGAGGTTCCCGGCCATGCCGAACGGGTCATCGGCGACCACCTCGCCGACATCGGCGAGCGCCGCTTCCGTGAGGTGGCGGCCGCCGTCGGCACCACCCAGCGCGAGGTCGTGGCCGTCTGGGAATTCGTCAAGGGCAACCTGAACCCGTATCCGACTGCGGCCTTCACGGCCGCCATCAGCGCCGATGCCTCGCGGCCGATCATCCGGCCGGACGTCCTCATCCGGGAGATCGACGGCGAGCTGGGGGTCGAGGTGGTCGAGTCCCGCCGCTTCAGCCTGCGGGTGGCGCCCATCTATTCGAGCCTCTCCTCGAAGCTGCGCAGCGCCGAGACGACCGAGGACGAGAAGCAGCACGTCCGCCAGTACGTCGGGCGCGCGAAGTTTTTCATCGACAACATCAATCGCCGGCGAGCCACGATCCAGCGCATCGCGGAGTGCCTCGTCGATCGCCAGCGCGACTACCTCCTCCACGGCGTCCAGCACCTCGTTCCGCTGACCCGCGCCGAGGTGGGCGAGCTGATCGGAATGCACGAGTCCACCGTCAGCCGGGCCACCGCCGAGAAGTACGTGATGCTGCCGAGGGGCGAAGTGGTGCCGTTCAGCCACTTCTTCACCGCGTCGCTCGGCATCAAGGACCAGATCAAGCGGATGATCGAGGCGGAGGACACGCAGCACCCCTACTCCGACCAGGAGATCGCCGACGCGCTGGCGGAGGAGGGGATCGCGCTGGCTCGGCGCACGGTCGCGAAGTATCGGGACGAGCTCCAGATCCTGCCCGCGCGATTGCGGCATCGCTGATCGCATCGGGGTCGCAGCGCCAATGCGCGCCGTCGTCCTGCGCAGCCTGGCAGTCATCGGGATCGGGGGCCTGCTGCTCGGCGGCATCCTGTACGTGGCGAGCACCGTCGACGGCCGGCCCCCGAGCGTGCTCGGGATCGCGCTGACCCAGCCGCTGCCCGACGACCCGGCCCGCGGCCTGCCGACGACCAGCCTGGAGATCACCTTCACCGAGCCCGTCGACGCCGAGACGGCGGCCGACGCCCTCTCGGTCGAGCCGGCGGTCGAGGGCGCCATCAGCTGGAGTGGCAGCGTGATGATCTTCACGCCAGATGCTCCGCTCGAGCTGGCAACGGGATATACCGTGTCGGTCGGTACCGGCATCGAGGACCTCGCCGGCAATCGCATGACCCAGGCACCTGCCGCGTTCAACTTCGAGACCACCGGTCCCCCACAGGTGGTCGAGACCGAGCCGGCGGATGGAGCCGGCGACGTCGGCCTCACAGCGCCGATCCAGGTGCGCTTCTCGACGCTCATGGACACCGCGTCCGTGGAAGCCGCACTGCGCCTGCTTCCCGCCTTCGACCATAGCCTGCGCTGGAGCGGCCAGCTTCTCGAGATCGTGCCCACCCAGCCGCTGGCGCCGGAGACCGAGTACCGCGTGGAGATCGGGGAGGACGCCTTCGACACCTCCGGCGTCGCGCTCGGCGAGCAGGTCAGGATTGGCTTCAGGACGATCGAGCCGGGCCTGGACCTATCGCAACTCGTGCCGACCGATGGATCCGATGGCATCGCGCCGACCTCGTCGATCGCCCTCTTCTTCGACCGGCCCATTGACCCTGAGACCGTCTCAGGCGACCTGCTCACCATCACGCCGGCGGTGGCCGGATCCACCGAGCTCGTGGACGAGCTCGGCAACCAGCCCGCCGAGCCGGAGGACGGGCGCGTGCTGCGCTTCACGCCGTCGGGCCCGCTGCCGGCCAACACCACCTTCACCGTCGGCCTGGCGCCGGGCATCACCGGCCTCGCCGGCGGAGGGCTGGCGGAGCAGATCAGCTGGACCTTCACCACCGGCGCGCCGCAGCCGACGCTGTCGAACCAGGTTGTCTTCCTGTCGAAGCGCGCCGGCATCCCGAACCTGTGGGCGATGAACGCGGACGGCACCGCCGCGCACCAGCTGTCCACGGAGCTGACGCCGATCCTCGACTATGCGGTGGCGCCCGACGGCAGTTCCTTCGTCGTCGGGGACGGCCGGCGCCTGGTGCTCGTCAACGCCGACGGCACGGATCGCCGCGTCCTGACCGATGAGGCACACCTGGAGTTCGACCCGGCCTATGCCCCGAACGGCCAGCGCCTGGCCTTCGCGCGCTCGGATGCCGCGAGCGGCCGCGGGCTGGGAATCTGGGAGCGGCAGATTCCTGGCGACGGCGCGACGCCGGTCGAGCTGCCGCCGACCACGACCGCATCGCCCGGTCCCGATGGATCGCCGGACGGGGAGGTCGACACGAGCTGGGCGCGGGCGCCGCGCTACTCCCCGGACGGCGAGGCACTCGCCTTCATCGACCCCGCCGGCTCGGTCGGGATCGTGGACGAATCGGGCGAGGAGGTGACCCGCGTCGCGTATCTCGCCATGGCGCCACCGATCTGGCTGCCGGACTCCTCGGCCATCCTGCTGACGGGGCGCGCGACGGAACGCACGCGCGACGTGCGCGCCCTCGAGGCGCCGGTGGGTCCCCTCGAGCCGGGTGTGGGGGTCGAGGTCGCGACACTGGAGCGCTCGGGCTCGTCGGTGGAGGAGGCCGCCTTCGGCGCGGGAATCGCCGTCACGGCGGTTGCGCCGGATGGACGGATTGCGCACCTCGGCCGCGACGGATCGCTGCGCATCAGTGACGCCGTCAGCGAGCGTGGGAGCGTGCCTCGAGGGCTGGCGGAGGTGCGCATCGGCGGCGTGGCCTTCGCTCCGGGCGAGGACGCCATAGTGGTCGTCGTGCTCGAACCGGATGCCGGCGACGACACCCGGGAGGGACGGATCGAGCGCGTCGAGCTGGGCGGCCTGCGGCGTGAAGTGATGGCCAACGACGGGTGGGCACCGCGCTGGCTGCCGTGAGCCGCCGCCGCGCGCCGACCGTGCTAGAATCCGCCCGCCATCGCTGGCGGGACACGTGACCGCTGTTCCTCCCCGCCGGCGTTTCGTGTGCGTAAACCCCGGCCGACCTCGCCCTCACTGACCGTGGGCGCCGGCCGCACTGGGAGGATCAATGGAGCTCCAGCCCATCCTGTGGGTGATCCCGATCGCCGGCGTGGCCGCGATCGCCTTCGCCCTCTACCTTGCCTGGGACGTTCTGCGTTCCGATATCGGCACCCCGGCCATGCAGGACATCGCCGGGACGATCTTCGAGGGCGCAGTCGCCTTCATTCGCCGCCAGTATCGGACGATCGGCCTGCTGGCCATCGGCGGCGCGGTCGTCATCGGCATCGTCATCAGCGTCGTTGAAGGGCGCGAGGTAGCCGATACCCAGTACTTCGGATTCGACCTTGGCTGGCGGACGGCCATCGCCTTCCTGGTCGGTGCGGCGTGCTCGATGGCCTCCGGCATCATCGGCATGTACATCAGCGTGAAGTCGAATCTGCGGACGGCCGCGGCCGCACAGCACAGTCTCGTGCGTGCCGTGCAGGTGGCGATGCGCGGCGGCGCCGTCTCCGGCTTCCTGGTCGTGGCGCTCAGCCTGCTTGGCGTGTATGGCATCTTCCTCGCCTTCGGTGGCTTCACGAATCCTGAGGAGGCACCATTCCTCATCGTCGGCTTCGGCTTCGGCGCATCGTTCGTGGCCCTGTTCGCCCAGCTCGGCGGCGGCATCTACACCAAGGCGGCCGATGTGGGCGCCGACCTCGTCGGCAAGGTGGAGGCCGGCATCCCGGAGGACGATCCTCGCAACGCAGCCGTCGTGGCCGACCTGGTCGGCGATAACGTCGGTGACTGCGCCGGTCGTGGCGCAGACCTCTTCGAATCGACAGCCGCCGAGAACATCGGCGCCATGATCCTCGGCGTCGCAGTGTGGCGGATCGCCACCGATCTCGGCTGGCCGAACCCGGAGGCATGGATCTTCTTCCCGCTGGTCGTGCGCGGCTTCGGCCTCCTCGCGACGATCGTTGCCATGTTCTTCGTCCGTGGCAGCGAGACCGAGAACCCGATGAACATGCTCAACCGCGGCTACTGGGCGACGACGATCCTGTCGGTCGGCGGATTGGCGCTGACGACCTACGTCATGATGAGCACCGGCACCGACCTGCCGGAAAACGGCATCCCTGCATGGATCTGGATGTTCCTGGCGGGTGTGGTCGGCCTGGCGACGAGCGTCGCCTTCGTCTACATCACCCAGTACTACACCGCTGGCACGTTCCGCCCGGTGCGCGAGATTGCCGAGGCAAGTAAGACGGGCCCGGCGACGAACATCATCAGCGGCACGGCGGTCGGCTTCGAGACGACGGCGGTGACGGCGATCACCATCAGCATCGCCCTCTTCGCCAGCTTCTTCCTGGGCAGCCAGGCGGGCCTCATCAACGAGGGCGGCGACAACGTCGGCGGCATCTTCGGGACCGCCGTGGCAACGATGGGCATGCTGATGACGACCGCGTTCATCCTGGCCATGGACACGTTCGGGCCGATCACCGACAACGCCGGCGGCATCGCCCAGTTCAGCCATGCCGAGGAGAAGGCCCGCGAGATCACCGACCGCCTCGACGCCGTGGGCAACACCACGAAAGCTCTGACGAAGGGGTATGCGATCGCGTCGGCCTCGCTGGCCGCCTTCCTTCTGTTCAGCGCCTACATCGACAAGGTGAACCTGATCCTGCAGCGGCAGATCGACGCCGGCCTGCGGGAGGCGGGGACGCTGCTCGAGTCGGTCGACCTGGCCAACGTGAACGTGTTCATCGCGGCGCTCATCGGGGCGATGCTTGTCTACTTCTTCAGCAGCCTCGCCATCCGCGCGGTCGGCACAGCCGCGCAGGCGATCATCGTCGAGGTGCGGCGGCAGTTCCGGGAGATGCCCGGAATCATGGATTACACCCAGCGACCGGACTACGCCCGGGTGGTGGACATCACCACGCGCGCCGCGCTGCGGCAGATGATCCTGCCGGGCACGGTGGCGGTCGCCACGCCGATCATCGTCGGCCTGCTCCTCGGCCACGAGGCCGTGGCCGGCATGCTGATGGTGGGAACCATCGCCGGCGTCCTCCTGGCCACCGTCCTGAACAACGGCGGCGGCGCGTGGGACAACGCCAAGAAGTACATCGAGTCCGGCGAGCTGAAGGATGCCGATGGCAACGTGCTCGGCAAGGGATCCGAGGCCCATGCTGCAGCCGTCGTCGGGGACACGGTCGGCGACCCATTCAAGGACACGGCCGGTCCCTCCTTGCACGTGCTGGTGAAGCTGCTGGCGACGATCACCCTGGTACTCGCGCCGCTGTTCATTCGGTAAGGCCCACTTGGACGTCGTCATCCAGGCCGCGCTCGCCGGGCTCCTCCAAGGGCTGACGGAGTTCATCCCGATCAGCTCGTCCGCGCACCTGGAGCTGGCGCCCTGGATCGCCGGATGGGAGTCGGACGGCCTGGTCGGCTCCCTGGCCTTCGACGTCTTCCTCCACCTCGGCACGCTCGTCGCGCTGCTCGTGTACTTCGCTCGTGACTGGCTGCGCTACCTCGGGGCGGCGGTGGCGAGCGTCCGCGAGCGACGCATCGGCGCCGATCCGGATCGGCGCATCGCCTGGCTCCTGGTGCTGGCGACGATTCCGGCGGCGATCATCGGTTTCGCGGCGGAGGGGTTCATCGAGGACGCCTTCCACGGCGACGACGACGGCGCGCGGCTGGCCATCGCGGCCTTCCTGGTCATCGGCGCCATCGGTCTCTGGCTGGCCGATCGCCTGGGCAGCCGCCGGCGCGAGCTGGCCGACCTGACGACCGGGACCGCGCTGACCATCGGCTTCAGCCAGGCGCTGGCGCTGTTTCCCGGCATCAGCCGCTCGGGCGCCACGATCACGGCCGGACTCGCATTCGGTCTGACTCGGGAAGCGGCGGCACGCTTCAGCTTCCTGCTGGCCACGCCGATCACCTTCGGCGCCGGCCTCTACGGCTCGCGGCGCCTCCTCACCGAGGCCCACACCGGCACCGAGTGGCTGGCGATCGCTGTCGGCTTCGCGGTGGCCGCGCTGTCAGGGCTCGTGGCCATCGGGTTCCTGTTGGCCTGGCTGCGGCGTCGCTCGGTGACCGTCTTCAGCCTGTACCGCATCGGCTTCGCGGTTGTCATCGTGACGCTGGTGCTCGTCGGCCGCTGATCCTTCGACGTAGCGCCGCTACGGCGCCGGGGACGCCGCGGCGGACCTCATCCGACCGATAGGTGAACGGAGCTGACGCCTGGTGAGCCAATCCAGCCCGCGTCGGGCGCCGGATCCAACCGATGCGTTGAACAGGCGTCGCCGCCGCGGCCATCCGGGCGAAGTTCGAGCGATCCGCCGCCGGACCAATGCGCTGCGAGGACTTTGACTTCACGTTCGGGCCCGCCTACAATCTGGCGGCCACCGGCACGGCCGGGGGCTCCCTGGCCCATCGGGTACGGCCAGCTTCAGGAGACGCCGCCACATCAGGCGGGGCCTGGAGCGTTTTTTGTTATCGGAGCAGCGGAATCCTCGCCTCGTCGAACCCACGAGAAGGCGAGTCTCATGCGAGGATCCGCAGGAGGACGAGGGGGCTTCAATGAACTCAAAGCCTGTCTACCTCACCGCCGAAGGGCTCGAGAAGCTCAAGGCCGAGCTGCACGAGCTCGTGACCGTCGATCGGCCTCGCGTCGCCGCGCGCATCCACGAGGCCAAGCTCGACGGCGATCTCTCCGAGAACGCGGAGTACGAGGACGCCAAGCAGGAGCAGTCGTTCCTGGAGGGCCGCATCGCGACGCTCGAGCTCCAGCTGCGCAACGCGGCGGTCATCGAGAAGAGCAACGGCGACAGCGTCGGCATCGGCTCCAAGGTCGTCATCAAGGGCGCCGATGGGGAGGAGACCTTCACCATCGTGGGCTCCGCGGAGGCAGCCCCGCGCGACGGCCGCATCAGTAACGAGTCGCCGGTCGGCACCGCCCTGATGGGCCGGAAGAAGGGCGAAAAGATCGTGGTCCAGGCGCCGTCCGGACCGATCGAGTACACGCTCGTCCGTATCGGCTAGGAGCCGGCAGTGTTCTGGGCTGACGAGCTCGCCGCGTCGTCAGTCGGCCCGCAGGTCGTCAACGATTCGAAGACCCCCTCCGGCACGGTCCACGTCGGCAGCCTGCGCGGCCCGGTGGTGGTCGACACCATCGCCCGGGCGCTGCGCAGTGCGGGCGTGCCGGTCGAGCTGCGCTACGGCATCGACGACCTCGACCCGATGGACGCCCAGGCGCTCCTCACCCCGGACGCCATCGAGCGCTTCATGGGCGTGCCGCTCTCGCATGTGCCGGATCCGGCCGGCGACTGCCACCCGTCGTACGCTCGCCACTTCGCCGGGATCTTCATCGACACCTTCGGCGGGCTCGGCATCCGGCCGGACACCTACTACTGGATGAGCGAGGTCTACGGCTCGGGTGCCATGGACCGATACATCCGCATCGCGCTCGACGCGGCGGCGACCATCCGCGACATCTATCGCCGCGTCGCGAACGTCAACCATCCCGACGAATGGCACCCGCTCATGGCCGTCTGCGACAACTGCGGGCGCATCGGCACCACGATCGTCACCGGCTGGGACGGCGAGCGTGTTTCCTACGAGTGCCGCCCCGACCTGCGCGAGTGGGCCAAGGGCTGCGGCCATCACGGCGAGATCTCGCCCTTCGGCGGTCGCGCCAAGCTGCCGTACAACGTCGACTGGGCGGCCAAATGGGATCTCTTCGGCGTCACGATCGAGCCGGCCGGCAAGGACCTGTCCACCAGGGGCGGCTCGCGGGACCGATCCGACGCGATCGCGCGCGAGGTGTTCGGCAACGAGCCCCCGTTGAACGTCCCCTACGAGTTCCTGAACATCGGCGGCAGGAAGATGTCGACCTCGAAGGGGCTGGGCGCGTCGGCGACCCAGATCGCCGACGTCATCCCACCCGAGCAGCTGCGCCTCCTCTTCCTGCGGCCCAAGCCGAACACGGCCATCGAGTTCGACCCCGACGGGACCGATGCCATCCCACGCCTGTTCGATGAGTCGGACCGCCTGGCGGCCGCCACCGCTGGGCGGGAGGTGCGCGGCGAGCTGCCCGCGGACCACGAGCGAGTCTTCACCTACACCCTGGTCGAGCCCGATGCCGATGTCGCCGTTGAGGCTGGCGCCTATCGACCGGCCTTCAGCCACCTTGCACTGCTCGAGCAGATTCCCGGGGTCGATTTGCTGGAGCGGATCACCGCCGAGAAGGGGGCGCCGTTGACCGACCGCGAGCATGCGGTGGTCGAGGAGCGACGAGCGGCCGCCGGTGCCTGGCTGGAGGCGTATGCCCCCGAGCGGGCCCGGCTGGCGGTGCAGCGTGACGCGCTCCCACCCGCGGCCGTCGATCTCGACGATGCGCAGCGCGCCTTCCTGGCGCGCCTTGCTCCGGCACTCGAGGCGGGGGCCTGGGACGGCGAGACGGCCCAGGCGGCGATCTTCGCCACCGCCGCCGGGCAGGGCCTGCCCGCCGGCCGCGCGTTCGCGGCGCTCTATCTCGCCTTCCTCGGGCGTCCGTCGGGCCCACGAGCGGGCTGGCTGCTGGCGGCGCTGGACCGGTCCTTCGTGATCGATCGCCTGCGCGAGGCAGCCGCGCCGCAGGTCACCGCATGAGCGTCGGTGTGCAGCGGCTCCGCGACGAGCCGGACAGGCTGCGCGGGGCGACAGCCGACAAGGGCGAGGATCCGACCATCGTCGACCGTGCCATCGAACTGGATACGCGCCGCCGGGACCTGCTCGCCGAGGGGGATGCGCTCAAGGCGGAACGCAACGACGCCAGCAGGCGCATCGGCAAGGCGATTCGCGCCGGCGCTGATCCAGCCGGTGCCGACGTTGCCGGCCTCAAGGCGGCCTCCAATCGCGTGGCCGAGCGAATCACGGCCATCGACGCCGAGCTGGCGACGGTTCAGGCCGATCTGGACGAGGCCATGCTGCGTATCCCGAACCCGGCCGACCCTGACGTCCCGGTCGGCGGCGAGGAGGCGAACGTGGTCGTCCGCACCTGGCGCGAGCCGTTGCCGCGCGAGGATCGGCGCCCGCACTGGGAGATCGCCGAGCGGCTCGGCCTGATCGACAACGCGCGGGGGGCGAAGATCACCGGCTCCGGCTGGCCGGTGTACCTCGGCGCCGGGTCGAACCTGCAGCGCGCACTGATCAGCTGGTTCCTCGATGTCCATACGCGCGAGAACGGCATGACCGAGGTCTGGCCGCCTGTGCTCGTCAACGCCGACTCGGCGCGCGGCACGGGCCAGATCCCGGACAAGGAGGACCAGATGTACGTCGCCACCCGCGACGGCCTCTACCTCATCCCCACCGCCGAGGTCCCGGTCACCAACCTCCACCGCGACGAGATCATCGAGGCCGATGCGCTCCCGATACGCTATGCCGCCTACTCGGCATCGTTTCGGCGCGAGGCCGGCGCTGCCGGCCGCGACACGCGTGGCATCCTGCGGGTCCACCAATTCGACAAGGTCGAGATGGTCAGCTTCGTGCGGCCCGCCGATTCGGAAGGTGAACTCGAGCTGATGACCGAGCGCGCGGAGGGACTCCTGCGCCGCCTCGGGTTGGCCTATCGGGTCGTCCTCATGGCGACTCGCGACCTCGGCTTCGTGAATGCCAAGAAATACGATCTTGAGGTATGGGCTCCCGGCGTCGAGCGCTGGCTCGAGGTCAGCAGTGTGAGCAACTTCCGCGACTATCAGGCCCGGCGCATGGCCATCCGATATCGACCCGAGAAGGGTGGCAGGCCGGACCTCCTGCACACCCTCAACGGGTCAGGCCTGGCGCTGCCGCGCACCGTGGCGGCCATCCTCGAGACCTATCAGCAGGGGGACGGCAGCATCCTCATCCCCGACGTGCTGCGCCCGTACTTCGGCGGCAGCGAGCGCATCGGTCCGTAACGGCGCCGGTCACCTCCCAAGAATGCCGGCTCGCGCGCCGATGCGCGTGGCGGCCGACCAGCCGATTCGTGCGAGAATCACGGCGCCGGAGGGGTGGCAGAGCGGACGAATGCATCGGTCTTGAAAACCGACGTGGGGCAACCCACCGTGGGTTCGAATCCCACCCCCTCCGCCAAGGCCCATCACAGCGAGCCGTCCCGCCGACATGCGACCGGGCTAGGGTGACGTCATTCGCCGAGACCGGGGACCTCGTGATGGAGGCGGCAGCGCGCTTCGTAGGTCTCGTCACCCATCCCCCCGATCACGATGAGCGGCGAATCTGCGCCGGCCGGAACCCCGCCGATCAGCCGCTGTGTTCGCGTGGCCGGCTCGCCGCACACCATGCAGATGGCGGTCAGCTTGGTGACCTGGTCGGCGAGCGCCAGCAGGCGCGGCATGGTGCCGAACGGCACCCCGCGGAAGTCGCGGTCGAGGCCGGTGACGACCACCTGCTTGCCCAGCTGGGCGAGCCGTTCGACTACTTCGGGCAGGCGCTCGTCGAAGAACTGGGCCTCCTCGACGGCCACGATATCGGCCTCGCCGATCGCATCCTCGATCTCGGTGGAATCGTCGACGGTGATGGCGTGATGCTGCGCGCCTGAACGCGAGACGACCGTCACCCGGTCGGTCCGCGTGTCGAGCCGTGGCTTGACCAGCACGACCCGGCGGCCGGCAATCGAGAAGCGCCGCAGCAGGCGGAGCATCTCGTCGGTCTTGCCGCAGAACATGCAGCCGGCAATCACGTGGACCCAGCCGTGCGTGTAGAACATCGGTCGGACGAGTCTACGCAAGGTCGCAGGTGCAGGGCGCCCCGACGCGGCGCCGGTCGTCGCTCGAGCCACAACGTCGGTCAGCTGGCGAGCCAGGTCAGTCAGCTCTTCGCCGAGGACTCTGATGCCGTCCATGCGTCGGGAGGTCTTGGCCCTTCGGCCTTGGCCTGGTGGTGACCGACCCTTGGGCCGGTGCGTATGATCAGGCCGCTCGGGGAGGCGTCGACCGCCCTGGGCCCACGAACTCTTGGAGATCGAATGGCCACCCTGCCGCAGGGGACCGTCACCTTCCTGTTCACCGACATCGAGGGATCGACCAGGCTGGTCCAAACCCTCGGGTCGAGCTACCGAGAGGTGCTTGAGACGCACCAGCTCCTCCTGCGTCAGGCGTTCGCATCGGGCGTTGAGGTTGCCACCCAGGGAGACTCGTTCTTCGTCGTCTTCGAGAGCGCCTCCGAGGCCGTGGCCGCGGCGGTGGCCGCCCAGCGGTCGCTCGCCAGCCGTCCGTGGCCGCGTGACGTGGTCGTTCGCGTGCGGATCGGCCTGCACACCGGGCAGGGGACGCTCGGAGCCGACAGTTACGTCGGCTTCGACGTTCATCGCGCTGCGCGCATCGCCGCCGCCGGCCATGGCGGGCAGGTGCTGCTGTCGGAAACGACGCGCGCGCTCGTCCGTCGAGAGCTCCCTGCCGGCGTCACCGTTCGTGACCTGGGAGAGCACCGTTTGAAGGACCTTGCGCTGCCGGAGCGCATCTTCCAGCTCGTGATCGACGGCCTCGCCACCGATTTCCCGGCGCTCCAGTCCGCAGACGACCAACGCAGCAACCTGCCGGCGCAGCTCACCTCCTTCGTTGGGCGGGAGGCAGAGCTGGCCGAGCTCAAGGCGCTGGCGCGCGCGCATCGGCTGGTGACGGTCATCGGCACCGGCGGCACGGGCAAGACGCGGCTCATGATCCAGGTGGCCAACGAGATGCTGGCCGAGCAACCTGACGGCATCTGGCTGGTGGAGCTGGCGCCGCTCAGCGATCCAGAGGCCGTCACGCTGGCCATCGCGCGCGGCCTGGGGATCCGCAACGATTCCGGACGACCCCTCATCGAGACGCTCACCGACTTCCTGCGCACGAAGGAGCTCCTGCTCCTGCTCGATAACTGCGAGCACCTGATTGGTGCCGTCGCGGATTTGGCCGAGCGTATCCTCGCCGCGGCGCCAACCGTCTCCATCCTCACCACCAGCCGGGAGGCGCTCGGTATCGCGGGGGAGCGTGTCTTCCAGGTCCCCTCGCTGGGGCTGCCGGCCTTGCCGCACGGCCTGCACGAGCACGGGCAGGCTACGGAGCGATGGCTCAGAGAAGCTCGCGCGGCCGAAGCGGTGCGCCTGTTCGTGGATCGAGCCACGGCTGCCCTCCCGTCGTTCTCGCTCACCGCGGCCGAAGCGCCGGCGGTGGTCGAGATCTGCCGGCGCCTCGATGGCATCCCGCTGGCCATCGAGCTAGCCGCCGCGCGGGTCCCGCTGCTGTCAGTCCACGAGATTGCGCAACGGCTCGGCGATCGCTTCCGGCTCCTCACCGGTGGACGCCGGACGGCGCTGCCGCGCCAGCAGACGCTGCAGGCCCTGATCGACTGGAGCTGGGACCTGCTCGGCGATGACGAGCGCCGGCTGCTGCGCCGCCTGTCGGTGTTCACGGGCGGCTGCACGATCGAGGCGGCCGCGGCGGTCACCGGGCTGCCGGATGAGCCGATGACCGGCGACGATCCATCCCTCGACACGCTCGAGGTTCTCGGCCGCCTCGTCGGCAGATCGCTCGTCGTCGTGGATCGGAGCGCGGCGACCCGCTATCGGCTGCTCGAGACGATCAGGCAGTACGCCCGCGACCGCCTGCTCGAGGCTGCGGAGGGGTCGGTCGTGCGCGAACGTCACCTTCGCTTCTACCTCGACCTGGCGCTGCGAGCGGAGCCGGAGCTCCAGGGTCCGGGCATCGTGACCTGGCTCGCCCTGCTTGATGCCGATGCGGACAATTTGCGGGCGGCGGTCAACTGGAGCCTGGAAGCGGATCCTCCGGCGGGGGTCAGGCTCTGCCTTGCGCTGGCGCTCTACTGGCGCATGCGATCGGTGACCGAGGGGCTGGAATATCTGGGGCGGGCGGCGGACGCTGCCCGCTCGCTGCCGGACGGGGCACCGACGGGCGATGGCGAAAAGGACACGCTCGTGGCGCGCCTCCTCGCCGCGGCCGCGAACGCCTCCTGGATGGCGGGCAGCGCCGCCATTGGCCGGCCATGGGCGGAGGAGAGCCTGCGGCGCGCGCGCGAGCTGGACGACCCGCGCGCTCTCGCTGAGGCATTGATCGCGATGTCCATGACGACGGTGTTCGTCGGAGAGGCGGACGGCGTCCTCGAGTGGACAGACGAGGCGCTCCGGCTGGCAGAAACGATCGGGGCCTGGTCTTCCATCGCATTCCTCCAAGCCGGGCTCGCCCAGTGGAACGTCGAAAACAGCGACCACCGTGCGGCCGAGGCTCGCCTGGCATCCGCGACGACGGCGGCGGAGCGATCGGGCAACCCAGAGGCCATCGCGTTCACCGCATTGAGCCGTGGCCGCATGGACGGCTTCGCGGGTCGCCTGCCTGAAGCGCGGCGTGCCTTTGCATCGGCGATCGAGGGCTATGAGCAGCTGGACGACGAGGGAATGATGCTGGTTGCGCGCAGCGACCTCGCTCACGCCCTTCGGCTCAACGGAATCGCCGGGGAGGCGGTCGACATCTATCGCCGAACACTGCATGCATGGCAGCACGCCGGCAACCGTGGAGCCATTGCCAACCAGCTGGAGTCGGTGGCGTTCGTGGCGCTCGAGCGCGACGAGGCTGGACGGGCCGCACGGCTGCTCGGAGCTGCCGAGGCCATCCGGGAGGACGCCCGCGCGCCGATGCTCAGCTGGGAGCGCTTCGAGTACGACCGCGCCGTCGAAGCGCTCCGCCACCGCTTGGACGCTGATGACCTGGCTTCCGCTCTGGCCGACGGCCGGCGTCTCGGCGTCGATGCGGCAGTGGCTGAGGCGCTCGAGGGTCTCTGATCAGCGACGGTGGCGAGTCCTTACGCGCCGAGGGAGGCGACCATGACGGGGTCGTTGGCCGACTGCTCGACGCGTTCGGTCTCGACCGTCACGGCGAAGGTCGTGGCATCGTCCAGCGTTCGTTCCAGGGCCACGAGCGAGACGCCGGCCGTGTCGGTCAGGGTGCCGGCCGCGACGGCGGTTCCGTCGGCGTCAATCAGCCAGAACTCGTACAGCTGCCCGGCCGCGAGCTCGGCGAGCCCATCGGCCATGAACAGCGCCTGGTCGCCACTCTGGATGACCCATCCGCGGCCGGCCGCGCCCTCCGCGGCGTAGACGACTTCGGCAGACGCGACCGCGCGGAGCGCCGCGTCGCGGTCGGATAGCTCCGCGTTGAGCGAGAGGCTCCAGGCGCCCAGCCCGACGGCCGCGGCGAAGCCCACTGCCGCGACGGCTGACGGCAGGGGGGCCAGCTGCCACCACGGCCGACGCGGGCGCTCCTCCGGCGCCGGACGCGGTGCGGCCGATCGATGATCCTGGGGCGTCGCCGCGATGGTCGCCATCAGGCGATCTCGAAGCGCGGACGACGGCGGAACCGGCTCCAGCGCGACCGGGACCAGCGAGGCGGCCGTGATGAGCTCGCGTGCCTCCCCGTGCGCGCGGCCGCAGCCGGCCAGGTGCTCCTCGACGGCCTGGGCCTCGTTGGCGTCGAGCGCACCGAGGCCATGGGCGGCGGCAAGCTCGTCGACGTCGGCGCAGGTGAGCTCGATCGGACCCTTCATCGGCCGACGTGCTCGCTCAGCGCCCGATCGGCCGAGGTGCGCGCCAGGGCGTCGTCCCGGGCCGGGTTCGGCGCGGTGCGGAGCAACGAGCGCTCCTCCGCGGCGTCCACGTCGATGCCTGCCCGTTACTCGCGAGCGCGATCAATGGCCCGGTTGCGGACCACCGTCATCAGCCACCCGCGCAGCGACCCGCAACTGGCGTCGAGTCGGTCGATCTTGCCCCATACGTCGAGGAATGCGTCGTGCACCACGTCCTCTGCTCTATCGCGGCCGCCGACGACCCGCACTGCTGTGGCGACGGCCATGCTCGCGTACCGGTCGTAGAGCTCGCCGAGCGTATCCGTTGTCGCCGGAGCGGATGCGGTCCGCCAGCCGAGCGTCCGCCCGACGGTCGTCACTCACGCGACGCTCATGTTAGGAACGCGTCCGCCACGCCGCCGCATCATCAGTCGCCGACGACAGCGAGCGCCTCTTCCGGCACGCCGAGCTCCGCGGCCAACGCAGGGCGCAATGCCTCGATCGCCGGCGTCGTCCCCGTCAGCAGTCCGGTCGCTTCCGCGATGGCCCGCAGGAAGGCCCCCTGGCCGTTCGCCACCGTCCCGCCGCCGCCCACGGCCTGGTCCATCAGGGGCGTCGAAGCGCGGTTCAGGACCAGGTCGAGCACGAAGCGGTCCGGCGGAAGGAGGTCGGGCGGGATGGGCGATTCGCCCTCTTCGACGCCGATGCCGCTGGCGTTCACCAGCACCTCCGCCCGCGCCAGCTCGACCTCGATGATGGCGTCGTGCCACGGCCGTGCCCGCAGCTCCATGTGGCGGGCCGTGCGCGAGAAGTGGGTCACCAGGGCCTCCGCCTTGTGAAGGTGCCGGTTGAGCACCGCGATGTGCTGGAAGCCGGAGCCGATAAGGACGGCGACCACCGCCCGCGCTCCACCGCCCGCGCCGAGCACCACCGCGTTGCGCGGCCACTTGCCCTTCACCCTGGGGAGGATCGAGACGAGGCCGGCGCGGATGCCGTCGGCATCGGTGTTGTGGCCGCGCAGCCGGCCGTCGACCCGCACGAAGACGTTGACCGCGCCGCTGACGCGGGCATCGTCCGACAACGCGTCCGAGAGCGGAGGAGCCTTCTCCTTGTGGGGCGAGGCGATCATCGCCCCGGCGAAGGCTTCGCCTGCCCGGATCTCCTTGAGCGCCTCGGCCAGCTGATGCGGGCGGCGCTCCCATCGCTCGATCTCGAACGCGGCCCCGGCCTCGGCCAGGGCAGCGCGCAGCACGCCGTCGAGCGGCGTCGAGGTGAGGGGATAGCCGATGATCGGAAGGCGCGAGGCAGACATCTCGGACACGCTACGGGCTGATCAGTGGAGGGTCGAGGGAGGGTGGGGACGGCCGGGGACAGGTTCGTCCGTGGGCGAGGCTCCATGCTATCATCGGCGCCGTCTGGAGAGGTCGCATAGTGGCCTAGTGCGGCGGTTTGCTGATCTGAGCCGCACTTCCGGCATACCCCCGCACCAGTGGGCATAAGCGCGGTATTCGTGCGCAGATCAGCCACTCACCCGCACCCCCAACGCCGCATTAGCGGGCACAACCCGTGCACTGCCATGCATGGTGTACCTCGCGGCTCACAAGGCCGTTCATCCAGGGCAGGGAAGCAGCCCTGCTACTCGATCAGATGTTCGGTATTGCGGCGACAGGATGGAGTGGATTGGATGACGAGGGAGCCACGCCACAGCCCGCGGCGCCCATGGCTGCATTGGGTGGCAGTCGGTCTTGGGCTAGTCGTCGTTATGTACGTCCTGCATTTCCAGTTCATGGCCCAGCCGAGCCTGTGGGATGCGCTCACTAATGGCGCGAACTATTGAGACAGGTGTTCGGTACGGCGGCGGCAGGTTGGGGGAAAATGGGGGGAAGCCGCCGCAGGCGGCGCCCACACGCGGGGTGGCAGCCGGGCCGAATCGTGCGTAGAATGCCCGCGACGGAGAGGTCGCATAGTGGCCTAGTGCGGCGGTTTGCTAAACCGTTGAAGGGGGTAAACCTCTTCCGAGGGTTCGAATCCCTCCCTCTCCGCCACCGATCCGCACGTGATCGACACGGGTGCCCGTA
>JALZDF010000145.1 GCA_030862645.1 Chloroflexota bacterium
AGACGAAGGCCCCCGCCGAAGCGGGGGCCTTCATTGCTGCCGGATTCGCTAATCGCAAGGGCATCTTTCACGCACGGTTTCCCGCACTACCCTAACCCTAACCTACCCATGGCCTTGCGACCAGTAGTGAATCGCTGTGCGAACAGCATGCGTAGGATAGACCGCCTGTTCTCTTTAGACAAGAGTTTCGGAGGTTTAGTTTCCTTTACATAGCAAAGCGCTTCGTCATGCCGAGAGTCGTCATTCGTCCCGCTTCGACCCCGAGCGGGTTCCGCGCCCCGTTCGGTGCACTTCGAATCGTCAACGGCTACGCTCCGGGGGACGCTTCTGGCGAGGGTTCCACCGAAATCATGATCGACTCGATGACGACCGGGGTGAGCGGCAGTCCGGGAGGTCCGTTCACCGGGACCTGGCCGATGGCGTCCACGACATCGGTCCCGGTCACCACCTTGCCGAAGATGGTGTAGACGCCGGCCTGGCGCAGCGCCTGGTCGAGGTCGACGAGGTCGATGAAGAACTGGCTCCCGTTGACCCGCGTGTCGTTGGCCATGGCCACCACGTAGGGGTCGTAGCGAAGGCCGTCGGCCGGCGGCTCGATCTCGAATCCGTAGCCGGGACCGCCGCCTCCCACGCCTGGGAAGTCACCGTGATTGTCCCTCGTCTGGGGGTCGCCGGCCTGGATCACGAACCCGGCGATGACCCGGTGGAAGGTGATGCCATCGTAGAATCCGCATCGCGCCAGGGACACGAAGCTGGCGGTGGCGATCGGCGCCTGGTCACCGTAGAGCTCCATCGCGAACTCGCCCTCGACGGCCCCGCCGACCTGGACAGTGGCGAGGCTGGCATTCTCCAGAATGGCCTGAGCGGAGACTGATGTGGGCGCCTCTGTCGGGCATGCCGGCTTTGGCGTCGGCGTTGCGTCGGACGCGCATGCCGCCAGGACCAGGGCCAGCCCGGCGATGCCGCCGGGGTGCGGGCGGAGTCTCATCGGCCGTCCATTTCGAAGAGCCGTCGGGCGTGGCTGACCGGCATGGTGCCGCCGTAGATGAGGGTGTCGTGGAAGCGGCGCAGGTCGAAATCGGCACCTTCGCGCGCCCGCACCTCGGCCTTGAGCTTCTCGATCATGTGCCGGCCGAACAGGTAAGAGAGCTGGTACGTCGGGGTCGAGGTGTAGCGCTTCACCTCGGCGAGCGCGGCCGGACGCTCGAAGCCGGTCTCCGCGACCAGGCGCTCGACCGCCTCCTCGAAGCCGATGACGCCACGATGAAGCTGGACGTCGAGGATGATCCGGGTCGCGCGCCAGATCGCATCGGTGTGGACGATGTACCAGCCGGCGGGAGTGTCGTCGAAGCCATGCTCCTTCATCATCCGCTCGCAATAGAAGGCCCAGCCCTCGGCGAACTCCGGGGCGCCGGAGAAGAGCCGAACGAGTGACGGGTTGGTGATGGCCGCGCTCAGCTGGAGATGGTGGCCCGGATACGCCTCGTGCACCGACGTGTTGCGGATCGAGGCGCGGTTGTGCTCGCGCATCATCCGCGGCTCCGACGGCGGCGTGACGATGTACGTCCCCACCGGACTGGGATCGAACTTTGCCGGGTCGTAGTACGCCGCGAACGGGATGAGGTGCCGGATGAACGAGGGCGTCTCGATCACGTTCAGGTTGTCATCGTCCGGCGGCGTTGCGAGCCGATGCTCCACGACGAACGCGCGCGCCCGATCCATCGCCTCCCGATACTCGCCGAGAGCCTCAACGAACGTGGCGGCATGGTCGTCCTTGACGATGTCGGCGATCTGCTCGCGGGTGGCGGTCGGATCGACCTCGGCGGCGACCGCGTCGCGCGCAGCCTTCTCCGAGACGAGCAGCTCCTCACCGACGGCCAGGATCTCGTCGCCGTCGGCCTCGAGCTCCCGGAGGCGGACCATCTCTTCGAACCGTTCGGGGCCGGCCTTCCAGTCTGCCAGCGCGCGCGGCAATACGTCGTTGCGCAGCCAGCTCGCATGCTCGGCCAGGGCCGCTTTCGTCGCACTCACCGAGGCGGCCAGGCGGTCGGCGAGAACCGGGTCCCGGCCGTCGGTGCGGGCCGCCGCAAGGATGGTGTCGAGGAACGACGGCATTTGCTCGGTCGTCTCGATGTCGATCTCGGTCCACATGCGGACCGGATCGGTAACGCGCTCACGCGTCTCAGCCAGCAGCCGCGGGGCAGTCTCGAGGCGGCTCGCGATGCTCTCCAGGCGGTCACGCAGCGGCGCGAAGTCCCGGGTGAAGAGCGGGAAGAGTGCATTGCCGATGTGCTCAGCACCGCCAGACGAGCCCGACCACGACCGGTACTCGGTCTGCCAGAAGAGGCCCAGCCGAGCCTGATGGATGGCAAGGTCACGGTCGAGCGCGCGATCGGCGCTCAGGTCTGCCGGGTCGAAGCTCGACAGCTCGTCGATGGTGCGCCGGAAGAAGGCCACCTCCTCGTCGATGGCGTCGCGGCCGCCCGGCGACAGCTCACCGTCGTGGTCGTGAATGCCGAGGAACGTCGCCAATTCCGGACGCATCGCAATCTGATCGCGGAACCAGCGGTCGATGGTGCGATCGAAACGCGCGTCGACCTCGGTGGTAACCATCGTCATCCAATCGGTACCTCACGTGCGTGCCGCCCGGACTGGGCGGCATCGGTCAGCGGGGTCGGACGCCTCAGCCGGCCGGAGCCAGGACGCGCTGCAGAAAGCCTAGCACCCAGCGGGCATAGTCCCCGGCGCACGTCTGATCGGACTGTGAGTGTCCCGCAGCGGCGCAGGTGTGGAACTCGGTCGGGGAGCCGGCCGCCTCGGCCGCCGCCCGCAGCAATTCGGCATCGTCGCGGCCGATCGAGTCATCCGCGCCCCCGTGGATGAGCAGGAGCGGCCGCTCGTCGAGACGCTCCACCGACTTGATGGGATCGACCGCCGAGATGTCTTCGCCGGTCCGCATCAATGCTCCGAGCAGGATCGCCCAGCTTCCCGGCATCGAGAGTGGGTAGCCGCTGCGGTCGAGGCGGGCCTGCGCCGCATTCGCCAGCGTCGCATGCGTCGACTCAGCGATGATGGCGTCGACGCGGTCGTCGCGGTCGGCTTCCGCCAGCGCGGACGCGGCGCCCATCGAGACGCCGAGTACGGCGATCGAAGCGGGCCCCTTCTCGCGCTCCAGCCAGTCGAGCATGGCGCTCAGGTCCTGCGCCTCGCGGACCCCCTGGGTCGTCGGCGCAGCGGAGCTCTGGCCGTGGTTGCGAAAGTCGAACAGGAGCAGGTTGTACGCGTCGTGCACAATTGCGGCGCGGTCGAGCATGTTGCTCTTGTTGCTGCCCCAGCCGTGGGCGATCACGACCGTCGGACCCGTCGGATCCGCCCCCGCGGCAGCCGGGATGTACCAGCCAGCCAGCCGCACGTTGCCGACGGCGACGCCATCGCCGGCCGAAGCGCCCCGCCCGACGCAGTTCTCGGGATCGGGCTCGGCCTCCAGCGCCGCATCGGCACCGATGTCGTAGTTGATCGCTTCGTACTCCCAGCCGAGCGTCGCCGGCGTGCGGCAGTCGCTGCTGGGTCCCGGGGCGTCCGAAAGCTGTCGAGACCCCTCGTAGCCAACATAGGCGAGGTAGGTGACCAGGGCCACCAGCACGCTGGCAAATGCAAAGCCCGCCCACCGGGTGATGCGGGTGCGTCGCTCGGTGCTCGGATCCGGCGGCAGCTCGTAGGGCATCCGGCCCGGAGTATACGACCGGGATGCGCGCCCCCCGGCGTACCGCGTACAATCCGTCGCCCATGACGACCCGACGACCGATTCGCGCCGCGTCCTCCGCTGGGATACGCGGACGTGGGCACCACTCGCTCGCTCCCGCCCATCTCGGCGAGGCGACGGCCGCCGCGACCGTCGGCGTCGTGGTTGGAGGCATTGCGCTCGTCATCACCGGCATCGGCGTGATCGCCATGGCCCTCACCATTGGCTCCCGATACGCTGGCGATCCACCCCCGAACGCCGGTTCGCTCATCCTGGCGCCGGCGTTGCTCGGGCTCGGCGTCCTCGTCCTCGGCGGCGCGCTGACGGCCGGCGGGATTGCCGTCTTCGGCGAGGTGCGACGCGCTCGGCTCGTCACCGGCATTCTGTCGGCCATCGCGGCCGCCCTGTCGGCCGCGGGCGCACTGCTCGCGATGGCGAATCCGCCGCCCGACATGGTGCTCGCTATCGCCCTCACGGTGGGGATGCTCGTTTTCGGGGTGGCCGCCATCCTCCTGCTCCGACCGCGGCGATAGCCGGCGGCGAGTCCCCGGAGGTGGCGCGCAGAGTCCTCCTCGTCGGCGCGGTCGCCTGGCTCCTCGCGGCCATCACCGGCATCGGCGTCGCGGTCGGGGGGGCCGAGGCGCTCCGCGCCCTGCTTCCCCCGCTCGCCATCGATGCCGATGCGCTCGGGGGTGCCATCAGCGCGGTGGCAGGCGCATTCCTGGCGGTCGGTGGTGCTCATGTGGCGGTTTTGATCGGTGACGGGCGTCGCTGGGCGATCAGCGCCGGCGCGCTGCTGTCATCGGTCTTGTCCATCGCCTCGCTGGCCCTCGCGGCCGCGGCCCTTGCGAGCGCCGCGCGCATATCCGCGCTTGCCTGGCCGCTTCTCGGAGGGGGACTGCTTGCAGGTCTCGTAGCAGTCGCGTACGGCGTCGCGGCTGTCCGCCTGGCCCGTCGGCTGGGGTCCGGATCGGCCTCCTGAATGGTGCGGCGGGCTTATGCTATGCTCCGCCACCGTGCCACTGCCGCGGGCCCGTGGTGTAGTGGCCAAACATGCCAGCCTGTCACGCTGGAGATCGCCGGTTCGAATCCGGTCGGGCCCGCCAAAGCGCTTGGCTATTAAGCGATCAAGCCGCACACTCAGCGGTTACCGCGGCCCTTGGCGGCATCGGTCACGGCCTCCGCGGTGGCTTCCTGGCTGGCGGCCTCCTTGCGGCCCTGCGCCCGGGACCGATGGTGCCTCGAGATCGCCTCGCAGGCTTCTT
>JALZDF010000146.1 GCA_030862645.1 Chloroflexota bacterium
GTGCCGCATCGGTCACTTCGCCGAGGCCCAGATCCTCGAGAGCCTCGAGGTCGACTACATCGACGAGTCCGAGGTGCTGACCCCGGCGGACGAGGAGCACCACATCGACAAGCACGCCTTCAAGGTGCCGTTCGTGTGCGGCTGCCGCGACCTCGGGGAGGCGCTGCGCCGCATCGGCGAGGGGGCGGCCATGATCCGCACCAAGGGCGAGGCCGGCACCGGCGACATCGTGGAGGCGGTGCGCCACATGCGCGCCGTCCAGAAGGGCATCCGCCAGCTCCAGAACATGCGCCCCGACGAGCTGTTCGCGGCCGCCAAGGAGCTGCGCGCGCCGTACGACGTGGTGAAGCAGACCGCCGAGCTCGGCGAGCTGCCGGTGCCGAACTTCAGCGCCGGTGGGGTGGCCACGCCGGCCGACGCGAGCCTCATGCGCCAGCTCGGGGCGCAGTCGGTCTTCGTGGGCTCCGGCATCTTCAAGAGCGAGAATCCGGAGCGCTACGCGCGGGCCATCGTCAAGGCCGCGACGCACTTCGACAATCCGGAGATCCTGGCCGAGGTGAGCGCCGGACTCGGCGAGCCGATGCGGGGCACCTCCCTCGGCGAGATTCCGCCCGAAGAGCGCCTGGCCGTTCGCGGCTGGTAGCAGACGGATGACGACCGAGCCACGACGGCGACGGGTCGGCGTGCTCGCGCTGCAGGGCGCCGTGGGGCCGCACGTGGCCGCGATCCGCGACGTCGGCGCCGAGCCGATCGAGGTGCGCCTGCCGCGCGACCTGGTCGATCTCGACGCGTTGATCCTGCCGGGCGGCGAGTCGACCACGATGCGCAAGCTGATCGACGCCTACGGCCTGCGCGAGCCGATCCTGTCGCTGGCCCGGTCGGGAACACCGATGCTCGGTACCTGCGCCGGGATGATCCTGCTGGCCGATCGGATCGCCGACGGCGACGAAACGGTCTTCGGCCTGCTCGATCTCGAACTGCGCCGCAACGGGTACGGTCGCCAGCTCGACAGCTTCGAGGCCGATCTCGACGTCCCTGCCCTGGGCGCGGAGCCGCTGCACGGCGTCTTCATCCGTGCGCCACTGGTGACCGACGTCGGGCCGGCCGCCGAGGTGCTGGCCCGCGATCCGAACGGGGCGCCTGTGGCGGTGCGCCAGGGACGCGTGCTGGCCACCAGCTTCCATCCCGAGCTGACCGGTGATCGGCGACTGCACCGACTGCTGGTCGAGATGATCGAGAGGCGGGCGGGGACGCCGGCGTGATCGACGTCGAGCGGACGATCCGCGCCGCGCGCCTCACCGACCGTCAGGCACTCACCGAGCTCTCGCGGCGCGTCCACGCCGCGAACGACGCACACCGACGCAGCCTCGGCGTGCCAGCTCCGAGCGCCGACTCCCCGCGCATCAGCCTCTCGACGCTGATGCCGTCCTGGCTGCCGCTGCGCGCCCCATCGGTGCACCTGGTTGCCGAGATGGACGGCGAGCTGGTAGGAAGCTGCCGCGCCATCGAGGAGCCGCACGGCGACGACTGGGTGATCACCGAGCTCGACGCGACCGACGGGCCGATGGCCGCCGAGATCCGCTTCGACCTCCTGGACGCCATCGTCGAGGAGGGCGCGCGCCACGAGGTCGCACGCTTCCATGCCGCCTGCGCCGACGTTCGCGAGAACCTGGAGCTGTTCGGCCAGGCAGGGTTCATGGCCTATGCCCAGGAAGAGATCTGGTGGAGGGCGCCGGAGGCGGTGCGCGGCCCCAGATCCTGGCTGCGCTCGCTGGTAGCCCGCGAGGCCCGCGAGGCCCGCGGCGAGCCGGTCACCGAGATCGAGCTACAGCCGGCCGGTGCGCCGGACGCGTGGCACCTGTTCGACCTGTGGACGCACGCGACGCCGCCGGCCATCGCGCGGCTGGAGGGATATGGCGCCGGCGACTGGGAGTCGGCAGCCAACGAGGCCATCGTGCCGCGCTCGGCGCTGAATCCGATACTGCACTTCAGCGGCGTCGACAGTTGGCTGATGCCATCGGAGCAACGCGCCGCCGGCTTCGCGCAGCACGGCGCCTGCCGATCCGGGCCGCACTACCTGCGCTTCCTGATCCGCGACGGCGCCGACGGCGCGCGGTTCCTGCGCGCGGTGCTGGCCCGCATCGGCGCGGAGGCGATGGCTGCAGGGATCCTCGCTCCGGTGCGAACATACGAGTCGGCGGGCACGCGCGCTGCAGAGGCTGCCGGCTTCGAGCCGATCGGTCGGGTGACCCTGCTCGTGCGCGAGGTGCGAGCGCAGGTCCGCCAGCCGGCGATGGTCCCGGCGATCCGGTGACGAGCGAAGGGGAGGCGAGACGAGACGTGGAACGCCGCGAGACGACCGACGACCTCGATGCCCTGATGGAGGCGCTGCCGATCGAGATCTGCGATCGGCTGCGCGCGCTGGCGAATCGCACCGACCTGCTCGAGGTGGTGATGGACCTCGGCCGCAAGCCGCAGGCGCGCTTCACGACAGGGGAGCAGGACCTGCTCGACCGCGAGATCACGGAGGCCGACATCGCTCACGTCATCGACCACATCGGGGTCTTCGGCGACGACAACCGGGCCGGCATCGAGCGGACACTGCATCGGATCAGCGCCATCCGGAACCGCGCGGGAAAGGTGGTCGGGCTTACCTGCCGCATCGGCCGTGCGGTCTTCGGCTCCATCGATATCATCCGGGACATCACCGAAGCCGGACAGTCGCTCCTCATCCTCGGCCGTCCGGGTGTCGGCAAGACGACCATGCTGCGCGAGGTGGCCCGCGTCCTGGCCGACGACCTCGGCAAGCGGGTCATCGTGGTCGACACCAGCAACGAAATCGCCGGCGACGGCGACATCCCGCACCCGGGTATCGGCGAGGCGCGACGGATGCAGGTCCGGACCCCGACGGAGCAGCACTCGGTGATGATCGAGGCGGTCGAGAACCACATGCCCGAGGTGATCGTCATCGACGAGATCGGTACCGAGCTCGAGGCGGGCGCGGCCCGCACCATCGCCGAGCGCGGCGTGCAGCTGGTCGGGACCGCCCACGGCAATACCCTCGACAACCTGATGCTCAATCCGACCCTGTCGGACCTGGTGGGCGGCATTCAGCCGGTGACGCTTGGCGACGAGGAGGCGCGCCGACGAGGGACGCAGAAGACGGTGCTCGAGCGCAAGGCGCCGCCGACCTTCGACGTCCTGGTCGAGATCGTCGAGCGCGACAACGTGATCGTCCATCGCAACGTGGCGGAGACGGTCGACGCCATCCTGCGCGGCCACATGGTTCCGCCGGAGGCTCGGTACCGTGACGAGGCCGGCGAGCTGAAGGCGATGACCAAGTACGACTACCGGATCAGCGAATCCCCCACTGGCAGCCCGGCGTTCGCGCCCCTCGAGCCGACCGGCGGCTTCGGCGCCTTCGGACGGGGCGGGCGCGGCGGAGGGTCCGGCGGCGGCGGCCGGTACGAGCGAAGCGGGCTGCGTGCGCTGCCGGGTGGCGGCGAGTCCAGCGGTCGTGCCCAGCGGACCCTCCCGGGTGAACGCATCAGTGGGACGACGGCCGGGACGACGGAAGCCGGGACGGACGCACGGCGCGAGCTGGAGAACGCGCTGGCCGAGATGGATGCCGGGGCCGCGGTGGAGCGTCCCATCGGGGCCCAGCGCCCGACCTCTGAGCGCGCGCGGTCGCATCGGCCCATGAGCGTCTTCGCCTTCGGCGTCAGCCGCAAACGCCTGGAACAGGCGGTTCGCGAGCTCGGCGTGCCGGTCACCGTGGCGCGGGAGCTGGACGAGGCCGATGCGGTCGTCACACTGCGCAACTACTACCGCCGCAAACCCGCTGCGCTGCGCGATGCCGAGTCCCACGGTGTGCCGATCTACGTGCTCAAGACGAACACGATCCTCCAGATGGAGAACATGCTGGCGTCCCTCTTCGATCTCGAGGCCGATCCCCAGGAGGCAGCGCTGCGTGAGACGGCCGAGGCCATCGGCCTGGTCCAGGCCTCCGGCCACCCGGTCGAGCTGGCGCCGCAGAACGCGTACGTTCGTCGGCTCCAGCACCAGATGGCCGAGAAGAACGCCCTCATGTCGCGGTCTCGCGGCTCGGAGCCGAACCGACGCGTGGAGCTGATCCCCGAAGAAGGACGCAGCTGGCGGTGAGCGGCCGGGCCGGTCGCATCGTCCTCTTCGTCGTGCTGGCGGTGATCGTCCTTGCGCTGGTGGCCACCAGCGTGCTCCCGCCGGCGTGACGGCCCGCGGCCGCTTCGTCACGCTGGAGGGACCGGAGGGAAGCGGCAAGACGACCGCCGCGCGGCACCTCGCCGAGTGGCTGCGCGCCCGCGGCGTCGCTACCGTGATCACGCACGAGCCAGGCGGGACGCCGCTGGGCGAGGAAGTGCGGCGCATCGTGCTGCACATGCGCGGCATGAGCGACGACCTTGATCCGCGCGCCGACGCGCTGCTTTTCGCGGCAGGACGCGCGCAGCACGTGGCGACCGTCATCCGGCCCGCCCTCGAGCGCGGCGAGTGGGTCGTCTGCGCGCGGTACATCGACTCGTCGCTTGCCTACCAGGGCGCCGGCTATGGCAACGACATGGCCGACCTGCGCCGCCTCCAGGAGTTCGCCACGGCCGGGCTTCGGCCGGACCTGACCCTGCTCCTTGATCTGCCTGTCGATGTCGGCCTGGAGCGGACCAGGCGCCGGCCGGAGTGGAACCGCTTCGAAGACACTGAAGGGACCGCCTTCTTCGAGCGCGTCCGTCGGGCGTACCTCGACTTCGCCGCGACCGAACCCGAGCGGTTCGCGATCATCGACGCATCGCGCAGCGTCGAGGAGGCGGACGCGCACATCCGCATGGCGGTGACAGGTCGCTTCTCGGTCTAGTCCCGGGCTGTCAGGGGGCGGCGAAGCGCCCGACGCCCTCCCACCAGTCGAGCAGCGCCGCGATGTCGCGGTCGTCGCGCACGGCCTTGGCGAACAACGCACCTGCGCCATGAACAACGCACCTGCGCCATACTGAGGGCCGGCCATCGCCCGCCGTGCCCGCGCTGAACGAAGGAGCCGCCCACCGATGAAGCTCGTCACAGCCATCGTCCACAACGAGGATGCCGCCACGCTGGTGGATGCCCTGCTCGAGAAGGAGTATCGCGCGACGCGCTTCAATTCCTCCGGCGGGTTTCTCAAGCAGGGCAACGCAACCATCATTCTCGGCGTCGAGGACGACAAGGTCGACGACGTGCTGGGCATCATCAGCGCCAACTGCCATTCCCGAAAGCAGTTCGTGAACCCGATGCCACCGATCATGGAGCCGGGAGAGTTCTACATGCCCTACCCGGTCGAGGTCGAGGTGGGCGGCGCCACCGTCTTCGTCCAGCCAGTGGAGCGCTTCGAGCGCCTCTGACCGGACCGTGCCGCCAGCCTGGTTGGACAAGCTCGAGGGTGATGCGCCCGACGTGGTCGCCTGCTGGCGCGCCTTCGACTGGAACCGGACCGGCCTGAAGGCGCTGCGCCGCGAGCTGCGGTCGCGGGTCCGGGAGGGCGACGCGCCGCGCATCCTGGCGCAGCAGGAGGCGGTCGGCGACGAGCTGGAGAAGGCGCTGAGCGCCCTCTCCGAGCGTCTGCTCCGAGCGCCCGGGGGCGAGGAGGACTGGAACGTGGCGCAGACCTTCGCGCACACGACCGCAGCCCGGCGGTTCCTCGCAACGTGGGCGTCGCTGGACGCCGCCGGCCAATGGCCCGAGGAGCGGCCGCCCGCGGTGACCGCGTCCGTCCCCGGTCCTGCCGACGCCGGACCAGACCAGCTGCTGACGTTCCTCGACAAGTCCCGCACCGCCATCCGCACCGCCGCGGCACGCATCGACGGCCACGAGCTCGACCGCTGCCGCATGCGGCACCCGTTGATCGGCCACCTACGCTGCGGGGACTGGCTGCTCTTCGTCGGCATCCACGATCTGATGCACCTCGAGCAGCTCGATCGGCTTCGCGG
>JALZDF010000161.1 GCA_030862645.1 Chloroflexota bacterium
TGTCGCTCCTGTTCGGCATCCTTGCTGTGCTGCTGGGGCTGCGCATCCTGCTGCTGCTCCTCGTCGCCAACCAGCAGAACTCGATCGTCGACTTCGTCTACAACGTGACCGAGCCCTTCGTGGCGCCCTTTCGCGGCATCTTCGCCATCAACGAGGTGACCCCCGGCGGCGGCAGCGTCCTCGACATCGCCGCACTGGTGGCGCTGATCGGCTGGCTGCTCATTTACCTGCTGCTCATGGCCATCCTTCGCCTCGGCGACCGCGACCGGGTGAGCGTCGCCTAGCACTGCGGGCGGTGGAGGGGGATTCGTCCGCCCATCGCCTACTCCATCGGGGCCGAGCTGCGCTTCGTAGCGCATTCGCTCCCCTGCGCTCATGTGCCGCTGACCCTCGAACGCCCGAGGATGGCATAGGGGCACCTCTGGCGAACTTCGACGGTACGGCGCCAGGCCTGTGGATTGGAGCTCGGCTCATGCTCCTGCGCTAGACTGCCGGACGAGCCATGGATGTTCGAGCGCAACTCATCGGCTACCCGCGCATGGGGCCGAGTCGCGAACTCAAATGGGCCCTGGAGCGCGCCTGGTCCGGCCGCCTCGCGCCCGATGCCTTCGCCGGCCGCGTCGCGGAGCTTCGCCAGGCCCACCTGGACGAGCAGCGCGACGCAATCGGATCGGCCGTAGACGACTACTTCCTCTACGACGAGGTCCTCGAGACGGCCCTGATGCTGGGGATCGCGCCGGACTCGGACGCAGGGCGCATCGGCGCGGATGCCTTCGGAGTCCTCACCGCCCTGGCCCGCGGCACGCCCGAGCGCGAGGCGTGGGAGATGACCAAGTGGTTCGACACGAACTACCACTACGTCGTCCCCGAGATCTCCGGACCGATCAGCGAGCTCACGCCCCTGCCGTGGCGGGAGCCAATGGGAGACTCGAACATCACCTGGGCGGTGCTCGGCCCGTACAGCCTGGTCAAGCTCAGCAAGGCGGCCGAGGGACTGCGCCCGGCGTCGCTGGCACGCCAGGCCGGCAACGCGCTGTGGACCTGGGCCCGCGGCAACGCCAAGAACCTGACCCTCCAGGTCGACGAACCCTGCCTCGGCATGGTCATGGAGGATGCCGATCGAACCTTGTTCGAAGCCGCGTATGCCGATTCGGCCGACCTGGGGCTCTCCACTGTGCCGCTGGTGACGGTGCAGTTCGGACAGGCATCGGCTCAGACGGTCGAGGCGCTCGGACGGAAGGGCTTTGCCGCCCAGCTTCCGGTCGAGTCGGTGGCGCGGATGCGAGACAGCGCAGCGTGGGATGCCCAGCCGGAGCACCTCGTGGCGGTCATGGACGGCCGGAGCGTGTGGCCGGACGACTTTGGCCGGGCACGGGACGCAGTGGCGCAAATCGACGACGGCAAGGTCATGCGCCTGATCCCGTCGACCAGCCTCATGTTCCTGCCGGTCACCACCGAGGGCGAGGACCTGCCGGCCGGATTCCAGTTCGCCCGCGAGAAGGCTCGCGCCCTCGCGGACTGGGCCGCGGCCCTCGCCGACGACACCACCCCTGACGTCCTCCAGCCGCCCCCCGCCGACTGGCCAGAGATAGGCCAGTTGCGGCAGCGAGCACCGCGCGGCGAGCGAAAAGCGGCGCAGGCCGACCTCAACCTGCCGCCCTACCCGACCACCACCACCGGCTCGCTGCCACAGACGAGCGAGGTTCGCCAGCTGCGGGTCAAGCTGGGCAAGGGCGAGCTGCAACCCGTCGACTACGCCAGCGCCATGAGCAAGCTGATCACCGACTCGGTGGCCTGGCAAGAGCGCATGGGGCTCGACGTCCTCGTCCACGGCGAGTTTGAGCGGACCGACATGGTCGAATACTTCGCCGATCAGATGGACGGCTTCCACACAACCCACAATGGCTGGGTTCTTTCCTACGGGAGCCGATGCGTGCGCGCGCCCATCCTGGCCGCGCCACCGACAATCTCGGAGCCGATGACGGTCGATGAGTGGAAGATCGCCCAGGCCGCTACCGACAAGCCGGTGAAGGGCATGCTGACCGGGCCGGTGACCATCGTGAACTGGAGCTTCCGCCCGCCGAGCGTCCCGGACGATCGGCTCTTCTGGGCCGTGGCGCAGCCGATCGCCGAGGAGGTCCGGCACCTTGTGGATGCGGGCTGTCGCGTCATCCAGGTCGACGAGCCGGCGGTTCGCGAGCGCTGGCCGCTGCCGACCGAGAACGCTCCGCGGCTGCGCGAGATCTACGCGCGCGGCGTGCGGGCCGCCCTCAACCACGTCTTCAACCAGCAGACCAACGTCCAGATGCACACCCACATGTGCTACGGCGACTTCGGGGACATCGTCCCGCTCTGGTCGGACGCCGGCGTGGACGTGGCCTCCATCGAATTCAGCCGCTCCAAGGACGACAGCTACATCCGCCAGTTCTACGGCCTCTTCGGCGACGGGCACCTCCAGATTGGTCCGGGCGTCTTCGACGTCCATTCGCCGCACACCCCGGGCGCGTCGGTCATGACCCAGCGCCTGCATCACTTCCGTGCCTTCATGGACGAGGCCGACCTGTGGGTCAACCCGGACTGCGGCCTCAAGACGCGCCGCTGGGAGGAGATCGAGCAGCAGCTCGGCGACATGGTCTCGGCGGCCAGGGAGCTGCGCACGGCCGGACCGTCCTAGGGATGCTCTCCGAACGCAACTCGTGGATAGAGATGGTCGAGGTCAACCCGCCTCGGCTGCCCAATATGACCCACCTGGAGCTCCGTGGTCGCTGGCGCGACGTGCTCATCACCGACAACCCGTTCAAGCAGGTGCGCGTCTCGCCGTACGCCTTCGCGGCGCGCATCACCCACGACGTGCCGGACGTGCGCCCGACGGTCGTGTGCTCGACCCGTGACCGAAACATCCTGGCGATCGAGTCGGAGGTGCGCGGCGCCATCGCCAACGGCGTCTCGTCGTTCCTCGTCGTTCAGGGCGACATGCTCCCGGAGGTGGAGCACTGGAGCAACAGCTACGAGATCGTCGAGTACCTGCGCGCCCTCCAGGCGTCGGTCGCGCCGATCAGGTTCGAGGTCGGCATGAGCACCCGCTCACGCCGATGGATGTTCCGGCGCCGGGTCGACGTCGGGGCCCAGTTCCTTACGACGGGTCCGGTCATGGACCCGGCGACGGTGCAGGACGTGGCCGATCGGCTCGAGCTGCGGCCGGAGGACCCGCCGGTCTACCTGGAAATCGCGCCGCCGTTCACCGAGCGCTGGGTGCGCCGGCTCGAGTCGGTGGGCGCCATCGCCATCACCGATGAGCTGCGCGCGCGACTGCAGGGCCTCTCCGAGGAGCGGGGACGGGCCGAAGGCTGGCGGGCGGCCAAGGAGTCCGCCGCGCGGGCGAAGGAGGCCGGCTTCGCCGGCATCGTGCTCATGGGCCTCCGCTTCGACACGGTGGTGGGCGAGGCCTACGACGTCTGGCACGCGAGCTGAGGCGCTAGATCGGCGGCAGCTCCAGCGCGCCGCGCTGTGCCGGACGGGCGGCTGCCACCGGCTCGGGGCGGCGGAAGACGCCGATCACGCCGGCGCGGGCGAGCTCCTCGTCGTAGACGACCTCGATGCGCTTGACCTGGGCGTCGATGCTGAACCGATCCGCCACAGTCCGATAGCCCGCCTCGCCGATGCGCTCACGCAGGCCGGCGTTCGTAAGCAGGGTCACGACCGCATCCGCCAGCGCCCCATGGTCCGCGGGCGGCACGAGGAGCCCGTCGACGCCTGCGGTAATGACTTCGGGGATGCCCCCGACAGCGGAGGCGACCACCGGCCGGCGACGCGCCATGGCCTCGAGGATCGAAATGCCCTGGGCCTCGCGCAGCGAGGGCAGGACGGCGATAGCCAGGTCGTCGGTGAGGGCGGAGACGTCGTCGCGGCGACCGGTGAAGACGATCTGCTTCGAGATGGCAGCGGCCTGGGCCTTCAACGCATCAGCCTCCGATCCTTCGCCGACGATCGCCAGCCAGGCATCGGGGACGGCCCGCAGGATGCCGGGCATGGCCTCGAGCAGGTGGCGGTGGCCTTTCTCCGGCTCCAGCCGGGCCACGACGCCGATCAGGGGAGCGTCGGGCGGGATATCGAACTCGTCGCGCATGCGGCACGCCGGCAGCGGGGTGGCGAAGCGCGACAGGTCGACACCGTTGGGGATGACGGCGAAGGGCGCGCCTGCGCGGCCCTCGGTGCGGAGCTTACGCTCGATGCTGCCCGACGGCACGATGAGCCGATCCATCTGCGGCGTCAGCGAGGCGAGCAGCGCGGTGTCCTCCGGCGAGCGGACGCGCGATGAGTGCACGGTGGCCATGATCACCGGCGTGCCGGCCGCCATTGCCGCCCGCGTGCCGATCACCTCCGCGCGATACATGTGCGAGTGGACGAGGTCGATCTCCTGATGGCGGAGCCAGGCCGCGAGCTCGCGGACAGCGCGCGAGTCATCGGTCTCCTCGAGGACGTCCACCGTGACGCCCAGCCCGCGCAGGCGGGAGACGGCGGAGCCCGCCGAGAGGGAAAGCGCGCGGACGTCGTACCGGGCGCGGTCCAGGCGCAGCAGCAGCCCGGTGTACGACTCCTGGGCGCCGCCGTTGCCGCCGGTGGCGAGCAACTGGAGGATGCGGGGCCGCGGATGGCTCTTCGACCGATGGATGCGCCGATGGCGCGTGTACGCCGCGCCGGCGATGGCGCCTTCATGATCGGGCGTCGGTGCACGCCTTGGCCGATGAGGGTTCACGGTTCCGATGCTAGGCAGGGGCGCTTTGTTCGTCAAAGCGGGGTAGGGCGCGACAGCACCACGTTCGCG
>JALZDF010000013.1 GCA_030862645.1 Chloroflexota bacterium
TCCCCGCGGTCGAGCTCTCGCACCTCGAGCTGGACGGTCCCCCCGGACCCAACCACGCCGGGCTTCCCTCCCCGCCCGATGCCGGCGGGCGGCGTCTCCCCACGATTCTCCATCTCCACGGCGGCCCGACCGGCGCCTGGGGCCCGGGTGGCACCCTCGACGCGATGGCCCTGTGCGCCGCCGGCTACCGCGTCCTGATGCCGAACATCCGCGGCTCGGCCACCTTCGGTGCGGCCTGGGTACGGCCGCTTTCGGCGAGCTGGGGGACGGTCGACGCGGAGGACGCCCTCGCGGCGGTCGACGCACTGGTCGACCGAGGGCTGGCGGACTCGAAGCGTATCGGCGTGATGGGCCTCTCGTACGGCGGCTTCCTGACCCAGTGGCTGGTGGGCGTCACGGATCGCTTCGCGGCCGCGTCCGCTGAGAACGGCGTGACCAACCAGGTGAGCACCTGGGCCAACTCCTACTTCGGCGTCCACTACAACCGTCGCGCCGGCCTCGCCGATCCCCTCACCGACGCCGGCATGCGCTCGTTGTGGCGCTCCTCGCCGCTGCGGAACGCGTCGAGGATCACGACGCCACTCCTGATGCTTCAGGCCGAGGAGGATCGGATCTGCCCCGCCGCCGACAACGAGCAGCTCTTTACCGCCCTGAAGGTGCTCGGCCGTGACGTCGAGATGATCCTCTACCCAGACGAGCATCACGAGATGAAGAACACCGGCCGGCCCGACCGCCGGATCGACCGCATGGAGCGCATCCTGGCCTGGTTCGACCACCACGTGCGCCGCGCCCGAGAGCGGAGACCCGCTAGGCCGAGGATTTGCGGCTGAGCCGCTCGGCCAGGCCGCCGACCGTGAGCGCCAGCCCCAGCGCCAGGATCCCGATGGCGGCCACCACCCGGAATGCCTCGCCACCGAACGCGGTGGCGAACACGAGGTAGGCCACCACGCCACCGGCGGCGATTCCGGAGCCGATCCACTTGAAAGCGGGCGCATCGGCGATCCAGCCGGCCGCGTACATCCCGAGCCCGAAGCTGAACGGCAGAACGCTCCAGAGGTAGGCCCAGGCCGCCCAACGGTCCGTGAGGCTGGTATAGAGCAACGCCCCACCGACGCCGGCAAGCAGCGCGCCCGGGATGACCATCCCGGCTCGGAGCCGGCGGCTCGGGCCACCCAGGAATCCGGGGACCAGGAAGAAGAGCGACAGGCCGACGAAGATCACCGGCCACCAGCGCAGCACGTCGTCGCCGACCCCGAGGCCGCGAATGAAACCGAGGAGCGGCTCGCTGGCGAGGACGACGAGACCGATCACGACGAGCAGCAGCCCGGCGATCAGCTCGATGGTTCGACTCATCGGCGCTACATCTCGCCTTCGAAGCGCGGCTGCGGCATGCGAAGGGGCTTGTCCCTGCGGTACCCGAGGAGGTAGTCGGCCTGCATGAGGGTGTGGATCTGGCTCGTCCCCTCGTAGATGACCGAGCCCTTGCTGTTGCGCAGGTAGCGCTCGACCGGGTACTCGTTCGAGTACCCGTAGGCGCCGTGGACCTGGATGGCGTCAAGGGCGGATGCCACGGCGTGGTCCGTGCAGAACCACTTCGCGAGTCCGGTCTCGCGCGTATTGCGCTCTCCCGCGTTCTTCTTCGCCCCAGCCTTCCAGACCAGAAGGCGCCCCGCCTCGATGCCCGAGTACATCTTCGAGATCATCTGCTTCACAAGCTGGTGCTCGCCGATCTCCGATCCGAAGGCCTTGCGCTCGTGCGCGTACTTGACCGATGCGTCGAGGCACGCCTGCGCCAGCCCGACGCTGCCCGCCGCCACCGTGTAGCGACCCTGGTCGATGGCGCTCATGGCGATGGTGAAGCCCTCCCCCTCCTCACCGACCCGATTCGCCGCCGGGACCTCGCAGTCGCTGAAGGTGAGGATGCCGGTATTGCCGGCACGGACGCCGAGCTTGCCATGGAGCGACTCGGAGCTGAAGCCGGGGAACAAGCGCTCGACGATGAAGGCGGTGATGCCCCTGTGGCCTTTCGAACGGTCGACGTTGGCGAAGACCAGGAAGTGGTCGGCCGTATCGCCCAGGCTGATCCAGATCTTGGACCCGTTGAGGATGTAGCGATCGCCGTCGCGCCGCGCCGTGGTGGCCAGGTTGGCCGCGTCGGAGCCGACGCCCGGCTCGGTGAGGCCGAAGGTGGCGAGCTTCTGGCCGCGCGCCTGCGGCACGAGGTACTTCAGCTTCTGCTCTTCGCTCCCCCACTGGAGCAGCGTCAGCGAGTTCAGGCCGGTGTGGACCGACAGAATGACGCGGAAGGCAGTGTCCGCCCGCTCCATCTCCTCGCACAGCAGCGCGAAGGCGATGTAGTCCATGCCGGCGCCCCCGTAGCGCTCGGGGATCGGCAGGCCGAGCAGGCCCTCGGCGCCCATCTTCTCGTACAGGGAGCGGTCATACTCCGCCTTCTCATCCATCTCCCGGATGCGCGGCAGGATCTCTCGCTCGGCGAAGGCGCGTGCCGTGCGCTGCACCTCGCGCTGCGCATCGGTCAGCGAAACGTCGATCATCGGTACTCCGTGGCGTCGAAGGGGCGGGACGATGATTCTAGCCCGATGCGCCCCTCGGACGGCCGACTGCGCCGGTGACATCGGAGACGCGCCCCTGCGCCAGCACCACCGAGAACGCCTTTCTCTGACAATTCTGGTGTCGAGCACATCGCCACCCCGGCGAGTGGCGGCCTGACCAATCCTGACCCATCCGTCGGTGATTCGGTTTGACGAAGGGATTGGGTAAGGCTAGCCTTACTCAGCGAATTGGCCTGCGGCTCCGAGCGGAGCGCGCCACGATACGGGAGGCAAACGTTGGACCTCGGATTTCTGACTACCGGCCTGCTGACTGGCCTGCGCGAGGGCGTCGAGGCGGCGCTCATCGTGAGCATCGTCCTCGCCTATCTGGCCAAGACCGGGAACCAGCGCCACTTCGGGAAGATCTGGCTGGGGGCGGGCGCCGCCATCGCACTGAGCGTCGCCATCGGGCTCGTCCTGTTCGTCACGATCGGTGGGTTCGAGGAGCCGGCGGAACAGATCTTCGAAGGCTTCGCCATGCTCATCGCGGCTGCCGTCGTGACCTGGATGCTGTTCTGGATGCGGCGGACGGCGGCCAACATCAAGGGACAGCTGCACGCCGGCGTCGATCGCGCGCTGATCGAGGGCGGCATCTTCGGCCTCTCCATCCTCGCCTTCACCGCCGTCATTCGGGAGGGGATCGAGACGGCCCTCTTCCTGATGGGCCAGGCCACCGCGGCCGGCAGCCAGGCGAGCAGCACCCTGGTCGGCGCCGTCATCGGCCTCGCCATCGCGGTTGCAATCGGCTACGGCCTGTACCGCGGCGCCCGGGTCGTCAACCTGCGCACCTTCTTCAGCTGGACCGGCATCGCCCTCGTCTTCATCGCCGCCGGGCTTCTGTCGCATGGCATCCACGAATTCATCGAGGCCGGCTGGATCACCTTCGGGACCGGCACTGCCTTCGACATCAGCGGCATCCTGCCGCATGAAGCCGAGCCGGAGACCGGCGCGCTGGGCGTCATCGGCTCCATCCTTCGCGCGCTGGTGGGCTACACGAGCACGCCGGAGTGGATCACCTTCGCCGCCTGGCTCGTCTATATCGTGGTGGTGCTCTACCTCTACACCCGACCGATCCGACCGGCGGAGTCCCGGCCGGTGAGCCAGGAGCACACGCCGGTCGGCGCCTGAGCTTCCGTCGACCTCGCCCGAGGCGCCCGTCGCGACCCGCGCCGCGGCGGACGTCGTCACGCCGGGACGCTGACCTCCATGAAGCGCAGCATCTCGCTCCAGGCGGCGGCGCTGGCATCCGCGAACTCGGCGGCCTTGCGGTCGAAGAAGGAATGCGGCGCGCCCGCGCAGACGACGGTCCGATGCTCGACGCTGGCGGCGTCGAGGGCGCGATCGAACTCGTCGCGCACCTCTGCCGAGATTCTCGCGTCGGCGCCGCCGTAGATGGCCAGGACGGGGCAGGCGAAGCGCGGCGCCTCCTCGGCCGGTGAGGGGAGGCCGGTGCGATGCGGACCGGCCGGCCATCCATAGAGGCCCATCACGCCATGCAGTCCGAGGCCGGCGGCGGCCTGCAGGAAGCTGATCCGGCCACCGAGGCAGAAGCCGGTGGTGTACACCCGGTCCGGAGCGCCGCCCTCGGCCGTGCGCAGGTAAGCCGTCGCGGACGCCACGTCGTCCATGACTCCGGGAGCGGTGAGCTGCATGACGTGCGGCTCGTACTCGAAGCCCTCGCCGCGTCGCGAGGATCCGGCGGTGCGGCCGAACAGGTCCACGGCGACGGCGTGGACGCCCGCCTCGGCGAAGCGGAGGGTGAGCTCCTCGTAGTACGGATGCAGGCCGCGCACGTCCGGAATGATCACGATGCCCGAGCCGGACGGCTTTTCGGCGCGCGCCGCGTAGGCGGGAACCGTGGTGCCGTCGCGGCTGGTGAGGGTGACGCTGGCGGCGTCGAGGGCGCCACCACGGATCGGCGGCAGCGGGGGTCGGGAGTCGGTATCGAAGCACATGTCGCCTCACCTCCAGCCGCAGGTTACATGCCGCGCGCCCTCATCCCCGAACGCCGCCGGCCAGCTCCCGGATCAGCACCCCGAGGGCGGCCGGGCCTCCATCGCGGATGGCGGCAACCAGCGCAGAACCGACGACGAGTCCGTCCGCGGCCGCAGCGAGCTCCGCCACCTGGCCGGCGGTGCCGATACCGAAGCCGGCGGCCACCGGGACCCGGCCGGCCGCGCGGTCGCGAATGGAAGCGACGAGGGCGGCCGCGCCCGAGGCGACCGACTCACGCGTGCCGGTCACGCCGAACAGCGGGACCACGTAGACGAAGCCGGTCGATGCGGCGATCGCGGCGTCGAGGCGCGCGCCGGCGGTGTTTGGCGCGACCAGGAACGAGATGGCCAGCCCGATCGAGTCGGCCAGCCGCTCCGTCCGGGGCGATGCCCGTGCCGGGAGGTCGGGAACGATGAGGCCGTCCGCGCCGGCGTCGCGCAACGACCGCAGGGTCGGGCCCTCGCCTGCAGCCAGCAGCGGGTTCAGGTAGGTCATCACCATGAGCGGCTGTCGGTGTCCGCGGCGCCGCAGGGCGGCAACCAGCCGCCGGGCCGATGCGAGGCCGCCGCCGGTGGCAAGGGCGACGCGGCCGGCATTGGCGATGGTCGGTCCATCCGCCATCGGGTCGCTGAACGGAACGCCGATCTCGAGCATGTCGGCGCCGGACTCCAATGCCGCCTCCGCGCCGGCGAGGGCATTCTTGTCCGAGGGGAAGCCGGACAGGATGTAGGCGATGAGCGCGGTACGCCGGTCGGCCGCCGCCGCGTCGAAGCCGGCCCGGATGCGTTGCGGCCCGCTCACGGTGTGGGCCGCTCCTGCTCCAGGATTCCCAGATCCTTGTCGCCGCGGCCGGAGAGGTTGACGAGCACGATGGCGTCAGGCGCCAGGTCCGGCAGCAGGTCGAGCGTGGCGGCGACGGCGTGCGCCGACTCGAGGGCTGGGATGATGCCGCAGGTCCGGGCCAACCAGTCGGTCGTGTCGAGCGCCTCCGCATCGGTCGCTCGACGAACATCCAGGCGGCCCGACTCGGCCAACGCGGCCAGCTGGGGGCCGACGCCGGGGTAGTCGAGGCCCGCGCTGACCGAGTGTGGCTCGACCACCTGGCCGTCTGCGTCCTGGGTCAGCATCGTGAAGGCCCCGTGGAGCACGCCGGCGGCACCAAGGCCAAGCGAGGCCGCGTTGTCTCCAAGCCCGTCCCCCCGGCCGCCGGCCTCCACCCCGATCAGCCGTGCGGCCGTGTCGACGAATGGCCGCATGATCCCGATGGCGTTGCTCCCACCGCCGACGCAGGCGACGACCGCATCAGGAACCCGCCCGGTAACCGCAAGCAACTGAGCGCGCGCCTCGCGGCCGATCACCTCCTGCAGGGAGGCGACCATCTCCGGGTAGGGGTGCGGGCCGGCCGCGGAGCCGAGCACATAGAAGGTGGTCTCCACGTTCGCGACCCAATCGCGCAACGCCTCGTTCAGGGCATCGCGCAGCGTGCCGTTGCCGGTGGGAACGGGGCGTACCTCGGCGCCCAGCAGCCCCATGCGCTGGACGTTGGGCGCCTGGCGGACGATGTCGGTGCTGCCCATGTACACCACGCAGTCGAGGCCGAGCAGCGCGCAGGCCGTGGCGGTGGCCACGCCGTGCTGCCCGGCGCCCGTCTCGGCGATCACGCGCCCCTTGCCCATGCGCTTGGCCAGCAGCGCCTGGCCGACCGCGTTGTTGATCTTGTGGGCTCCCGTGTGCGCCAAATCCTCGCGCTTGAGCCACACGGAGGCCCCCCGCCCCCCGCGCTCGGCCAACGCCGCCTCCGGAATCCGGAAGATCGGGGTCGGGCGGCCGATGAAGTCCCGGTGCAGCCGGCGCAGCTCGTCCCGGTAGTCCGGGTCGCGCCGCGCGAGATTCCAGGCGGCCTCGAGGTCGTCGAGAGCCGGCATCAGCGTCTCGGGGACGAACCTCCCACCGAAGCGGCCGAAGCGCCCGAGGCGGTCCACCCGATCACCACCCGCCCGTTCGCGCCGTGCATTGCGCACGAAGGCGGCGATGCGCGACGGGTCGCTGACGCCGTCGCGCTCCAGGCCGCTCGAGGCATCGACCAGGGCCGGCCGCGCATCCCGAACGGTGCGCGCGACGGTGCCGGGACGGAGGCCGCCGGCCAGGCCGGCCGGGACGAGCCGGTTGAGCCGCCGCCCGATCGCGGCGGGTGCCGTCGACCCCGATCCTCCACCCTCCGTCCGGCGCGCTCCCTCGAGCAGGAGATGGGTCGCGCCGCAGGCAATCCACGCCTCGGCGGCAGCCAGCGCCGCCCTCACCGAGTCGGGAGCATGGATGACCCCGATCACCGTCTCGAGCGACGCGGCCACCTCCGACAGCCACGAGGGCGGCCGCGCCAAACCGGCAAGTTGGATCCCCGATGCGCCGGTCGTCGTCAGCGCGGTGGCGACCTGCCTGCGGGACGGCTCGCGGAAGACGAGTACCGGGCGCGGGCCGTGCATCGTGCCGATGAGGGTCGCAGCCCGCGTCGGATCGATCGCCCGGCTTGACCGCGGATCGAGCACGAATCCGGCGAGATCGGCGTCGGCGATGACCGCGGCCCGCACGCCAGCTTCGTTGCGCATGCCGCACACCTTGACCAGGGCTCGCGATGGATACGGCAACGTCGGAGCGGGTTTGCGGGTCGGTGCCGCGCGGACGAGGGAGCCGACGACGGCCGCCGGATCGCTGCTGCGCAACAGGCTGGCGCCGACCAGCACGGCCGCGGCGCCGGCCTCGGCCGCGCGAGCCACGTCACCCGCGCCGGAGATCCCACTCTCGGCCACAACTGTCGCGCCGGCCTCGGCTGCACGGCGCAACAGCGGCAGCGAGCCCTCCCGGTCGACCGTCAGCGTGGCGAGGTCGCGCGCGTTGACGCCGATGAGCGTCGCATCGGCGCGAATGGCGCGCTCGAGCTCGGCGCCGTCGTGGACCTCGACGAGGGCGTCGAGTCCCGCCTCGCCGGCCGCGGCAAGCAGCCGCCGCAGCGTACCGTCGTCGAGCGCGCGGACAATCAGCAGGACGGCATCGGCCCCGAGCGCCCGCGCCTGCCAGACGCCATAGGCGTCGACCACGAAGTCCTTGCGCAGGATGGGCAGGCCGATGCGTGCTGCCGCCACCAGGTCGTCGTCGCTGCCGCCAAAGCGGGTCGGTTCTGTGAGGATCGAGAGGCCGGTAGCGCCCGCCTCTCCGTAGCGCCGCCCCAGCTCGGCCACCGCGGGGGCGCCCCGAGCGAGGTTGAATGCCCCGCCGGAGGGCGAAGCCCGCTTGGCCTCGGCGACGATCGAGACCCGTGGCGACGAGCGGAGGGCGGCCTCGAAGCGCCGTGCCGGCGGCATGCGGTCTGCCTCCCGGCGCAGCTCTACGAGCGGGGCGATGCGCGCGTCAGCGCGCGACCGACGTCGAGCGGCGACGAGCAGGTCGTCGAGCACCGAGGCGGTCATGGGCTCAGGCGTCCTCGAACCGGGCGGATGCCTCGACCACGCCGGCCGCCGCCCCGGAGTCGATCGCCTCGGCCGCCATGCCGATCCCCTCGGACACGTCGGCGGCCCGTCCCGCGACGAACAGCGCGGCGGCGGCATTGAGGAGCACCACGTCACGCGCCGCGCCGGGCTCGCCGCCGAGCACGCTGAGCACGATCGCGCTGTTGAGCTGTGCATCGCCCCCGGCGAACGCGGACCGCTGCGCCGTGCGCAGTCCGAGGCCGGATGGGTCGATCGACAGCTCACCCACCATCCGCCCCTCGACCAGCATGGCGCGGTTCGGACCGGCCAGCGACAGCTCGTCGAGACCGTCGCCGGAGTGCACGACCAGCGCGCGATCGGTGTCCAGTCGTGCCAGCGCGCCGGCCATGAGCGGCAGCAGCCGCTCCTCGGCCACGCCGAGCAGCTGACGCCGCACGCGCGCCGGCGAGCTGATCGGACCCAACAGGTTGAAGGCGGTGCGCATCGGCAGCTCTCGACGAATCGGTATGGCGTGCTTCATGGCCGGGTGGTAGGCCGGGGCGAAGATGAAGCCGAAACCGATCTCGCCGATTCGCCGCCCGACCGCCTCCGGGCCCGGATCGAGGGCGATCCCGAGCGCTTCCACCACGTCGGCGGACCCGCAGCGACTCGTGACGGCTCGGTTGCCGTGCTTGGCGACGGGGACGCCAGCGCCCGCCACCACGAAGGCGGCGAGGGTCGAGATGTTGAACGTGCCGGCTCCATCGGCCCCGGTGCCGCACAGGTCGACCGCACCATCGGGCGCGGTGACGGGCACGGCGCGCGCCCGCATCACCCGCGCGAAGGCGGCAAGCTCCTCGGGCGTCTCGCCGCGGACGCGCAGCATGGCCAGCAGCGCCGCGACCTGCGTCGCCGGAGCGGCGCCGTCCATGAGCTCCTCCATGGCCGCCTCGGCCAGCGGAGCCGGCATGACGGCGCCGGCGGCCACCAGCTCGACCGCCGCCCGGACGGCCGGGCGGTGCTCGTCTGTCTCGGGATTCGTCGCCATCGGTCCTTCCTGGCTCGATCAAGCACGAACGCCCCCATCTCGAGAGACGGAGGCGTCATTCCGCGGTACCACACTCGTTCGGGCCGATGCGCTCGGCCCGCCCTTGGTCGGCCCCGCTAACGGTGGGCCGGTCCGGGGCTCACGGGTTCCATTCGCCGATGCGGTCCATGCCGTCTCTCACCATCTCGGCTCGCTCTGATGGCCATGCGTCGGGTACTTGTCCCGGTCGATGCCGATCTTCGGTTGGGACGGCATGCTAGGCACGCGCCCGCCCATCGGTCAACCGAGAAGCCGGCCGACCGCGACGTAGGAGCCGATGAAGAGGAGCATGGCCACGCCCCCGTAGACCGCGACGCGCAGCCGTGCCGGCATGGCGCCCACGAGACCCTCGCCGGTCGGCGCCCGCCACATTCCGCCCAGCGTCTCGACGCCGGTGGGCGGCAGCAGGAAGCCGAGAATGGCGCCGACGATCATGCCGCCCACGTGACCGGTCCAGCTGATGTTGGGCACGATGAAGGTGAAGATGAGCAGAAAGATCAGGTAGCTGCCGATGCCGGCCATCAGGGTGCGTCCCTCCCGGCCCAGCACCGCGTGATGGCGGCGCGAGACGACGAACAGCAACGCCACCAGGCCGAAGATGGCCCCGGACGCGCCGGCGGCGAACTGTGCGGGATCGAGCAGGATGGTGAGGACGCTGCCGCCAGCCGCGCAGAGCAGGTAGATGGCAGCGAACTCGATGTGTCCGTACATACGCTCGGCGATCTGCCCGTACAGGTAGAGCACGTACATGTTGAAGGCTAGGTGCACCGGGCCGAGGTGGAAGAAGGCGCTGGTGAAAATGCGCCACCACTCGCCGCGGGCAACGAAGAAGGCGTTGATCAAGTTGTTCTCGCCGAGCGGTCCCGGGCTGCCCCCGAAGAAGCCGCCCTGGAGAGTGCCGCCCTGGCTCAGGACGGTGTCGACCAGGAACAGCCCGACGCACAGGCCGATGATGCCGAGCGTCACGTAGCCAACGTACGAGGCGTAGGCGCCGCGAGCGCGGTTGAACTGCCGGCGCGCGGCGAAGTCGTGGCCCGTCTCCTTGAGGAGCCAGGCGATCCGGTTGGCGATGGCCCCACGTTCCGCCGCGGGCGCGCGGCGGTCGGCCTCGCGGTAGGAGGTGATCGCCTCGTCCAGGTTGCCGTCGCGGACCTGCTGCTCCGCAGCGCTGCGGAAGCCGAGCCACGCGGTGGACCCACCGGCGGCGGCCGCCGACCTCCAGGCGATGAGGGCGCCCTCTTCGTCATCGAGGCGGTAGCGCGCCGTGCCGGTCAGCAGCCACGCCTCGCCGGCGATCTCCCGATCGGGATCCCGGGTCAGTGGCTCGAGCAGCTGGATCGCGCGGTGGGGGTCCCCGGCGTCGAGGAGCCGGCGGCTCTCCTCGAGCGGACCTGATGCCTGGTCGGTCATGAGCGGTCGATTATGCGGCACATGCGAACGACCGCCGAGAAATGGCACCTCGGCGGTCGTTTGCGGTGCCCCTGGCAGGGGCACGCCCCGGACGAGCCGGGAGCATCAAGGCGAGTGCTACTTGGCGCGGCGCAGGAAGTCGAGCACGTCGTCGTAGCGGAATCGGCGGTCGCCGCGCTTGCAGACCCGGAAGAACGGGAGCTCGCCGCGATCGCCCAGTCGCTTGACGGTGTTCACGTGCAGGTGCAGCATCTCGGCGACCTCCGCCGCGGTGAGAAGCTTCCCAACCTCGTTCGTCATCATCGGTGGTACTTGATCCCTCGTGTTCGGGCACTATCCACGCGCCGGTCCGCACCGGGCAGGTGCGGTGGGTTCGACTCGTGGTCGGATAGTAAGGTTGTGGTGCTCTCCGCCGACCCGGTACGTTCGGTCATGCCCAGGGGTACTTCTGCCGATGAGTCCTGAGGATGCGGTGCCCGCCGAGGTGCGAGGCCTGCTGGCCGATCGGGCCGCCGCCCGGGCGGCCAGCGACTGGCACCGCGCCGACGAGCTTCGAGACCGCATCGCCGAACTCGGCTGGGAGGTCCAGGACGGCCCACGCGGCTCGACCGCGCGGCCGCTACTGCCGCCGGGTCCCGCACCCACCGGCTATGCCAGCCCCGACGACCTGGGGTCGCTGCTCGACGAGCCGGCCAGCGTGTCGGCATCCGTCCACGTCGCGGCGGAGGATGATGCCGATGACCTCGAGCGTCTGTTGGGCGGCCTGGCGACGCATCCACCATCGATCTCATGGGAGCTCGTGGTGGTGGCCAATGCACCCGCCTTCGACCTGACGGATCTCCTCGGCCGCCGTGTCCCGCCGGTCGAGCCGACGATCCTGCGCACCACCCAGCGCCTGGGTTGGGCCGACGCGCGAACCCTGGGAATGCGCCGATCGCGCGGCGAAGTGACCGTCCTGCTCGACACCTCGGTCGAGCCGACCGGTGACTTCCTGCCCATGCTGCTGGCCCCGTTCGACGATCCATCGGTGGGGATTGCGGGCAGCGGGGGCGTGACGAGCGACGACGGCCGCCAGTTCGACGACGCGCCACCCGGCGAGGTTGACGCCATCGAGGGCTACTGCCTGGCCGTGCGGCGGGAGGCGCTGCGGTCGGTCGGCGGCTTTGACCGGCGGTTCCGCTTCTACCGCAACGCCGATCTCGACTTCAGCTTCGCGGTCCGCGACGCCGGCTGGCGAGCCATCCGCACCGATCCGCTGCCCCTGGAACAACATCAGCATCGCGGGTACACGTCGCTGCCCGATGCGGAGCGCGATCGGCTCAGCAAGCGCAACTTCTACCGCTTCCTCGAGCACTGGGGCGACCGGCCGGACCTGCTGCTCGAGCGAGCGCGACAGTGACGGCGCACCGCGTCCACGTCTGGCCGTGGCTGCGGCTGATCGGGCCCCTGTTCCTGCCGGACTGGCTGGCGATCACCATCGGCAGCCGCATCTTCACCTGGCGCCAGCTCAACGAGCTGGAGCTGGCGCACGAGCTGGCGCACGTGCGGCAATGGGCTCGGCACGGCATCGTCTTTCCGCTCGTGTACTTCGGCGACTCGCTGCGCGTCCGCCGCGCGGGGAAGCGCTGGTACCAGGACAACGCGTTCGAGAAGGAAGCCCGCGACGAGGCACAGCGCGCCTCGGGAGGAGCGGGCCCCAAGGCTTAGTCGCGATGACCCTCGAGGCAGGTACAGCCGGCCGGACCGACCACGGCGGCGTGGCGCGTGCCGGCCGGGAGGACGAGCCCGTCTCCCGGACCCAGCTCGACGGCCCGCTCCTGCGGTCCCACGAGGAAGGTGATGGAGCCTACCGCGCAGATGAGCAGCTTGGTGGTTCGGTGCTCATGGGCGGCGTAGCGATCGCCGGGCCCGTTGCTCCAGGCCGTCGGCTGCACGCCGGCATCGCGGAGACGCTGCCTGGCCACCTCGACCCCCGGCTCCCCGGCCCGCTCGTCCGGAAACTGCTCCACCGGCGCCCGGGTCACTCGACCACCAGGGCGCCTCGCTGGACCAGCACATCGCCCTCCAGCCGCACGACGCTCACCGCCCGATCGAGGGGCAGCAGCCACGGACGGATCGTCGATTCGTAGATGCCGTCCGGATCGCCGGCCTCCAGCATCGGGCCGATCGCCGTCTCGACGGCCTCACGCGTGCCCGCCACGTCGAGCCAGGTGACGCCGGCATTCTCGGAGCCGCCGAGCTCGTCGATCGCCGAAATGTAGCGTGGCTCGGCGCCTAGCGAATCCGGCTCATCGAGCTCCAGCGCGCGGGCCACGAAACCGTCGCCCACGCCGATGATGGCTCGGTCGGCGGTCACTGCGTACTGCAGGACGATGCCGGTCGGGACCGGGAGCACCGCCGCACCGGCATCCGGCCTCTGCCAGCGGATGGTGGTCACCGTCGTCCCGGCCACCTCCTCCTCGTCGACGCTGATGCCGCTCGTCGGATCGGTGGCACCCAGGCCGGCGAACGTCGCCAGCTGCCCCAGGCGCCGCTCGGCTGCCTCGACGTCGTTCGGGACCAGGACCATGCCGCCGTAGGGCCGGCTGCCGTCATAACCGATGACGATGGCACCGTCGTCGATCCAGCTGACCAGCTCCTCGATATTGGCGCCGAGGGCCGCCTCGACCGTGGAGATCTGCTCCTCCGCCTCGGGCATGGTCGCGAGCGCCTCCTTCATCGGCCCGATGACCGCGACGAAAGCGTCGCCGAGATTGCCCGCCTCGCTGTAGTAGAGGGCGTCCGACGGCACCTCGCCGGCAAGGCCTCGGTCCGCATTCTCGACCTCGAACGGCCCGGTCGGCGCGTCGGTCGCGCTGTCCAGCAAAACCCGGTTGCCGGAGGCGGAGACGGCCATGGCGCCCCGCAGCGGCTGGTGCTCGAGCAGCGACCTGAAGGCGCCGGCGAGCTCGGGCGAGGCCGACGCGCCACCGGCCAGCGACGCGGCCATGAGATCCGTCATGTCGAAGGTGGCGAAGACGAGCCAGTCGGCGGGGAGCGTCTCGGTCAGGCCCGTCATCTCTGCCACCTCCGCCATCGTCCCACCACCGGTGGCGTGCGTGTCGAGCGCGACCGTCACCGCCTCGGCATCCGAGCCGATGATGAGCTGGTCGTCTGCGAGGGCATAGGCGCCGGTCTCGGAGCCCTCGGCACTCCTGATCGTGACGCCGGCGTGCTGCGTCTCGGTGAAGGTCACCCCCTCAGCCGCGGCGAGCAGCCGGTCGATGCCTGCAGCGGCGGCCGCAGCGTTGGTCACGCCGAGCAGGGCGATCATCGACGGCACCTGGGGCACGCCGGTCGGATCGTCCGGCATCTCCATCATCTCGGCCGTGAGCTCGGTCATCGCGAAGGCCAGGTGACCGTCGAACCAGGGAGCCACGTCATCGGCCCAGCTGACCCCGGCATCCTGCTCGGCCAGCAGGGCGTCGATGCGCTCGATCGCCTGTCCGTACAGCGACCGATCGAGATCGATGCCCTCGATCGGGGGAAACCTGGCGAGCAGCTCGCGCAGGGCCCCATCCTGGGCGGTCGAGGGCTCGAGCCGCATCTCGACGAAGAACGGCGCATCGGCCGGGACGTAGGCGGCGGCGGATCCCACGCCGGGCGTGCGAGCTGTCAGCAGGAAGCTGCCAGCGGCGATGCCGATCCCCACGGCAAGCAGGCCCACGACACCGATGACGGCGGCCCGCCACGCAGGCATTCCCGTCGTTGGTCGAACCGATACGGACACGCGGCGACTCCTCCCGCTGCTCCCGGCGCTCGGGGCCGGTTGTGGTGCAAGCCTACCCCGCGGTTACAAGGCCGCCGTATCACCCATCGGGTCGAAGGCGCCTGGCGTCCGTAGCCGCCGAGCCGATGCGGCCGTGTGCGGTAGAGTCGCCGGAACCCTGGCGACACTCCTCAGCACGAGGTGCCGATGCCACCGACGGGAATCGCCGCCGGCATCTTCTCTGCGCTCTCCTTCGGCGCCGGCGACTTCGCCGGCGCCTTCGCCGCCCGCCGCGCCGGAGCGATCATCGTTGTGGCCGGAGCGCACCTGGTCGGGCTCCTGGCGCTGCTGGTCGGTGTCGCGCTGATCCGTCCGCCGGTGCCGGGCCTGGCACCGGTGCTGGTCGGCCTCGGCGCCGGCGTCGCCGGGGCGGTGGGGCTGGCGGCGCTCTATCGCGGCATGTCGCTGGGCTCGATGGGGATCGTGACCTCGCTGAGCGGCGCTGGATCGCTCGCCATCCCCCTCGTGGTTGGCGCCGTGCTCGGGGCGACGGTGACGCCGGTCCAGCTGGCGGGCGTTGGATGCGCGGCCGCCGCCGCGGCGGCGGCC
>JALZDF010000016.1 GCA_030862645.1 Chloroflexota bacterium
CCCCCGCGGCTCGCCACCCCAACTTTTTCGAAGATCGCCTTCAGGTGATCGCCAACGGTGTATCGCGAGACGCCGAGCGCTGCTGAGATCTCCTTGTTCGAGAGCCCGCTTACTACGTGCTCAACCACCTGGCCCTCGCGCTCGGTCAGCCCGTAGGCGGCGATGATGAGCGGCGCCGTCTCGACCGATGGCGCAGGGGTGATCACCACCGCGACGCGACCTGCCCGGCCATCGGTCAGCGGGCCTGCCTGCAACATCAGCCAGCGCCCGGACTGCGAGAGCACGCGCGATCGAAGCTGCGTGCCGATCGGGTCGGTGCCGTCAGCGAGGGCACGCGTGCTTGCCGCCAAAACCTGGACGGCGGCCGGCAGCGCCCCGGATCGGGCGTGCGGGATATCGACCAGGTCGTCCAGCCAGTGTTCGGCGGCCGGGGTGATGGCGTCGACGCTGTCGCGCTCGTCGATGATGACAACCCCGGGCGCGACGGCACTCTCGCCCGCAGCCTTGCCGCTCTCGGCGAGCAGGGCGCGCCGGAAGCTCTCGGCGAGGAGCGGTGAAAGCGCTGCCAGATACGCTACCTCGGCTCGGTCGAAGGCAGGACGGCCGCGTACCCGGTAGAGGCGGGCACACGCCCAGAAGGCTGAGCTGTCGACGAACGAGGCAGTGAGCTCGTCGTCGAGTCCCATCGGTTGAAGGACCTCACGGTAGCGGCGGCTCTGTGCCGGCACGTCCCACGTGGCATGTCGAAGCGTTTCGGCCGGCCGCGATGCTCTAGCCAGCCGCACATACTTGTTTACGTCGTCGTCCGCGTATTCGATGACCCCGAGCAGCCGGTCGTCCAGAGCGGAATCGCCGAGCACGTTGGTGACGATCGACGTCGCCGGGTCGACGTTGTGCCAGCAGGCACGGTCGAACGGCACGACGGTGCGCAGCTGACGCTCGATCTCGAGCGTCAGTGAGGCGGCATCGAGGCCCGCCGTACTCAGGCCGGCGAGCTCGTGCCGGACTCGGCGCGCCAGCTCAAGCTTCATCCCCGGCATCGTACTCCCCGGCAGACGGCCTGAACACCGCCGCGTCCCTCATCTGAGGGATGGATTCGTTGTTCCCGAAACAGGATCCTCGCCGGAGGCGAATCCGAAGCACGAGAGTTTCGATGCCAATCTTCAAGTACCTCCATATCCTGACAATGTTCAGTGCGGTCGGGACGGTCATCGGTACCGAGGTTCTCCTCCACCGCGTGGCGCGCTCGGGCGACGTCCGCGCCATCCGGGCGGCGTTCTCGCTCGCCAAGCCGATGAACCGGATTGCTCCGGTGCTCTTCCTGTTGGGAGTCGCCTTCGGGTTTATCGATGCGATCACCCGTGGCTTCGACCTGTTCGCCCCGTGGCTCCTGATCGCCTACGTCCTGTTCGTGGCGATGTTCGTCCTCGGCGGTGCCGTCCAGGGGCGTTGGATCGAGAGGATCGTCGCCGCCGCCGCGAGCAGCGAGGGAGCTAATTCATCGGCCGACCTCCAGCGAGTGATCCACGACCGCCGCGCGGCGGTCGCGATGTACGTGAGCTGGCTGCTCTTGGCGGGGATCATTTTCACGATGGTCGCGAAGCCCTTCATCTGAGCCAGGGTCGCCATGCCACGTGAGGCTGCTCGAAGGAGGTCGGGGTGAATAAGCGCGTCATCAACCCATGGAGCTGGCAGGATCAACTCGGCTTCGTGCAGGCGAACGAAGTCAGCGACATCGGACGCGTCCTCATCTGCTCCGGGCAGACCTCGGTGGACTCGGACGGAGCTCCGCTGCATGCCGGCGATATGGCGGCCCAGATCAACCAGGCGCTCGACAACGTCGAAGCCGTCCTGCGCGCTGCCAGCCTCGAAATGTCGGACGTCGTGCGTCTGAACTACTACACGACCGATCTGGATGCGTTCCTCTCGGTCCTCGACGCGCTCGGTGGCCGGTTGGCGGGATCGGGCTGTCGCCCGACAACTACTCTGCTTGGCGTCGCGCGGCTCGCGTATCCCGAGCTGCTGATCGAGATCGAGGCGACTGCCGTCGCGTGACGGTGTGCCCCGTGGCCCAGCACAGTGATCTCACGATCGAGTTAAGCGCTCGCCGCAGTCGGATCGAGCGGTGGAGCCAGCAATGCTCGCGGCCGTCCTCATGATCGCCGGGATGGCCCTGTTTGTGCCAGCCGCGGCCTGGCCGTCGTTGATCAACATCTAGCCGGCGGCCGTGCCCGGCGATCGTAAGCTGGCGGCGATTCACCGGCACCGCACGGCGTGAATCGCGGGCAATAGCGTCTTCGCGGCCTCGGTCATGACCGCCTCCGGCCTCGTCGTATTCCCGGCACGCTCACCGACGCGAACCCCCTTGCTTTGTCGGTGCTCCGGCCGACATCGACCTCGACCGCTCGAAGCAGAGGCGCTGTCGTCTCGTTGGTAGGCGAGCAGTGCAGCGGCGACAAACAGGAGGCCGGTGAATACCAGATCCTCGAACCAATCGATCACCCCAGGTTGACGCTCGAGCATGATCCTGGGGTTGTAGAACGCGATCGACGCCCCGATCACCGCCACCGAGAAGACGAGCGCGATGATCGGCGCCCATGCGAACCGACAAGCAGCAGGCCGATGACCACCCACCGCCACCGCGTACAGGACGATGTTTTTCCTGAGGAAGGGCAACGATCGAGTCATGGCGAGAGTTGCCGGCTCGGGCGTGACGCGATAGAGCTCGTACACGCCCGACAGGACGAACGCGGCGGACAGGACCCAGGCCGCTTGTGTCACGAGAGTGGTCATGCCGCCTTCTTGCCCTCATGACTCTGTGCCGGGTGCTCGAGTCTACGCTCGAGGGTGGCCTCAGGCACAGGATCAGGCGCAGAACGGCACTCCCTTCCCGATGGCCTGTGCAGCACCCGACCGTTGATACCCTCATCGGTCGGTGCCTTAGCGGCGAGGTTCCATCAAGGCAGACCGCGGTCGTATCGTTGGCGACATGATGGCCTTGCCGACAGGCATGGTTGCCTTCCTGATGAGCGACATTGAGGGCTCGACCCGGCTCATCAGCCTGGTCGGCGACGCGTTCGGGACTCTCCTCGACGACCACCATGCGCTCATGCGCCAGGCGGTCGAGGGGCGCGACGGTGTGGTGGTCTCCGCGGAGGGCGACTCGGTCTTCGCCGTGTTTCCGTCCGCGAGACTTGCGATCGAGGCTGCCATCGGCGCCCAGCGGGCGTTATCGACGCATTCATGGCCGGGCACGGCTCAAGTGCGTGTACGGATCGGGATTCACGCCGGAGAGGCGGTGTTTCGGAGCGGCACCTACACCGGGCTGGACGTCCATCGTACCGCCCGGATCATGGATGCCGCGTGGGGCGGGCAGATTCTCGTCTCCGACGCCGTTCGCGCCCTGACGCCTGAGACACTGCAGGACGGCGTCGCCCTGCGCGACCTGGGTCTACATCAGCTGCGGGACATGCCAGCCCGCGAGCGGCTGCACCAGGTCGTCGCGCCGGGCTTGCTGCCCGAGTTCCCGGCGCTGCGCCTGGAGGAGGGGATGGCGGCGAGCACCTTGCCCGCGCCGCTGGACCGACTCATCGGACGCGAGGATGAGGTGGCAGCGGTCTCCGCCCTCTTGGCGGAGCACCGGCTGGTGACGCTGACCGGCCCCGGCGGCAGCGGCAAAACCCGACTCAGTATCGAAGTTGCCCGACACGCGCACGACGAGTTTCCTGCCGGCGCGTGGTTCGTGGCCGTCGAAGCCGTCCGAAATCCAAGGCTCGTCATCCCCACCGTCGCCCAGGCTTTGGGCGTGCCGGAGCAGGGCGGCCGTGCGATCGGCGACGTGTTGGCCGAGCGGCTCCGCGACCGTCGTGCGCTCATCGTGCTGGACAACCTGGAACAGGTGATCGAGGCGGCCCCCGACATTGCCCGCCTGTTGGGACAGACCACCTCCGTAGCCATCCTGGCAACGAGCCGCGAGCGCCTTGCCGTGGCCGGGGAACAGTCATTCCAGGTCCTGCCGCTCTCCCTGCCCGCAGATGGCGCCCAGGTCAGCGCCGCGGACGTCCAGGGCGCGGCCGCCATCCAGCTGTTCGTGGACCGCGCTCGCGCCGTGCTGGCTCGCTTCGAGCTGACCGACGCGAATGCCGCCACGATCGCCGCGATCTGCCAACGGCTGGACGGGCTGCCCCTCGCGATCGAGCTGGCGGCCGCCCGGGTCAACGTGCTCGGGCTCGAGGAGCTGCTGGAGCGCCTGAACCGTAGCCTGTCGGTGCTGGCCGCCGCGCGCCGCGACCTACCGAACCGGCAGCGCACCCTCCGAGCGGCGATCGGCTGGAGCCATGATCTCCTGTCCGAAGCGGAGCAGAAGCTCTTTCGACGCTGCGCGGTGTTCGTGGGCGGCATGGACATCGAGGCGCTGGAAGCCGTGGCCGACGCGGATCGGTCCCTCGGGAGCCCAGTGGTCGACCTCGTGGGAGCTCTGGCTGACCGGAGCCTGGTGCGCTCGTTCCACGAGCGTGCGACCGGTACCAGCCGATTGTCAATGCTCGAAACGATCCGCGAGTTCGCGACCGAACAGCTCGAGGCCGCAGGCGAGTCTGCGGAGCTCCAGGCGGGGCATGCCGCGCACTACGCATCGGTGGCGGAGGCAGCGGCGGGCGTCATGGTCGACCCTCGCCGAGACGAGATTCTCGACCGCTTGGACGGCGACCTCGGCAACCTCCGCACGGCGATCGCATGGTCGCTGGCCTCTGGCGAGACCGTTATCGGCCTCCGGTTGGCCGCCGCCCTCAACGACTTCTGGCACCTCCGCAACCACATCACCGAAGGTGTGCGCGTCCTGGAGGAGCTCGTCACCGCATCGGCCGCCGATGGCGACGCCTCGCTGCGCGCGCGAGCCACCCTGGTGGCGGGCAGCCTGCTCACGTGGCTCGGTGATCCAGAGCGTTCCCTGGCGCTGAGCCTCGAGGGGACCGCGATGGCCGAGCGGCTGCGTGACAAGCAGAACGTGGCCTTCGGCAAGAGCGCCGTCGGGTGGTCGATGTTCTACACCCACGCCGACGGTGCCTTTGACGTCTTCGTCGAGGGCGCTGAGGCAGCCCGCCAGGCCGGCGAAGTGGCCCTGGAGATGGAGTGCCTGATGGGACAGGCGTGGACGCACCTCCTGCTAGGTCGCCCGGAAGCGGCGAGCGCACGGGCGAACGATGTGATCGGGATCGCGGACCGCATCGGTGTGCCGTACATCGCGGCCTTTGCGGAGGTCACGCTCGGAATCGTGGCTGGCGAGAGCGGGGACCGGCCGGCCGCGCTACGGCACTATCGCGCTGCCCTGCGCTTGGCACATGGCTCGGGCGGCCACGTGGGAACGTCGCTCGCGCTGGAGGCGGTCGGATGGGCAGCGGTCGAGGATGGGCGGCCGGAGCTCGGCGTCCGTCTGGCGGCCGCGGCGGAGCGGCTACGCGAGGAGATCCGAGGCAACGTCAGCCTTGCCGAGCTGCGGCGCGAGCCGCCACTGGCTCGAGCCCGACGGCTAATGCCAGAGGAGGCCTTCGAGGCCGCCCGGCAACAGGGTCGTGCGCTCACCGTGGACGAGGCGGTGGCCCTGGCGCTGGAGGAGGCTGGCTGAGACCGCCTCGTACTACCCAGTGCCATCAGCATTGCTCGATCGCCGCCGACAGGGCCTAGCGTGCAAATCAGCGAAGCGGGCTGAGGGGCATCGCCCGTTCACGCCAGCAGCGCAATCCGCTCCCGAGCTGAAGCGCTATCGCCTCGAGACCTCGCTCGCCAAGATCGGCTGTATGTGCGAGTCCTGAACTACGGCTGATCATCATCACCAACGACGAAGAGGTTGTCCTCAGGTGCGGCAAGCAGCCGGACCAGGGTGAGCTGGGCGGCGTCGACGTCCTGGAATTCGTCGACGCAGACGTGGAGAAAGCGTGACTGCCAGCGGAGCCGCAGCCACGGGTCGCTTGCCAGCAGCTCGCCGGCCCGGACGACGAGATCGTCGAAGTCGACCGAGTGGCGGGTGCGCAGCAGTGCCTCGTATCCGTCGAGGATGGCGCGGCCCTCCACCGGCGGCTCTCGTCCCTCGACCTTCCAGGCAGAGAGCCAGGTGTCGAGCTGTGCGGGCTCGGGTGCGGGGGTGGACGGGTTGTGGCCGGCTCGACGGCGGGCGGCACGGAGCAGCGGCATGCGATCGGCGACGATGGTTCGCCCCTCGCCGGCGTCGAGCAAGACCTGGCGGGCGAGCGCGTGCAGCGTTCGAATCTCGATCGTCGTGGCCGCGGGGACCTCGGCCCCGAGCCGGCGCTTGACCCTGGCCTTGAGGTCGACGGCCGCGTCCCGGTTGAAGGTGACGACGCAGATGCGGTCCGAGGCGACCCCGCGCGACAGGAGTACCGCCAGCCGGGCGACCATCGTCGTCGTCTTGCCGCTGCCGGCCGGGGCGATGATCTGCGTGGGACCGTCGGGTAGGGTCGCTGCCGCGCGCTGCTCGGCGTCTAGCGGGTCCAGGATCGGGTCGAGATGCAGCGAGGGTGCGTAGATCGCCATGCCGACATCATCGCCACGGCCGCTTACCAGCGAGTCAAGGATCGCTTATTGCTCCTTGGACTACACAACCACGACCCACTGGGCGGTACCGCCTGGATGCGGGTGTCGACGAGAAACGGGCGGCGTACCGGCCCAGGCCGTATCCTGTCGGGCGCCCCCACCCGACCGATGAGGACCGACCCGCATCCCATGAGCGACGCGTGAGACGCCAGGCGCAGTTCGCCGGCAGCGACGACACCCTTCCCTACGACCGCGAGCTGATCCGCTCCGGCGGCGCGAGCCAGCGACGAGATCGCGGACGCCAGGCGTCGTCACGGCGCGCGCCACCGTCCCGGGCCCCGCGGGTCCGGCGTCGCGGCTCCTTCGGCCGCACCGTGCGGACCATCCTGCTCCTGTTCCTGCTGGCGCTCGTCGTCGGTAGCGTCCTGCTCTTCCTGCGGGCGGCCACCTTCAACGCGGCCGTGTCGAGCGCGCCTTTCCCGTCCACGGCGCTGCTCTGGGACCTCAACGGCAGCGAGCGCGTCAACGTGCTGATGGTCGGCTATGGCGGTGGCGACCACCATGGCGCCTACCTCGCCGACTCCATCCAGATCCTGTCGATCGATCCCGCCACCGATACGACGACCACGGTGCCGATCCCGCGAGACCTCTGGATCGAGGGAATCGAGGGCTTCGGCCAGAACGGGAAGGTCAACGAGGTCTACGCCGTCGGCCACGGGGCGGTGGATGGCGACGAGGCCGATCGGCTCGACAATGCCGGGGAGCTGCTGGCCGACGTGCTCACGGACGTGACCGGCCTCGAGATCGATCATTGGCTGACCATCGACTTCGCCGGCTTCCAGGAGATGGTGGACGCCGTCGGTGGGGTCACCATCCAGAACCCCGTCGCGTTCGACTACACGACCATCGAGGAGTTCCACCGGCAGGGCCGATGGGAGATGGGCGGCTTCGAGGCCGGTGAGATCCACCTCGACGGCGACCAGGCCCTGGCCTACGCGCGGGCGCGGTACACGAGCGAGGTTGCCGAATCCAACGACTTTGCCCGTTCCATCCGCCAGGCCCGCATCCTGGGCGCGCTGCGCTCGGAGCTGGGAGACGGTGGCATCGGGTCGATACCGGCCAGCTTCGGCCTCATGAACGCGATGGAGCAGCGCGTGCGGACGGATCTATCGGCGATCGACCTCTTCCTGCTGTCGTCGCATCTGTCGAGCGATCGGCGCGTGGTGCTTGCCGAGGACGTGGCACTGACGGCCACCACGAACACGATCGGCCAGTACATCCTGATTCCATTCGGCTGGAGTGGGCCGGGTGACTACGGCGACCTCCAGGCGTACCTCGCGGACGAGCTGGCACGCTCGGTCGAGACTGGCGCGGCAGACGCCGCCGATGCGCCGTAGCCGCCGGCTGCGGCTCGTCGACCTGCCACGGCTGCTCGTCGGCGGGGTGGTCGGCCTGGCGGGGCTCTTCGGCGGGAAGTACCGGCGCGTCGAGGGCGCGCACGTCCTGGCCACGGACGAGGGCGGCCGCATCCTCGTCGTCCGGACCACGTACCTCGGCCCCGAATGGATGCTGCCCGGCGGGCGGGTCGAGCACGGGGAGACGCCGCATGCCGCTGCGGCGCGGGAAACGCTCGAGGAGACCGGGCTTCGCGTGCGCATCGAGCGGCTGGCGCTCGTCGACGCCCATCGCGACGGTGGCGTGAGCTTCGTCTTCGTCGGCCGCGTCGAGAGCGGCGAGCTGGAGCCGCAGTTCGGCGAGATCGCCGAGGCGGCCTGGGTGGGCCGGGACGAGATCGAGCGGATGTCGCCACGGCTGCATCGGCTCCTCGACTGGATCGAGCGGGCCGGCGACGGCGTGGCCTACGTGGGGCTGCCGGCGTCCTGAGCCGTCGGGGCGGTCGGCTTAGAATCAATCTATGAGCCCTGAGCGCGCGATCGACGCACCGCTGCGCGCCGTGCTGCGCCGTCTGCCGACGACCTCGGGCGTGTACCTGATGAAGAGCGCCGAGGGCCGGGTGCTCTACGTCGGCAAGGCCGATTCGCTGCGCAGCCGGGTGCGGTCGTACTTCGCGGCGCGCGGGCCGGAGGACGCTCGAATCGCCCGCATGGTGACCCAGGTCGGGAACGTGGAATACATCGTGACGGACACGGTCTCCGAGGCCTACCTCCTCGAGAGCAATCTCATCAAGGAGCATCGGCCGCGCTTCAACATCCGGCTGCGCGACGACAAGAGCTATCCGTTCGTGAAGATCACGCTCGGCGAGGACTTCCCCCGCATCGTGCGCACTCGCCGCCTGGTGCGCGACGGAAGCCGCTACTTCGGCCCGTACGCATCGGCCTCGAGCGTCGACGAGACCCTGAAGCTGCTGCGCAAGATCTTCCCGTTCCGGACCTGCAACCTCGACATCCCGGAGGGCAAGCAGGTGCTCGAGCGACCCTGCCTGCTCTACTTCATCAACCGATGCCAGGGCCCCTGCATCCAGGCCATCCCGAAGCCGGACTACCGCGCGACGATCGGCCAGATCGTGGACTTCCTGGAGGGGAAGCAGGAGCCCATCGCGGCGCAGCTGCGCCGCGAGATGAGCGCGCACAGCGAGGCCCTGCGTTACGAGCAGGCGGCCACCGCGCGGGACAAGCTGCGCGCCGTCGAGCGGACGATGGAACAGCAGAAGATGGCAGCCTTCAGCCGTGCCGAGCACGACGTCGTCGGCATGGCGCGCGAGGAGGACGAGGCCTGCATCCAGGTCATGCAGGTCCGCAACGGCAAGCTCATCGGCCGCGAGCACTTCATGGTGGAAGGCGCCCGCGACGTCACCGATGCCGAGGTGCTCGGCTCCTTCCTGCAGCAGTACTACGCCAGCACCGATGCGCTCCCGCGCGCTCTCCTCACCCCGATCATGCCGGCGGAGGCCGACGACCTTGCCACCTACCTCGCCGATCGGCGCGGCGTGCGGGTGACGATCACCGTGCCGGAGCGCGGCGAGAAACGACGGCTGGTGGCGCTGGCGACCGGAAATGCGGTCGAGGCACTGGCGCGCGAGCGGGCCGAATGGCTGGCCGATACCGCCAAGCGTGACGAAGCGCTCATCGAGCTGGCATCCGCACTGCGCCTCGCCAAGCCGCCGGAGCGAATCGAGTGCTATGACATGAGCAACATCCAGGGGACGGCGGCGGTCGGCTCGATGGTGGTCTTCATCGATGGGCGGCCGGAGCCGAAGGAGTACCGGCGCTTTCGGATCCGCTCGGGCGACACGCCGGATGACTTCCGCATGATGGCCGAGGTCCTCCATCGCCGGTTCAGCCGGGTGGCCAGGCTCCGCTCCGACACGGGCGCCCTGTCGCTCGATGCAGTGGGGGCCGACGAGGTTCCGGAGGACGACGCCGATCGGCCGAGGGAGGCCGGCTGGGCGGTGCCAGACCTCGTGATCGTCGATGGAGGCAAGGGACAGCTGTCGGCTGCGGTGGGCGCCATGGCGGAGCTCGGCATCACCGACGTGCCGCTCTCCGGGCTGGCCAAGCGTTTCGAGGAGCTGCACGTGCCCGGGCAGGCGGCGCCGGTTGTCCTGCCCCGGCGTTCGCAGGCGCTCTACCTGGTCCAGCGCATCCGTGACGAGGCGCATCGGTTCGCGATTACCTACCACCGCGACGTGCGCGGCAAGCGCGCGCTCCGCAGCGAGCTCGACGACATCGCCGGCGTTGGGCCGGGACGGAAGAAGGCGCTCCTCAAGCGGTTCGGCTCCGTGCGCCGCATTCGGGAAGCGACGGTCGACGAGGTGGCGGACACGCCCGGGATCAGCCGCGACCTCGCCGAGCGGCTCAAGGCGCATCTCGCACGCGAGGGGATGCTGGCATAAGCCGTTCCCGGCGGCGCAAGCACGGCGTTGGGCGCACCGGCGCTATACTGGCGCCGCCCGCCGCTGGTGAAGCGGCGCGTTTCGTGTCCGAGGCACACCACGCCGGCACGAGATCTTGCATGACCGAGGACCAAACGGCCAAGACATGACCTGGCGTCGCATCGCCCCGTGGTTCATCGGGGTGGTCGCCCTGGTGGCGATCTTCATCAACCTGCCGCGCGAAGTGGCCGCCCTGAGCTGGCTCCCCGAGGAAGTCGGCGGTGTCCAGTTCCGCACGGTCCTGGGGCTCGACCTGCAGGGCGGGTTGCGAGTAACCCTCGAAGTATCCGCGCAGGGCGATGATGAGATCACCGACGAGCAGGTGGAGCTGGCGCGCGACACCATCGAGCGCCGTGTCGCCGGCATCGGCGTCACCGAGCCGCAGGTGCGGACCGAGACGGCCGGCGACGGGTCCCGGCGCATCGTTGTCGAGGTGCCGGGGGTCAGTGACCAGGACCAGGTGCGCGAGCTGGTGGGCTCGACCGGCCAGCTCCAGTTCATCGATCCCGTGGGTCAGCAGCTCACCCAGGACCAGGACATCAGCTCGCTGCTCGAGCAAGGGACGGTTCGCGAGATCTTCAACGGCGGCGAGATCGTGCCCGGCAGCGTGGCCCCCGACGTCGGCAGCGGAAACCAGATCGGCGTCTCGTTCAACCTGAGCCAGCGTGGAACCGACCTGTGGTGCCAGTTCACGACTGCCAACACCAACCGTCCCGGTCCGATCGCGCTCGACGGCCGGATCATCACGACGCCGACGATCCAGCAGCCGATCTGTGGCGGCACGACGATCATCACCGTGGGGCCGGCGAATCCGGCGAACGAGCTGGAGCGCACCAACCTCTACAACACGCTGAGATTCGGTGCCCTTCCGGTCTCGCTCGTGGAGCAGGGCGTCGACGAGGTCGACCCGACCCTCGGCGCTGGGTTCCTGATCCAGGCCCTTGTGGCCGGCGGTGTCGGCTTGCTGCTGGTCCTCCTGTTCATGATCGCCTACTACCGGCTGCCCGGCGTGCTAGCCGCCCTGGCGCTCATCTTCTACACGCTCGTCGTGTACGCGTTCTTCCGGATCATCGGCGTGACGCTCACCCTCGCGGGAGTGGCCGCCTTCATCCTGAGCATCGGCATGGCGGTCGACGCCAACATCCTCATCTTCGAGCGCATGAAGGAGGAGATCCGAGCCGGGAAGACGCTCGGTCCCGCGATCGAGGCCGGCTTCAACCGCGCCTGGTCGAGCATCCTCGACTCGAACGTCAGCTCGCTCCTCGTCGCCGGCTGGCTCTACTGGCAGGGGACGACCGTCGTTCGCGGCTTTGCCCTTGTGCTCATCATCGGCGTGCTGGTCAGCATGTTCAGCGCGGTGACCGTCACGCGCACGATGCTCCGATACGTCACCCGCACGAGCTGGGGTCGCCGGCTCGAGCTCTATCACGTGGAGCGCTAGCCCGTGTACGACATCGTCGGCAAGCGCAACTTGTGGTTCATCATCAGCGCGATTCTCACCATCCCGGGGCTCGTCTTCATCGTCCTCGGTGGCCTGCGGCCCTCGATCGACTTCACGGGCGGGACCGAGTGGGAGGTCCGCTACGCCGATGCGCCCTCAGCCGCCGAGATGACGGCCACGCTCGCGGAGCTCGGCCACGAAGACGCCCTGGTGACCTCGCTGGCCGATGGGTACCTGCGAGTGCGCACAGAGCCGATCGATCTCATCCCGCCCGAGACGCCGGAGCCATCCGCGTCCGCGTCCGCCGCGGCGTCGGCGTCCGCTGCGCCGTCGGTGTCCGCGTCCGCATCCCCGTCGGCGTCAGGCGCGCCGTCTGCCTCGGCATCCGTTGAGGCGTCGGCCTCGGCCTCGGGGGTGGCATCCGCGAGCCCGTCCGCTGAGCCGACGCCGGCGCCGATCGCGGAGGGGACCGAGTTCGCGAACCTGGAGGACGAGCTCGAGGACCGATTTGGGCCGGGTGAGCCGCGCAGCCTGCGGACGGTGGGCCCGATCATCGGTGCCGACCTCATTCGCAGCTCGGCAATCCTGATCGTCATCGGCGAGCTGTTCATCCTCGTCTACCTGTGGATGCGCTTCGGCTTCCGCTTCGGGACGGCGGCGATCGTGGCGCTCCTCCACGATGTCATCCTCGTCGTCGGCACGTTCGCCATCCTCGGCTACTTCTTCGGCGTCGAATTCGACGCCCTGTTCGTGACGGCGCTGCTGACCATCATCGGATTCAGCGTCCATGACACGATCGTGGTCTTCGACCGGATCCGCGAGAACCGCATCAGGCACTCCGGCGAGTCGTTCGGCGCCATCGTGAATCACTCGATCCTGCAGACCGTCGGCCGCTCGATCATCACCTCGCTCACCGTCGTCGTCACGCTCGGCGCGCTGCTGCTGCTCGGCCCGCCGACGATTCGCACCTTCACGCTGGCCCTGCTGCTCGGCATCGTGAGCGGCACCTACTCGTCCATCTTCAACGCCAGCCAGATCCTGGTTGCCTGGCACGAGTGGGATGCCCGACGAAAGGGCCGGCCGGCTCGCGCATAGGCTTCCGAGCCCCATAACCGAACGGTAAGCAGCGCGTCATCGGGCGCGGCTACCATGACGGTGTGATCGTCCCGAGTCTGGAATGGCTGCTCCCCGAGCCCGTGGCGGACCCTCCGGCCTTCGCCGGGTTCGGCCGTCCCGTCTCGACCCTCCTCGCGCGCCGCGGGTTCCGCGACGACGAACAGCTCCAGCGCTTCCTCCAGGCCGGCGCGGGCGCCCTGCACGATCTCTCGCGTATGGCCGATGCCGGCCGGGCGCTCGACCGGATCGACGCGGCGCTGGCGGCAGGGGAGCGGATCGCCATCTGGGGGGACTACGACGCCGATGGCATGACCGCCATCGTGGTGTGGGTCACCGCTCTGCGACGCCTCGGGGCCGATCCGATTCGCTACGTCCCGTCCCGGATGGCGGAGGGTTACGGCCTCTCCGAGAGCGGCCTGCGCCAGCTTGCCGGCGCCGGGGTGCGCCTCGTCATCACCTGCGACTGCGGAGTGAGCAACGTTGCCGAGGTCGAGGTCGCTCGAGCACTCGACCTGGACGTCGTCGTGACAGATCATCACCTTCCGCCTGCGATCCTGCCGCGGGCGGTGGCCGTGGTGGATCCGCACCGCGCCGACTGCGCGTATCCGGACCCCGACCTGACGGGTGCCGGCCTGTCGTACAAGCTCGCCGCCGCGCTCCTGGCGCGCCACGCCGTGTCGACGGACGGCCTTGCTGCCATCGCCGCAATCGGCACCGTCGCGGACATGGCGCCGATGACCGGCGAGAGCCGGGCCATCGTTCGTCTCGGGCTCGACGAGCTGGCGCGGACCGATCATGCCGGCCTGCGTGCGCTCCTGGCCCGCTCCTCTGAGGCTCCCGGCCGCCCGACGGCCCGCGACCTTGCCTACGGGGTGGTTCCGCGCATCAATGCGGCCGGACGGATCGCCGACGCCGAACTCGCCATGTCCCTGTTGCTCGAGACCGATGCGTCCCTCGCCGAGGCGCTGGCCAACGAGCTCGAGCAGGTTCACGGGCGCCGCCGCGAGATGACCACGGTCGCCATCGACGCCGCCCGACTCATCGCAGCAGGCGTCCCCGGAGACGCCCCGCTCGTTGTCCGCGACGACAGCTGGATGCCGGGGCTGCTCGGCCTCGTCGCCGGGCGTCTCGCCGACGAATTGGCACGTCCGGTCACCGCCGCCGCGCTGGTTGGCGATGAGGTGCGCGGCTCCGTGCGCGCGCCAATCGACTTCCACGTCGGCGCGGCCCTGGAGGCGTGCGGCGCGCACCTCACGAAGCGCGGTGGCCACGCGGGTGCCGGGGGCTTCAGCCTGCTGCCGACCGCATGGGAGGCCTTCGCCGCTGACTTCGCGGGCCTGCCGCGACCGCTCGGCGCCGGGCAGGGCGCCGAGGTGCAGCGGCCGGGGCGGCAGGTGGTCGACCTCGTGCTTCCGGCACGCCACCTGGATTGGGCGCTGGCCGACGAGCTCGGACGGCTCGCGCCGTACGGCCCCGGCCATCTGGAGCCGGTGATGGCGGTCACCGGCCTGCGCCTCGGCGGCGTGCGACGGGTCGGTGTGCGGGAGGCGCATCTGGCGTTCCGCATGCTGCGCGGCGTGGAGACGGTCGATGCCATCGCGTTCGGGATGGATGCCGAGCGTCGGTTGCCGGAGGAGGGGGCGCTGGTGGATCTCGTCGGGACGCTCGAGCGCGACGCGTTCGCCGGGATGCCACGGTTGCGTCTGCGCGTGGTCGACTACGCCGACGCGCCGGCTAGCCCGCTGCTCGCTCGCCGCGTCCCATCGCCGCTCCTGGCGCGTGCTGGGTGACGTCGCCACTCGAGCGTCTCAGGGCGCGTCGCCTCGAGGTGGGAGCGCCGCTCTGCCTGGGGATCGACCCTCATCCCGAGCACCTGCCGCGCGATCTCCCACCAACTGTCGCCGGCATGGAGGCGTTCGCGCGCGGGCTCATCGAAGCGGCAGCGCCACACGCCGTCGCCATCAAGATCCAGGTTGCCTTTTTCGAGGCGCTCGGGGCGGCCGGCTGGGCGGCGCTCGAGCGGGTGCGAGGAGACGTGCCGCCGGATCTGCTCTGCATCCTGGACGCCAAGCGCGGTGACATCGACACCACGGCCGAGCGATACGCCGCCGGGCTGCTCGGCCATCTCGATGCCGACGCCGTCACCCTGTCGCCCTACCTCGGCGAGGACGCCATCACCCCCTTCCTCCAGTATCCCGATCGCCTTGTCTACGTCCTGGCGCGAACGAGCAATCCGTCGGCCGCGCGAGTCCAGGGGCTGTCGGTCGACGGCGATGCGCTCTTCCTTCGGGTCGCGCGCTGGGCGGCCGAAACGTGGACCGATGGGCGCGTCGGGCTGGTCGTCGGCGCCACGGCGCCGAAAGAGCTCGCGCAGATCCGATCGAGCGTGCCGGGCCCGGCATTCCTGGTTCCCGGCGTCGGCGCCCAGGGCGGCGATCTGGCGGCATCCGTGGCTGCTTGCGACGGCGGGTGGGCACCCGGGGTGGTGTCCATTTCACGAGGCATTGCCGCCGCATCGCTCGGCGCCGACTGGCGTGAATCGGCCGAGCGGGCGGCTTGGGGCTTCCGCAACCGGATGCAGGAGGCGGTGCTACACTCGAAGGCCATTCTTGCTCAGCGGCCCATCACGGAGGCGCAAGGTTAGATGCCGATTCCCGGACCGATGGAGCTCATCCTGCTGCTGGTGATCGTCCTGATCATCTTCGGCCCCGGCAAGCTGCCCGACATCGGCAACGCGGTCGGGAAGGGGATTCGAGAGTTCCGTAAGGCGTCGAACGAGCTCGAGGAGTCCGTCCGGGCCGAGCCGAAGCCAACGACCGGCGACGACCGCCCGGCCAGCGAGACCCCCAAGCACTGAGGTCGCGCGCCTCCTTCGCCGCATCGCGCCCCGAACGTGACGCCTGAGGCCGCGCGGCGCGACGACGACGCGACGATGAGCCTCCTGGAGCACCTCGAGGAGCTCCGCAGCCGCATCATCGTCATCGCCGTCACGATCGTGCTGGCGGGAATCGTCGGCTTCGTCCTGTCCGAGCCGATCATCACCATCCTGCGCGGCGCGCTGCCGGAGGGAAAGCGGACCCTCATCCAGATCAGCGTCGGGGAGTCGCTGGCGGTCCGCCTGCGGGTTGCGCTGTACGTCGGGCTGGCGGTTTCCGTGCCCGTGATCCTGTACCAGGTCTGGCGCTTCGTGACCCCCGGCCTGACCAAGCGCGAACGGCGGCTGATCTGGCCGATGCTCCTCGGCGCGGTCCTCCTCTTCGTGCTCGGGCTGGGATTGGGCTACTACGTCCTTCCGTTCGCGCTCGACTTCCTGCTGTCGCTCACCCTTCCCGGCGTCGAGGACCAACTCCGGCTCAGCGAGTACATCAGCTTCGTCTCGACGGTGATGCTCGCCTTCGGGCTGGCCTTCCAATTCCCGGTCCTGTTGCTCCTGCTGGCACGGGCTGGGATCCTCAACTACCGGTTCCTCTCCTCGCGTCGTCGCTGGGCGGTGCTCATCATCGTGCTGTTCGCGATCATCGCCACCCCGGGCGGGGACCCGCTCAGCTCGATCGTCCTCTCGCTGGTCATGTATGCCCTCTTCGAGGGGACCCTGCAGCTCATCCGCCGGCTCCGCCCGTGAGCGTATTCCTGCTGACCGATGCGGCCATGGACCGGCACACCACACCCGGGCATCCCGAGCGCCCCGGCCGGCGAGCCGCCGTCGCCGACGGTGTCCGCGACGCTGCCGGGGACGACCTGACGGAGCCGGTGGTCGAGCCGATCGACCGTGTCAGCCTCGAGGCAATCCACGATCCCGCCTATCTGGCCCTGGTCGAGGAGGCGGAGACTCGGGGCGGCGGCTGGCTCGACGCCGACACCTACATCGCGGAGGGCTCGTTCCAGGCAGCCCGGCTGGCTGCCGGCGCGACCCTCCAGGCGGCCATAGCGGCAGCCGTCGGCGACACCGAGCTGGCCTTCGCCGTCGTGCGCCCGCCGGGTCACCACGCGTCGCGATCCGGGGGGAGCGGATTCTGCCTGCTCAACAATCTGGCGATCGCCGTGGCCGGCCTGCGGGCCCGCGGGCTGGCGGAGCGGATCGCGGTGGTCGACTGGGACGTGCACCACGGCGACGGCACGCAGGCCATCTTCGACGCCGATGCGTCGCTCTGCTACGCCTCCACCCATCAGTCGCCGCTGTATCCGGGCAGCGGTGAACGCGCGCAGAGCGGAACCGGGGGCGGACGGGGGACGAAGCACAACCGCCCCCTCCCGCCGAACAGCGGCGACCGTGCCTTCACGGATGCGTGGCGCGAGCTGGTCCCGATCATCGAGGCCTTCGGACCGGACTCGATCCTCGTGTCAGCGGGGTATGACGCCCACGTCGACGATCCGCTCGCGAACCTGGAGGTCACCGAGGAGGGATTCGAGACCATCGCGGAGCTGATCGGCGGGCTCAGCGGCCGGCTGGGTCACCCGGGTGTCGCGCTCACCCTGGAGGGCGGCTACGACCTCGACGCGCTGCGCGCGTCCGGCGCGGCCACCGTGCGCGGGATCCTGGCCGGCCGGGCTGCCGCAGGGGGAAGATTGTGATGGCCGGGCTATACTCGTGGCCCGTTTCGAGCACGGAGGCGACAGTGGGGAGCGGCGTGGCGATGCATGAGGAACGCGAGGGGATCGAGCTTGCGCCTGCCCCGCAGTCCGAGGCCGGGATCGAGCACTTCGTGGTCATCAGCGGCCTCTCCGGGGCAGGCAAGAGCCAGGCCAGCAAGCTGTTCGAGGATCTCGGCTACTCCTGCGTGGACAACCTGCCGGCGGCCCTGCTCGACGGCTTCCTCGCCCTGCGGCGCGCGGAGCCGGAACGCTACCGGCGATCGGCGCTCGTGCTCGACATTCGTGCCGGTGACCCGGCGCCCGCGATCGAGCGGGCCGCCGCCGCCCTAGCCTCCGAGGGAACGCCGCTCGAGCTCGTCTTCCTGGAGGCCAGCGATGCCAGCCTGGTCAGCCGCTTCAGCGAGACGCGGCATCGGCACCCGCTCCAGGAGACACGAAGCGGGGTGCAGGCGAGCATCGCGGAGGAGCGCCGACGGCTGGCGCGGACGCGTGATCTCGCCAATCACGTCATCGACACCAGCGGCCTCTCCATCGGCCAGCTCAAGGATCGGCTCTTCGCCGTGGTCCCGCGCGAGTCGGCCACCGACGAGCTGCGCATCGACATCGTGACCTTCGGCTTCAAGTACGGGATCCCGCTCGAGGCGGATCTCGTGTTCGACGTCCGCTTCCTGACCAACCCCTACTGGGATCCGCAGCTCAAGCCGCTCTCCGGGCTCGAGGAACCGGTGCGCGACTTCGTATTGGGCCAGCCGACGGCGCGCCGCTTCCTCGAGCTGGTCACCGAGCTCCTCGAGCTGACCGTGCCGGCCTATCGGGCCGAGGGCAAGGGGCAGCTGCGCGTCGCGCTCGGCTGCACAGGCGGCTACCACCGCTCGATTGCGCTGGCGGAGGAGCTCCGCCGGCGCCTGGCGAGGGTCGATCACACGTCGGTGGCCGTGTTCCACCGGGAGCTCGAGCGATGAAGGGACCGCGTCTGCCGCGCTGGCTGTATCCCGGTATGCATCTCAAGCGCTGGCTCGGCCTGCTGCTGGCCGGGATCGCCATCCTCGGCCTGGGCGCCGCCATCTTCATCCGTGACCTGTACCGGCAGAACGCGGCCGACGAGATCGCGATCGTGTACTGGCTGACCGGTGCGTGGCTGGAGCCGGAGATCCGCGCCGCCCTGGTCGCGCTGCTCGGCCTCGGGCTGACCGGCATCGGCATGTGGGGGCTCATGCGGTCGGTGATCTCGCCCTTTATCGCGCGCGGCGACAGCGTCATGGAGGTGCTCTATACGAAGCGCTACCTGGCCCGCGGTCCGCGCATCGTGGCGCTCGGCGGCGGGACGGGACTTTCGACCCTGCTCCGTGGCCTCAAGGGATACAGCGCCAACATCACGGCCGTGGTCGCCGTGGCCGATGACGGCGGCAGCTCCGGGCGCCTGCGCCAGCAGCTCGGGATCGTGCCGCCGGGCGACATCCGCAACTGCATCGCGGCCCTGGCCGACGCCGAGCCGCTCATGACACAGCTCATGCAGTACCGCTTCCCCGAGGGATCGGGGCTCGACGACCATGCCTTCGGCAACCTGTTCATCGCCGCCATGACCGCGATCACCGGCGACTTCGAGGAGGCGGTCCGCCAGTCGAACCGGGTCCTGGCCGTCCGGGGCCAGGTGCTGCCGGCCACGAGCGTGCCGCTCAACCTGTCCGCCCAGCTCGTGTCGGGGCGGCACCTGTACGGCCAGGTCGGTATCACGCGGGCTGACGAGCCGATCGAGCGCGTCTTCATCGAGCCCGAGGACGTGCGCGCCACGCCGGAGGCGCTGGAGCGAATCCTGGAGGCGGAGATGATCGTCATCGGCCCCGGCAGCCTGTTCAGCAGCGTCCTGCCGAATCTGCTCATCAGCGACGTGCGGGACGCGCTGGCCACCTCGACCGGCGTGAAGATCTACGTCTGCAACGTCGCCACCCAGCCGGGCGAGACACAGAACCTGACCGCAAGCGAGCACCTGCGTGCGCTCTTCTCTCACGTCGGCGACGATCTCATCGACTACGTGATCCTGAACCGGAACACCGATGCGCGCCGACCGGCCGGCTGGCGGGCAGAGCCCGTCGACGTCGACGTGCGCAGCCTCGAGCAGCTGCCGGTGGTCATCGTCGAGGAGGACGTCATCGACCCGAGCAACGCCCACCGCCACGATCCGGCCAAGCTCGCGGCGGCCATCATGCGGCTCCAGCAGGAGGACCGGATCGAGCGCCCCCGCCAGCGGCGGATCCGGCGCCCGACGGCGACTGCCTCCTGAGCGCATCGGTACTCCTCGCCGGAGAGGTCAAGGGGGAGCTCGCTCGCATCCAGCCCGCCCGGGCGTGCTGCCGGCGGGCCGAACTCCTGGGCCTGCTGTCGGGCAGCACCGTTGACCGCCTGCGGACGCTCGACCATGCCACGGCGCGCACAGCGGTGCTGCTCGCTGGCACGCTGGGCGTCGATGTCCAGGGCCCGCGCGCGCTGACCTCTGCGGAGCGCGGACGTCACCCCGGTGCGCGACATCATCTGGTGGTCGAGATCGCGCGCGAGCAGCTCGGCGCCTGGCGCTGGCAGGATGCGCCGGCCTGCGACCGGCGATCGTTCCTGCGTGGCGTGCTGCTCGGCTCCGGCTCAATCTCGTTCGGGCGATCCGGACCCCACGTGGAGTTCGTGCTCCATGACGGCAATGCGGCCGCTACCCTCCAGGCACTGCTTGCCGAGATGGACGTGCGCGGCCTGCGCTCCTCTCGCCGCGGTCACCACGTGGTCTATCTCAAAGGTCTCGACGAGATCGTCGCCCTGCTCGGGCTGGTCGGAGCCAACCGCGGGGTCCTGGAGCTCGAGACCCAGCGCGTCGGGCGGGACGTGCGCGCGCGCCTCAATCGACTGATCAACGCCGAGGAGGCGAACCTGGCCCGGACGGTTCGCGCGGCCGATCGCCAGCTGCGTGCCATCGACCAGCTCGAGCGCGACGGCAGCCTGGCACGCCTGGCGCCGTCGCTTCGCGAGACCGCTGCGTTGCGGCGACGCATGCCCGACGCCGATCTCGATACGCTGGCCACGGCCCTCGGCGTCAGCAGATCGGCGGTCAACCATCGGCTCAGGCGGCTCGTCGAGCTTGCCGGCGAAGAGGAGAACTGATGCGCGTACCGGTGATCGCCGGCAACTGGAAGATGAACCCATCCAGCCTCCACGAGGCCGTCGCGCTCGCGCGCGCCGTTCGGGCGGCCGCCGCATCGGTGCCGGCTGTCACCACCGTCATCTGTCCACCCACCATCTGGTTGCGTGAGCTGCACGAGGCCATGGAGCCCGATGGCGTGGCGATCGGCGCCCAGACGATGCACTATGAGGAGCGTGGCGCGTTCACCGGCGAGACGAGCCCGCTCATGCTCGGTGGCCTGGCGACCTTCGTCATCCTCGGTCATTCGGAGCGACGCCAGTACGACGGCGAGACGGACGAGCGGGTCGGCCGGAAGGTGGCAGCCGCCGTGGCGCACGGGCTGCGGCCGATCGCCGCGGTCGGGGAGCGGGCGGAGGAACGCCGCGCCGGCAGCACGGCCGCGGTCATCGATCGCCAGGTGCACGCCGCGCTTGCGAACCTTGACCGCCTTGCCGGCACCGGGCTCGTCATTGCCTACGAGCCGGTCTGGGCCATCGGCACCGGCGATGCGGCGTCGGCGTCCGATGCGCAGGAGGTCTGCGCCCGGATCCGAGGCATCCTGGCCGAGCGCGATCCGGAGGCGGCCGACGAGGTGCCGATCCAGTACGGCGGTAGCGTCACCGCCGAGAACGCGGACAGGTTCTTCGCCCAGCCCGATATCGACGGGGCCCTGGTGGGCGGCGCCTCTCTCAAGGTTGACGAGTTCTCGGCGATCCTGCGGGCGGCCGCCGCCGCGTGACCGTCATCCTCGTCGTCCTCGACGGGTTCGGCATCGGTGACGACCCCGCTCGCGACGCACTACGCGATGCCGACATGCCGGTCTGGAACGGCCTCGTCCGGGAGTGGCCGTCGGCGCGGCTCGAGGCGTCCGGCGAGGCGGTCGGTCTGCCCGTCGGGCAGATGGGCAACAGCGAGGTCGGGCACCTGAACCTGGGTGCCGGGTTCCGAGTCCTCCAGGATCTGCCGCGCATCACCAGGGCGATCGAGAACGGCTCGTTCGGCGAGACACCGGCCCTGATCGGGGCCTGCCGGGCGGCCCTGGAGCGGAACGGCCGTCTGCACCTGATGGGCCTCATTGGGCCCGGCGGCATCCACGCCATCGACGAGCACATCGCGGCCACCGTCGACCTGGCGGCGGCGGAGGGGCTGCCCGCCGACCGTGTCCTGATCCACGCCTTCACCGATGGGCGCGACACACCGCCACGCTCCGCCGACCGCTTTCTCCCCGAGCTGATGGGCCGGCTCGACGGCCTCGCGACGCTGGCCACGGTCAGCGGCCGCTACTACGCCATGGACCGCGACGCCCGCTGGGAACGGACCGGCCTGGCGTACGAGGCGATCGTGTATGCCGTCGGCGAGCTGGCGGAAGACGGCGACGCCGCCATCGCGGCCGCCTATGCGCGCGGCGAGGGCGACGAGTTCATCCGGCCGACGGTCATCGGCTCCTATGCCGGCATGGAGAACGACGATGTGGCCGTGCACCTCAATTTCCGCGCCGATCGCGCACGGCAGCTGACTCAGGCGCTGGCGTTGCCCGACTTCGACGCGTTCGACCGTGGTGCGCCGCCGCGCGACCTCGTGGTGACCACCCTCACCCAGTACCAGGCACCCGACGAGCTGCCGGTGTCGGTCGCCTTCGGGCCGCTCGAGATCGACTCGCTGGCGGCGCACCTGGCCCGTCTCGGCAAACGGCAGCTCCACGTGGCCGAGACCGAGAAGTACGCGCACGTCACCTACTTCTTCAACGGCGGCGTCGAGCCACCCTTCTCCGGCGAGAAGCGCATCCTGGTGCCATCAGTCCGGCACGTCGCGACCTACGATCTGGCGCCTGAGATGAGCGCCATCCCAATCACGGATGCGCTCGTGGCCGGCATCGGCTCGGGAGACTACGACTTCATCGTGACCAACTACGCCAATCCCGACATGGTCGGCCACACTGGCGTGTGGGGCGCGGCGGTCAGTGCCGCCGAGACGATCGATGCATGCCTGGGACGGGTGGTCGACGCCGTGCGGGCCGCCGGCGGCGTCCTGGTCGTCACCGCCGACCACGGCAACATCGAGGAGATGCGCGACGCGGCGGGCCAGCCCCAGACCAAGCACACCACGTCCCCGGTGCCCATCGTCATCGTCGGCGATGGCGTTCGCGGTCGGCGGCTGCGGGGAGGAGAGCTCTCCGACGTTGCTCCCACGCTGTGCGATCTGCTGGGGATTCCACCCGGGCCCGAGATGACCGGCCGATCCCTCCTCGTGTAGACTGCGCCGGCAATGCAGACCCCCCTCCTTCTCGCCCAGATGATCCTTGCCATCGCGCTGATGGCGGCCATTCTGCTTCAGCAGCGTGGCACCGGCCTCGGCGGCGCCTTCGGTGGCGAGGTGACCGCCTACCGCAGCCGGCGCGGCATCGAACGGACGCTGTTCCGCATGACTGTCGTTCTGGCGGTCCTGTTCGTCGCGTTCAGCCTGCTCAACCTGGTGCCGCGGAGCTGATCCCGGGGCGTGCTATCATCGGCCCTCGCAAACGGAAGCGCTCCGGATGCAGCCGTGCCGAGGTGGCGGAATAGGCAGACGCGCTAGGTTCAGGACCTAGTGACCGCAAGGTCGTGTGGGTTCAAGTCCCTCCCTCGGTACCACCCCCGGATCCGTTCTCGGGGCCCAGGTGGCGGAA
>JALZDF010000025.1 GCA_030862645.1 Chloroflexota bacterium
GCGTCGGGCCTGAAGCTCGTCGCCGGTGCGCTGGTGGCCATGGCGGCCGTCGGCTGGGCGCTGCGAGGCAGGGCCTGGGGCTGGCCGCTGGCGTCGCGACTCTCGGCGCTGCGGAGCGCTCGCGACTGAGGCGGGACCCTCAGCGCCGGAAAGCGGCCTCCCCGCCGATGTCTTGACAGCGAGCAAGCGGCGGACGTAGACTTCGCCGGCACCACGGACCGCAGCCGACGCTGCCCCGCGGTCCCGGCGATCAACCAACCAGCACAGAGGAGCGATCTGACGGCAATGCACCTTCGCATTCGCGCCATCAACGCGCCGCGACTCGCGCCTACCGGCAGTGGAGTCGACGGGAGATCTGTGCCCTGGTCGAGGTAGAAGCCAGGCGGCAAGGCCGCCAACGCAGACACCACGAGCCGTGGGCCGGATCAGGTTCACGGTTTTTTGATGCCCCAAACGGGCATGCACGAGCCGCGGACCGAGAGCAACGGGCCGCGGCTCTCTCCATGTTCGGGCCCAGAGGACGACCGCAACGGGATACGACAATGATCGAGGTCATCAACGAACCGAGGACGAAGGGACCGACGCCGACGCCGGCTCGTGAGCCGCTGCGCCGCGTCGGTCCTCCGCCCCACGGCGAGCAGCCGGCGCTGCTGATCGACCGAGCCATGAAGAGGTTCGTGGTCGGCCGGAAGAAGAAGGACGTCATCGCCGTCAACGAGGTGACGATGTCGATCCGCCGCGGCGAGATCTACGGGATCCTCGGCGCGAACGGCTCCGGCAAGAGCACGCTCATCCGCCTGGTCAGCACGCTGCTGACGCTGGATGGCGGCCGTGTCGAAGTGTTCGGTCATGACGTCGAGCGCGACGAGATGAAGGTCAAGCAGCTCATCAACCGGGTAAGCGTCGACGCCGCCTTCTTCAAGAAGCTCTCACCGCACGAGAACCTCGCCTACGCGGCGCGGTTGTACGGGCTCGAGGCGAAGCCGGCACGTGCACAGGCGATCAGCATCCTGGCCCGCCTCGGCATCGGCGAGAAGCGCCTGGGGAGGCCGCTCGAGCAGATGAGCCGCGGAATGCAGCAGAAGGTCGCGATCGCGCGAGCCTTGCTGACCAGCCCGACGGTGCTGCTGCTCGATGAGCCGACGACAGGCCTCGATCCGCGGTCGAAGCTCGACGTGCAGACCTTCATCGAGGAGGTGCGTGACACGCACGACGCGACGATCGTGCTGACGACGCACGACCTCGACGAGGCCGAGCGGCTCTGCGACCGGATCGCGCTCATCAACGACGGCCGGGTCGTCGCCGAGGGCACGCCGGGCGAATTGATGGCTCTGGTCGCGAGGGACTACGGCAAGGAGCCGACGCTGGAGAACGTGTTCATGACGTTCACCGGCAAGAGTCTCGACGACGATCACGACGACAAGAACGAAGACGACGAATAGAGACGAAGAAAGGAGGTGATTCCCGTGCAGAGCAACCTGGACATCCTTGTCGTGCTCAGCTTCATGGCGGAGCGTGAGGAGCGGCTGCGCCGCACGAACCTCCTGGTGAGCGAGTCCAACGATCGCCGGGTCGTCCGGCGCTGGGTCGGCCGTCAGCTGGTGCGATTCGGCACCCGGCTGGCGGGCGAGCCAGCCATGCGACCGGCCCGAGCCCGCTAGGGCCGGGCCGGTCCATCGGTCCTTTCATCAACCACCACACGAGACCCACCGATGTCGATTGCAACGCGCGAGCTGCGGGCGAGCTTCGCCTTCGTCGAGCGCAACTTCAACCTGACCAAGCGCTACTGGGGCTGGGAGGTCGCCTGGCTCGTCTACTCGCTGGCGGCTGCCCTGGCGGTGGCCTTCATCGGCGTCGCGCAGGACGACCCCGGCCTGCTCCAGGTGCTGGTGATCGGCACGATCTTCTGGAACTTCCTGTCGATCGTGTTCGGCTTCATCGGCGAGACGGTGACCTGGGAGCGATGGGAGGGAACGCTGGAGTACACTTTCATGGCGCCGGTGCGCCGGTACACCCAGCTGGTCGGTTCGACCCTGTTCGCCGTCACCTATGCGCTGATCCAGATGCTGATCATCCTGGGCGTCATGCTGCTCTTCTTCGACTTCGAGTTCACCGGTGGCAACTTCCTGACCGCCGCAGTGTTCCTGCTGCTCGGCTCGGTGAGCTTCGTCGGGGTCGGCATGATGGCGGCCATCCTGCCGCTGCTCTACGTCGAGCGGGGAGACCAGATGGTCTTCCTGATCCAGTCGGTTATCCTGCTGTTCAGCGGCGTGTACTACTCCACCGACATCCTTCCGGGGTGGATGCAGTTCATCTCGCAGTTCTCGCCCGGGACCTACGTGCTCGACGGGATTCGCGAGGGGCTCATCAGGGGCACGCCGGTTACCGAGCTGCTTCACGACGTGTGGCCGCTGGTGGTGATGGGCCTCGTCCTCATTCCCCTCGGGGTGTACGTGTTCGGCATCGCCGAGCGCTACGCCAAGCGCACCGGCAAGCTCAAGAGGGTCGGCTGATGGCACGGACCGATACGGCCGCGGCCGACCTTCGCAACCTCGTCCTCCGGCCGTACGCCGGCGCGGTCGATCTGCCCGAGATCGTCCGGATCCAGAACGCCGACGTGGCTTCGGAGGGCATCCGCGAGCGCGTCTCGCTCGCGGAGCTCGAACCGGTCTACCGGCATGCGTCCGAGAAGTTCGACGCCTCGCGTGACGTGGTGATCGCCGAGCTCGATGGTCGCCCGGTCGGGTTCGTCCAGGTCGACTGGGTCGACACCACGGATGGCCTGCGCGAGTACCGCTCCGCGGGTTTCGTCGATCCGCCGTGGCGGCGCCGGGGGATCGGCACGCGGCTCCTGCGTGCCGGGTGGGACCTGCTGGCCGAGCGCGCCGCGGAGCATCCGACCGATCGACCGACGTTTGCTGGCATGTGGGCCGACGACAAGCAGGCCGGACGGATCGCGCTCGCCCGGGCACACGGGTACGAGCCCGTGCGCTGGTTCTTCACGATGGAGCGCCCGGTGCGGTCGCCACTTCCCGACGCTCCGCCCCTGCCCGACGGCCTTGAGCTCCGCCCGGTCGGGCCGGACGACGCGAGGGCCATCTGGGACACCGACCACGAGGCGTTTCGCGACCACTGGGGCGGCCACGACGACTCTGAGGCGAACTTCCGACGCTGGGTCGACTCCCCGGAGCTGCAACCAGAGAACTTCCTCGTGGCGTGGGACGGCGACGAGATCGCCGGCGCCGTGCTGAACGTCATCTACCACGACGAGAACGCCGAGCTCGGCATCCGCCGGGGCTGGCTCGATTCGGTGTACACGCGCCGGCCGTGGCGCGGCCGCGGTCTCGCCCGCGCCCTCATCATGCGCAGCCTGCGCCTCCTTGCCGAGCGCGGGATGGACACCGCGGCGCTGGGCGTCGACGCCGACAATCCATCCGGCGCGCTGCGCCTGTACCAGTCGTGCGGCTTCGGGGTCACCGAGCGCGCCACGGCATGGCGGCGCCCGTTGGACGGGATCCGATGACGGTCAGGGCACCTGCCGGATTGCGGTTCCGTGGCTACGCCGGTGAGACCGACATCGCGGACATCGTCCGGATCATCAACGCCGAAGCCGCCGCGGATGGCGTGGACGAGGTCTGGCCCGAGGAGGGCATGCGGTCGTGGTTCGCGCATCCGACCGATCAGTTCGACCCGGCTCGCGACGTCGTGCTGGCCGAGGTCGACGGCGCGGTGGTCGCGACCGGCCGGACCGAGTGGGTCGACACGCGGGACGGCCGCCACCGCGAGTTCCGCCACGTCGCCTCGGTCCTGCCCGAGCGTCGTGGCGCCGGCATCGGTACAGCCATGCTCCAGGAGCTGGAGGCGCGCGCAGTCCGCCGCGCGAGCGAGCAGCAGTTCGACCGCGAGCCGGTGTTGATGTCGTTCGCGGCCGTCGGACGTCCGGGCGAGGCGTTCCTGGCCGCGAACGGGTACTCGGTCGCGCGCTGGTTCTTCGACATGGTGCGGCCGAACCTCGATGAGCGCGTGGCGGAGCTGCCGCTGCCGGACGGGCTGGAGCTGCGTCCGGTGACGCCCGACCAGCACGAGACGATCTGGCGGGCGAACCGAGAGGCGTTTCGCGATCACTGGGGCGGCTCGGACGAGTCGATCGAGGTCATGAACCGGATCCTGGGTGACCCCGACACCGATACGTCCCTGTGGCTGATCGCCTGGGATGGCGACCAGGTCGCCGGCGGCGTCTGGAACGAGATCAGGAGCGCGGAGAACGAGGCGCTCGGATTGCGCCGCGGTTGGCTCGATTCGGTGTTCACCCGCCGCGCCTGGCGCCGTCGGGGGCTGGCGGGCGCGCTCATCGCGCGGTCCCTCAATCTCCTGCGCGAGGGCGGCATGACGAGCGCGGCGCTCGGCGTGGATGCGGACAACCCGACCGGTGCGCTTGGCCTGTACGAGGCAGCCGGATTCAAGGTGCACGATCGGTTCGTCGCCATGCGCAAGGCGATGGAGGTCCACTCGTGACCGTGGTCGTGTCGGCGTCGCGCGGCGTCGACACGGACAGCCCGACGGGCGCCACGGACCTGTATCGGTCACTCGGGTTCGAGCCGCAGCGAACGTTCACGTCGTGGCACAAGCCGTTGTGATGCCCCCTGAGGCGCCCGACCTCCGCGCACAGCGTTCGCTGGGAGACGATCCGATACCGTCCATCGTTCTCGAGCTCGCCGCTGGTCGGCCGGCGACCTTGGTCTGGCGCAACGACCTCGGCGGGTTGACCTTCCGGATTGCCGATACCTACCTGAAGTGGAACCCACCAGGGACCGGCATCGACCTGGAGCGGGAGCGGCGCCGTCTCGACTGGATCTCGGTCCGCCACCCGGCGCCGTGCGTGCTGGGATTCGGCTCGGATGGGAGCGCCCAGTGGCTGCTCACGGCTGCGGTGCCCGGCGAGTCCGCCGTTGGAGACAGGTGGCGTGCGCGGCGGTCGGAGGCGATCCGAGCCATCGCCGCCGGCCTCCGAGCGATGCACGCGCTGCCGGTCGATGACTTCCCAGCCGAATGGGTTTCCGAGGTGTGGGTCGGGCGCACACCCGAGGCCCTCGGAGCTCGTCCGTCTGTCGACGAGGCCGTCCTCGTGCACGGCGACGCGTGCGCGCCGAACACCCTGATCTCAGCCGATGGCCGGTGGACCGGGAACGTCGATTTCGGCGACCTCACCGTGGGCGACCGATGGGCCGACCTCGCCGTGGCGTCCATGAGCCTGGACTGGAATTTCGGCCAGGGACACCAGGACGAGCTGTTCGAGGCATATGAAATCAGCCCCGATCGGGCGCGCATCGGCTTCTATCGGGCCCTGTGGCACCTGGAGTCCTGAGTGCCGGGCGGGAAGCTAGCGCGCGGCCAGCACCCGGTCGCGGGTCTCGTAGTAGTAGTCGACGATCCGTTCCGTCACGCGGTCCCAGCTGAACTCCGGAGCTCGCGCGCGACCGGCGTCCCCCATTTCCTGGCGCAGGTCAGGATCGCGGGCGAGGGCGTAGAGTGCGGCCGCCAGCGCTCTCGGATTGCGCGGCTCGACGAGCAGGCCCTGGACGTTGCGCTCGACCACCCGCTTGAAACCGTGGATGTCGGACGCCACGATCGGGACGCCGGCCGCCATTGCCTCGAGAAGCACGATGCCGAACGACTCCTGGCCGGTGTTCGGCGCGCAGTAGATGTCGGCTGAGGCGAAGTAGCGAACCTTGTCGGCGTCGCTGACCCGGCCGAGGAACTCGACGTCCCGGATGCCGCGCAGCCCCACGAAGCGCTTGTACTCGCGCAGCTTCGGCCCGGCGCCGACGACGAGCAGCCGCGCGTCGACCTTCCGCTTGCGCAATCGATGGTAGGCCTTCAGCAGGTGGATCAGGCCCTTGCGCTCCTCGAGGCGGCCGACGAAGAGGATGTTGAGGGTCCTCCCATCGCGCAGCTCTTCGAAGGGCTGCGCATCGGTGAATCGGTCGAGATCGACGCCGTTCGGGATGATCTCGTACTCGCCGGGAAAGTACCTGCTGATGAAGTGGCGGGCTGCGCCGGAGACCGCGATCCTCCCGTGGAGTCGATCAGCCAGGCGGCCCGCGAAGCGCTTCCCGATCCAGTACGACGGCGAGAAGCCGCCGAAGGCGTGGAACGTCGCGATGTTCACCGTGTCCCTCGATTGATCGAGCATGGTCGGCGACAGGAACGGAACGAACGGCTCGTGGAAGTGGAGGATGTCGAACCGATGCGCCTCGAGCACCTCGCGCGCCTGGTGCTTGAAGCGCAGCCCGAGGGTCACGCGGCCGACCGAGCCATTGGCCGGCGCCGCCCAGCCGGTTCCGAGCCGGATGATATGCGCCTCGCTCTCCCGCTGCCGGCCGTACTTCGAGGTGATGATCCACACGTCGTGGCCCATGCGGCGCATGGCCTCGTACGTGAAGCGGACGTGCTCGTTGACCCCGCCGGGATGCGGGTAGCCATACGGGCTCACGATTCCCACCTTGAGCGGACGCCGCCCGCTCTTCGCGGACGATACCGATGTCGCCGTCGTGGACGGCGCGGATTGGACCGATGTCACCGCCACTCTCCCGTAGGCCGGAGAGTATGCCGCAGGTGCCGTGCCTTGGCACGCAGTTGACGGCGGTACACGTCGACGTTGTGCAGGTTCGACCAGAACGTGCCGTCAGGCCGGGTCGTCCGGGCCTCCACCGCGACACGGTAGTCGGCGGCCGACGAGCCGGCGAACCAGGTCCAGCCCGAGCCGACGCCCTCCAGGACGTGGGCGTCGGAGTTGCCGAGTGCGGCGAGGTGCAATACCTCCGCGTTAAGGCGGTTGCGGGCTCCGCGCCGCGCGCGGCCGGCGGCCGACGGGTTCATGAGCTCGATGCCGTCCAGGCGTTGGCGAGGATCCGCGGCGTCGTGAGCCGCCCGCAGGGAGCGCCCACCGAGCGACGGCGTCAGTGGCGCCATCGGATGGGGGGCGATGGCGATGCCGCCCTGGTCGTGGATTCGCTCCAGCGTTTCGGGAAGCGGGCGAAGCGCCGGGATACGCTCGGTGACGAACAGCGCCAGCACGTGGCCGCGGCGGGTGGTGATCTCCTGGCCGACCACCAGCTCGAACGAGTAGTCCCCGGCCTCGTGAATCTCGCGAGCGCGGACGGCCCCGTCGATGCGTTCATGATCGGTGATGGCGATGACGTCGAGGTCGGTGTGCGCCTCGACGTGATCGAGCACCGCCTGCACCGAGGCGGTCCCGTCCGAGTACAGGGTATGCAGATGCATGTCGGCCTTGCCGAGCTCGGCTCCGCCGCGCGGTCGCCCGCCGGTCATGCGCGCAGGTCCGGCCAGAAGGGTTGGAACGCTCCCCACCACTGCTCGGGCGCCTCGCCGATGTCGCGCTCGAAGCGCTCGGCCATCCGGCTGGCCAGAGCCGTCGTGTCGGCGCGGCGGTCGCCGGTTGACGGGAGCTCGATCAGCTCACCCTCGGCGCGGAAGCGGTCCGGGCCGACGCGCAGACAGCGGCCCACCACCAGCGCCGTGCGATGAGCGACCGCCAGGGCGGCCGGCCCGATCGGCACCGTGGTGGGGTGAGCGAACATCGTGACCGGGTGGCCGTCACCGGCAAGGTCACGGTCGCCGATGATCCCGACCGTGCCCCCGTCCCGAAGGCGCGCGCTCAGCGCCCTCCGCGCGCGGCTGAGCGGCACCAGCTCCACGCTCGCGCCCCCGCGGCGCGACGTCAGGAATTCGAAGAGGGTCTTCGGCTCGATCTCCTCCACCGGCGCCAGCGGATGGATGCCATGCGCGGCGATGAACACGCCGAACGGCTCAAAGTTGCCGAGGTGTGAGCTCACCAGCATGCTCGGCCCGGAGCGCAGGGCCGCATCGAAGGCTGCCCACTCGGGCACCTCGACGATCTCGTCGATCCGGTCGGCCGGGTAGTGGGGAGCGCGCAGGAGCTCGACGTAGTAGCGCGCGTGGTTGCGGAACGCGGAGCGCACGAGCTGGCGAAACGCCTGCCCGCGCGTTGGCCGGCCCGTCGCGGCGCACACGCGGCCCAGGTTGGCGGCCACCAGCCGCCGGCGTGCGGGGGCAAGCCGGTACCACGCGTCGCCGGCCAGATCGGCCAGCGCGTACGCGGCGCTCGATGGCAGGGCGGCGACGATCCGATCGGCGATCTCCAGCCCCAGGCGCAGCATCAGGCGGTGATCTTCGTCCAGTCCTCGCCCCGCCGTGCGGCCGCCAGCGCCGCAGCCGCCTGTGCGCGGTCGGCATCTGTCTGCGGCCAGACCGGCCGGAACATGTACCACTGTCCCGGATCCTCGGCGATGACGCCGCCGAGCGCATCGGCCAGCGCCTGGGTCGCGCGGTAGATCTCGGCGGGCTCGGTGCTCGCGCATCCAATGGTCGGCAGCCCGCCCGCCTCGAACCGATCGTTGCGATCACGCCGGCACCAGACGGGGAGCATCGGCGCGCCGGTCCTGGCCGCCAGGGTGGCCGGGCCGAGGGGAAATGTCGTCGCCGCGCCGCACAGCTCGACCGGCACGTCGCCGCGGCGGTAGCCGCCGTCGCAGAAGAGGGCGAGGTTGCCATTGGCGCGCAGCACGCGGAACAGGCCGCGGAGATTGCGCCAGCCGATGACGAAGATGCCCTGTCGTGCGCGCGCCGCCGAGAGATGGTCGTAGAGGCGCCCGTAGGTCGTGTCGTCGGCCACCACGTGGAGCGCCTGGCCGCTCAGCTTCACGGCCGGTCCGATGAGGTCCATGCCACCGACGTGGATGGTGCACAGCAGGACCCCGGTGCCGCCGGCGCCCGCGTGGTTCAGAACGCTCACGTCGTCGATGTTCACCATGGCGGCCGCTTCCTCCGTGGAGAGGTCGCCGATGCGCATCATGTCGACGAGGTACTTGGCGTAGTTGCGGAAGGCGCGCCGCGCCGCCGCCTTCACGCGCCGATCGCCGGCGTCGAGCCCCAGGGGATGGGCGAGGTTGTCCTGAATCACCCCGCGCTTCGAACCTGCCAGATCGTAGCCGAGATTGCCGACGGCGGCCGCAGCCGGCATGGACAGCGCCCGCGGGAGGGAGGCGATGATCCGCTCCGCGGTGCGGTAGAGCCAGTAGGCGACCTTCTCCCGCGTGCGCTCGCCTCGGGTTGCGGGCTGGCTGCCACGGCTCTGCCAACTACCCGCCGAGCGGCTGGCCGGGGTGTCGATCGGCTTCGAGCCGGCCATTCAACGCGTCCAGGACGAAGCTCGGGCATGGAATGCAGACTCGCGTCCGGACGGCCGCTCAGCTGCTCGTCCAAGGCGCGGATGGCGCCCTCGCCGACCTTCCGAGCACGCGGATGACGCAGTCGCCATTCTCCCGAGCATGCGGCCGATGCTACGCCACCTCGGCGGCAGCCGCCCTCGCCTTCACCCTGGCGTTCGAGGCCGCGACCCTGCGGCGTTTCGGCTGGGAGACCTTCTCGGTGCCGACCAGCGTCTCGTTGTCGTCGCCCCGGATGAAGTCCTCGACCCGGTTGTGGGCGATGTCGTCGTGGACCTGGATCGGCGGCGACTTCATGAAGTACGAGCTGGGCGCGACGAGCGTGCCGGCCAGCCCGCGGTCGAGGCCGAGCTTCGCGCAGCGCAGCGCATCGGTGATGACGCCGGCGGAGTTGGGTGAATCCCAGACTTCCAGCTTGAGCTCCAGGTTGAGCGGCACGTCGCCGTAGGTCGTGCCCTCCATCCGGATGTGGCACCACTTGCGGTCCTTCAGCCACGGAACGTAGTCGGATGGCCCGACGTGGACGTCGTCATCGCCGATCTCGTAGTCGATCATCGAGGTCACGGCGTTCGTCTTGCTGATCTTCTTGGACTCCAGGCGCGAACGCTCGAGCATGTTCAGGAAGTCAGTGTTGCCGCCGAAGTTCAGCTGGTAGGTGCGGTCGATCTTCACGCCGCGGTCCATGAAGAGCCGGGTCAGCACTCGGTGCGTGATGGTCGCCCCGACCTGACTCTTGATGTCGTCGCCGATGATCGGCAGCCCCGCTTCGGCGAAACGGCGCTGCCAGTAGGGCTCGCGGCCGATGAAGACCGGGATGGCGTTGACGAACGCCACGCCGGCCTGGATGGCCTGCTCGGCGTACCACTTGGTCGCCTGCTCCGACCCGACCGGCAGGTAGTTGACCATGACGTCGACCTGTCGATCCTTCAGGATCTTCACGATGTTGGCGGTCGGGCCGGGCGCCTTCTGGATGATCTCCGCCAGGTACTTGCCGAGCCCGTCGTGGGTCATGCCTCGCTCGACCGGGACGCCGAGGTGCGGCACCTCGGCGAAGCGGAACGTGTTGTTCGGCTCAGCGAAGATCGCCTCCGAGAGGTCCGTGCCGACCTTGTTGCGGTCGATGTCGAAGGCGGCGACGAACTCGATGTCCCGAACGTGGTAGCCGCCCAGGTTGACGTGCATGAGGCCCGGGATGAAGTCGCCGTCCTTGGCATCGGCGTAGTGGTAGCGACCCTGCACCAGGCTGCTCGCGCAGTTGCCGATGCCGACGATGGCGACCCGGACCTTGTCGCCGCTGGACCGACGACCGTTGGTGGCGGCCCTACCGTTCTCTGAAGCCACGACGCGTCAGTGCTCCTTGGTGCGGGTTCGGCTAACCGCCAGGCTCAGGCGCCAGACATGCCAGATGCGCTGGATCACGGTCACCACCGTCAGCACGGCGAGCAGACCCAGGATGCTGATGAGGATCGGCGCGTAGCCGAGGCCCGCCAGCGCGACCCCGGCGATGACGAGGACAAGGCGCTCGGTGCGCGGTGCCAGGCCGACGCTTGCCTCCAGGCCGATCCCCTCCGCCCGCGCGCGGGCGTAGCTGACGAGGAACGAGCCGGCCAGTGCGAGGAACACGGCCAGCACGGGCACGACCGGCTCCGGCAGGTTGTTCATGAACCAGATGGCGATACCCACGTACAGGATCGCCTCGCTGGCGCGGTCCAGCGTCGAGTCGAGGAAGCTGCCGAACGCGGTGCCGCCGCCCTGGGCCCGTGCCAGCGCACCGTCGACCGCATCCAGCAGGGACCCGGCGGTCAGGACCGCGGCGCCCAGGAGGAGCCAGCCGCCGGCCACCATGGCGGATGCCACGATCGTGAACAGCAGCCCGATGACGGTGATCGTGTTCGGGGTCAGGTGCAGCGCGATGGCGAGGCGGACGACCGGTGCCAGTACTCCCCGCGCCGACTCCTTCACCTTCGCGGGCACAACCGAATCGCCGCGCCGCAGGTCGTGCGCGTGGTCGCGGCTAGCGGACATCGGGCACCGTCCTCGGCGCATCGGTCGCGCTGCTCACGCCGGCGGTTCCGCCGATGAGGCGCGCCTCGGCGTCGTGCAGCTCCTCGAAGGCGGCCGTCCGCAAGCGGCAGATCACCTCACGGCCCTGCCGCTGCGTATCGATGATGCCGGCAAGGCGCAGGATGCGCAGGTGCCAGCTGATGAGCGGCTGGGAGAGCCCGACGCGGGCCGACAGCTCGCGCACCGGCAGCGGACCCGCCTCCGCCATCAGGCCGATGACGCGGAGGCGCGTCTCGTCACCGAGGGCGCGGTAGAGGGTGCGGAGCCGTCGCAGATCATGCTCGACGGCAGTCTCCGGCGCGGATGGCATCACAAGCGATTCTTTATCAAATACGGATTTATATAAGCGAGTGCTTATGGTATCGGCCAGCCTCCGGAGCCGTCAAGCCCTCTGCTAGCATCGGGCCGCCTGACCATTCGGAGGCCGCCACAGGAGGTGCGTCGCTGACGAGCTCGACCCCGGACGAGCCGAGGAGCGCGCCCTCGTGCCCGGTCCTGCGCCCCACCGCTACCGCCACCCGGCTGGCCCTGCGAGAGCTGTGGATTAGCTCTCGGTTTCTCCTCCTGCTCGCCGCCTACATCGGGGCGGGCGCGGTGGTGGCGCTGGTCGCCGCGCCGGTGTCGACGATCCTGGTCGTCGCCGGCGTCCTGCTCCTGCTGGCCCGCGGCGTGCTCGATCGCGTCGACCTGTGAGCGACCAGCCGATCCGGATCCACCCGTTCGCGGCCTGGGCCGCGCTCGTCTTCGCCAG
>JALZDF010000033.1 GCA_030862645.1 Chloroflexota bacterium
CTCGACAGTGCTCGGATCCAGGATCCGTGCGAAGAACCGATGCGTGGTGGCGCCGAAGACCATCCGCTGCTCCTCCCGGTACACGGCGAGGCGGTGCTCGAGAAACTCGGGGCCCTGCTTGCCCCAGTAGCCGCCCCAGTTGCCGCCGCCGAAGGAGCCGAAGCCGTCGAGGGTGGAGAAGACGTCGAAGGTGTAGAGAGCTGTCATGGCGATCAGACTGAAATCCACGCCGAAACTAATCGCCGTTGACTTGGCGCGTGGCTCAGTCGCCAGGTCGCAGCACTCGATGCGAACACCGGTCCGGTAGATCGGGCATTCCGCCGCAGACTTGGTTGATCGCCAGCGCCCACGCATTCGGCCCTACGTCATGTGCCCCATGAAGTCTTCGGGCGAAGGGCGCATACCCGTTGCGAGCAACTCAGGTGTCGAGAGCCATGGATCGCCTTCGCAGCCATCGGCGAAGCCAATGGGTGTCAGCCGGTAGTGCACGCCCGAGCCGCGCCTTGCTGGCCATGGGCGTTGCGGTGGCGGCGGTGGCCACGGCCGGGTGCGGCACGGCGGCCACTTCCCCGAGCGCTAATGAGGCGACCGAGGGGCGCAGCGTCGGCGATCAAGGCTCACCGATTGACTCAGCGACAGGCTGGATTGCATACCAGCGGCCATCCGGCGGGATCGATGATGCGGTCTTTCTGGTGAGAGCCGACGGCACCGAGGACCATGAGATCGGTGCCGATGTCGTGCCCGGAGCGATCCACCACCACCCGGACTGGTCACCTGATGGCAGCCAGCTGCTCTTTGATGTCCAGGGTGAACCCGACCAGCTCTACGTGATCAACGCCGATGGTTCCGACGCGCGCATCGTCACCGATTGCGAGCTGCCGGAGTGCGTGGGTGCCACCCACGCCTCATGGTCGCGCGACGGTACTCGAATCGCAGCCGCCTACGCGATCGGCCCCCTCGGCCCAGAAGGACCGGCACGACTCGGCCTGGCGATCATCGACGTCGAGAGCGGGGCGAGAACGGTGATCCTCGATCATGACGCCGCCGACGGCCAGGACCTCTATCCCCGCTGGTCGGCCGACGATGAGCAACTGGTCTTCTGGCGCGAGCGCAACGATGGAACAACGGCCGTCTTCGTGATCGACGCGGACGGCAGCAACCTCATGCAGCTCACCGACTGGGACCAGGTGGCCGGCGACCCGGATTGGTCACCGGATGGGAGCCTCATCGTCTTCACGACACACCCCCTGCGCGTCTATGGCGGCTCGGAGCCATCGGATCTGTACACGATGAGACCTGACGGGACCGACGTGCGGCGGCTGACGCACCTCGAAGGAAGTCGAGCGACGCAGCCGCGCTGGACTCCCGATGGAGAGGCGATCACTTACACGCGCGTGGGCGCGAGTGGTGGCCCTCGCCACATCTGGGCCATACGCGCCGATGGCACCGACGACTCACCGGTCTTGACGAGTAGGGACATCCTGACTAGTCCTATTCTTCAGCCGACGCCTTGAGATCCGCGGAGGCCGGGCCGGACGCTGGGCCAAACTTGACACCGGCGCAAGCGCCAGTAGGCCACGCGGTACGCTGACGGCATGAACGAGCGGCAGGTACATCACGTGACGATGAATGTCACCAACGCCGACGCCGCCGGAAAGTTTTACCGATCGGCACTTCGCGAGCTGGGGCTAAGTGAATCGGTTGATCCGCGGGGCCGCGTCGAGTACGGGCGTAATGGGCAGTCAGACTTCGGCTTCTACGCGCGTCCGCGCGCCTTCTTCGAGCGCGCGCATGTGGCGTTTCGCGCCGCATCGCGTGAGCAGGTGGATCGGTTTTACGCGGCCGCGATCTCGCACGGCGGGTCGGCGCTCGACGCTCCCAGAGAGCGGCCAAAGTTTGGGTTGTATTCCGCCTACGTGACTGATCCGGAAGGCAACGTGGTCGAGGCCGCCTGTCCGCTGGGATGAAATTGACAGTGGCGCAAGCGCCAATGGGGATTCCTTGGTAGGGCAAGATCGCCGCGCACCTACCCCCGGCGAGCGACCAGCCGAGTGAGAGCAACAGCCCAGCCCCACTGCCCCCCGCCATTAGCCACGCCAAATCGAGTCCATAGCGCGAGCCCATCGCGTAGCCGGCCCAGGCGAGGACCACGATTTGGCGGTTGACGTCGGCTACGTCCGCCCGGGGCAAACTTGACAGTGGCTTCCGTATCCTTGCCTGGTGGGTGGCGCACGCATTCTCGGATTGGTCGGCGGTACGGGGCCGGAGTCGACCGTGGCTTATTACCGTGGGCTCGTTGCGGCCTGGCGCGCCGCGGGGACGGGTGACACGTTCCCGCGCGTATTGCTGTACAGCATCGACGGCGGTTCGCTGTGGCGGTTGCTCGAGGCGGCCGACTTAGGCGTCGTCAGTGACGAGCTGATCGACGCCATAGACCGACTGCAGGCTGCTGGCGCGGGGATGGCGCTCATCGCCTCGAACACGCTTCACGCCGTCTTTGACGAGGTCCGTGCGTCCGTCAGCATACCGATGCTTAGCATCGTGGACGCCACGGTCGTGGCCGTGCAACGTGCTGGCATACAGCGGCCCGTCCTTCTTGCTACTCAGTCGGTTATGAATTCGAATTTGTATCCCGTGCCGCTTGCAGAGGCAGGCATCTCCATGCTGCTGCCCAGTGAAGAGGAGCAGACGTACATCCATCAGAAATACGTGGAGGAGCTGATCTTCGGCCGACCGACTGCGGACACGTCGCGGAACCTCGTAGACATCATCGGGGCGGTGCGACATCGACAGCATGCCGACGGCATCATCCTGGCCGGCACCGAGCTGTCGACGGTGCTCGGCGAGTCCGAGTACCACGGGATGCCAGTTATCGACTCGACCCGTGTTCACGTCGACGCGGCCGTCACCTGGCTGCTTGCTGGGACTGATTCCGGGTGAGGCCGAGGCGACACAGCGAGGCGTTCGAGCTCGTGCGGAGGTCGGTAGGATCAAATTGACAGTGGCGCAAGCGTCACTGCGCCGCGCGAGTGCGGTGCGGGGGCTACCGCGCGGTTGCCCTCGCGAACGACCGAAGGGTGAGCCGTGCCCACCAATCACGCTCGATGAGTCCTGCGGCGTCCAGCAGTCCTACCGTCGAACGCCTTACCGAGGATGACTTTCTGTGCGCAGCGTGACCTATTCGATGAGCGTCTCACTTGACGGGTACATCGTGGGGCCGGACGGCGGCATTGACTGGACAACCCCGGACAAGGATGTCTTTCGTTTCTGGATCGACGACATCCGACACGTGGGCGTGCACGTGTTGGGACGACGGCTGTACGAGACGATGCTGTACTGGGAGACCGCCGACCAGGATGCATCGCTCGACGATGCGGAGCTCGAGTGGACCGCGCTCTGGAAGCCGCTGCCAAAGGTGGTGTTCTCCACCACGCTGTCGGAGGTGCAGGGCAATGCCCGCCTGCTCTCCGGTGGCCTGGCGGAGGAGATCGAGCGGTTGCGAGCCGAGCCGGGGGAAGGCGACATCGCGATCGGCGGCGCGACGCTCGCCGCCCAGGTGGCTGATCTCGGTTTGATCGACGAGTACCAGCTTATGGTCTACCCGGTGCTGATCGGCGGCGGCATTCCGTTCTTTCCCCAGCACGAGCGCCGGGTGGATCTCGAACTCGTGGAGACCCGCAACTTCAGCTCGAAAGTCGTCTACCTCCGCTACCGCGTGGCGCGCTAGCGGGCTCCACCGATGGGCGTCGCTGGTCCGATGGCAACGGCCAGGAAAGATCGAACGTCATGCTTGCTCGGTTACCCGTCGAGCGCACCGAGCTGTATGGCGCTCGCCGCCCGTCGCCTGCTTGATCGGCATCAGGTGCGGCTGTCACGGACGCCTTATGGGCATCGATCGGCGAGTCCGTAGGCTTTCAGCCGGTAGCGGGTGATGCGGCGGCGGTCGCGTCGCCGCCGGCCGACTCGGTGAGGGGTGGCTCGGCGGCGAAGACCTCCACCGGCTCGACGCGGCCTCGCACCGCGATCTCGCCGAGCGATCGCAGGGCCGCCTCGCCGCCGGCGAACCGGGCGGTCTCGGGGCTCACCAGGATCTCCGCGTTCAGTTCGGTGGTCAGCTCCTGCAGGCGCGCCGCCAGGTTGACCGGATCGCCGATCACCGTGTATTCGAGCTTACGGCTACTGCCGACGTTGCCGGCGACCATCTCGCCGGTCGCCAGCCCGAAGCCCACGCGCAGCTCGGGCATCTCGGCGTCCGCCTGCTCGCGATTGAACTCGGCGAGGGCCGACCGCATGCGGAGTGCGGCTCGCACGGCGCGCCGGGCGTGGTCCTCGCTGGGATTGAGCGGCGAGCCGAAGACCGCGAGGAGGCTGTCGCCGCCGAACTTGTTCACGATTCCTCCCTCGGCCTCGACGGCGGCGAGCATCCGCTCGAAGTAGCGGTTCAGCGTACCGATGAGCCGCGCCGGGGGCAGCACCTCGGCCAGCGCCGTGAAGCGACGGATGTCGACGAAGAGGACCGAGCAGCGGACGACCTGCTCCTCCAGCCGCCTCGCCTCCTCGATCGCCAATCGGGCGACCTCCGGGCTGACGTACTGGCCGAATAAATCTCGGATCCTTGCCTCGCGTCGGAGGCCGGCCACCATCCGGTTGAAGACCGCCCCCAGGTGGCCGATTTCGTCGTTGCCCGTGACCGTCGCCCTTGCCTCCAGATCGCCGGTCTCGACGCGCTGCATCGAAGCCTCGAGTGATCGAACCGGCAGGATGATCGTGCGTCCGATGTACAGCGCGGCGCCGACGCTCAACGCCAGGCTGACGCCGGCGACGACGAGCTCGATCACTGCGATCGGTACGCCGGCGAGCGTCTCCGCATGCGGCGCCGTCGACTCCGCCTCACTGCCCTCCTCATGAACCCCCGCCGGCTCGGCGGCTGCCTCCTGCAGCGACAGCGCCGCGAGCACCCCGATCGGCAGGAAGCTAACGATCACGAAGGCGGCGAGCAGGCGGACGAGGATCGACGATCGCGCAGGGTGGCGGCCATGTCCCTGCGACGAATCGGGCTCACGCATCGTGCCACCATGATGCCTGCGGGACGCAAGGGTGCCGCCGTGCGGACGAGAACGAGGGCAGACGCCAGGGACTCAGTCCCAGCTCTGCAACTCGATAATGTTCCCCTCTGGATCGGTGACATAGCACCACGTAACTCGCCGGCCATCCGCGGTCTGAAGCGTGACGACCTCACCGACGCTCTGGCCGCCAGCTTCGAGCACGGCGGCGCGAGCGCCGGGTACGTCGCTCACCCCAAGGGCGATGTGCCCCCAGCCCGTTCGATTGGCCGCCGGAGTGCCGCCTGATGAGTTCTCGCCGTAGGTGTATATCTCCAGCGTCGGGCCGTCCGTTCCCCAGCCTGGGAGCCGTAGGTGCACGCCTCGCAGACTCGCTCCGGGCACGCCCGTGCCGCGTTCGAGATCCGGACCCGCATAGTCCCTCTCGGGCGGAACCGGCTCGCAGCCGAAAACCCGCTGGTAGAAGTCAGCCAGGCGCCGCCAATCGTCGGCGATCAGATTGACGTGTCCGAAACGAGCGTTGTGCGACGCCGGTACCACGGGAACCATGATAGGTAGAAGAACAAGGCGACCGCTCGAAGCCACTAGCACGGCGGCGAAGTCGTCGACATCGGTGTGGAGGCGGGCCTCGACGAGGTATCCGGGGTGGATATTTCAGTGCCCCATCGAGCGAGCGATGAGATTGCGAAGCGACGGGGCTTCGGCAGGCAGCGCGCGACGAAACAGAACCGAGGAAGGCGGCTGCTCGACCATGTTTCAACTACACCGCAGGCGTCAAGGTGGAGGCGTGCAGCCCGGCCCCGCGCCGCGGGCCTCGACGACTGATGGAACAACGTTGACTGGTTCGCCGAGGCGCTTGTCGCTGTGGGATGGCCAGGTCTCGGCTAGTCGACGGTCCCGCCGCGAGCTTCGCGGGCGCGGCGTTTGCCCTCGTGCATCGCTTGAACCCGTGCGACCGGGATGGCATGGCCCTCGTCGATGAGACCCGGTGGCAGTCGCTGCGGGTCCGGCATGTGCTCGAGCCACGGATCCCGCTCGCGGAGCTGTCCGAGCGCGGTGTGCACGGTAAAGTCGGCCGGGGTGATCTGGTCGAGGTCGTCCCATGCGACAGGGAAGGAGACGGGCACGCCCGGCCGCACTCGTGGGCTGTAGGCGGCGATCACCGTGGCGCCGCCGACCCTCGTCGCGTCGACGAAGACCTTCCCGCCACGCTGGGCCTTGACGAACGCCGTCGTCGCGATCTCCGGGTCGATTCGCTCGGCTCGTGCCGCGATGGCTCGGGTCGCGGCCGCCGAGTCCTCGAGGGACGCCTGGTTGTCGATCGGTACGAACACGTGCAGCCCCTTGGCGCCGCTGGTCTTTACCGCCCCGGTGAGCCCGACATCGGACAGCGCCTGTCGTACCGCGTGCGCGGCTCGGACCGCTATTGAGAACGCCTCGGCTTGCGGCGGGTCGAGGTCGAGCACCAGATGCGTGATGCGGTCAGGCCGATCGGCGCGCGCGAGGGCGGGGTGGTACTCGATCGCACGCTGGTTGGCGAACCACAGCAGCGTCCGGCGGTCGTTGCACAGCGCGTACGACACGTCCCGCTTCGACGACTCCGCCCACCACCGCACCGTGCGAACCCAGTCCGGCGTGTACTTCGGCACGTTCTTCTGCATGAAGGCTTCCTGGCCGCGATGGACGCGGATGACCGACAGGGGCCGGTCCTCGAGCGCCGGGAGGATCCGATGCCGGACACCGTCGAGGTACTCGACCAGGTCCCGCTTTGTCGCACCAGCTCCGTCGAAGAGAGCTCCGTCGAGATTGGTCAGCGGAACGCCCTCCCGTGATTCGGGCTTCCTCGTGCTGTTCATCGCGAGTTAGACGCTATCACGGGCCGACATCAGAGTAGCCGCAGGTGGAGGACACCTGAGCCCGACGCTACTACGGCCATGGCGGGCTGGAGGCAGCGTGCTCGTCTGGCCTACGTTCGAGCTCGTGAAGCCAGTCGCCGAAGTCGTGAGATGGCCGAATGCCGAGCGCTGCCTGAAGCCGCGTAACCGAGAACACCTCGGTAACGGGCTTCAGGGTACGTACGCCCCGAGAGCGAAGCAGATCCGATGCGCCCGGCCAGTGGCGGTCGAGGACCCGGACTGGGTCGTCGCGGAGCGCTGCGGCGTCGTCCGGCGCGAATGGCAATGGCGACTCGACGTTCAGTGCCTCGAATCCGGATGCGCCCGCGCCAAGCCTGTCCACTGCCGCGATCACCGCATCGGCGACGTCGTCTTCGTGTACTCCGCCGTAGAGGAGCCGGATGCCGTAGCGGAAGAACGGCTCCGGGACGAACATCCCGAAGCGGAGCGCGATGCTCCCGATCCCGCCGGCACGCGCGTGGAAGCGGCAGAGCTCCTCTCCGACGACCTTGGTCCAGCCGTATACGTCTCCGGGCAGCAGCGGAAGCTCCTCGTGAAGGAAGACGACGTCGCGGTCGCGTACCGGCCGCCGGGACTCGCCGTAGACGCCCATCGTGCTGCTGAACAGCACGCCGCGCACCCGGTGTTCCACGGCGGCCTCCCACACGTTGAAGGTCCCGGTGACGTTGAGTCCGTAGAATTCGCGTCGCGAACGCTCCGCGAGGTGGATCCCGTGGAAGGCCGCGGCGTGCACGATGACGTCCGCTTTTTCGGTCGCCGCGGAGACAGCCGCCGCATCTCGGACATCGCCGAGGATCCATGTGCACTCCGCGGAGCCGCGTCGCACATCGAAACCCGCGACCTCATGGCCACGCTCGACGAGGCGCGGGATTGCGACGGTTCCGAGCGTGCCGGCAGCTCCGGTGATTACGACGCGCATATCAGCGTTGTGGCCCCCGGCGTCCAGGAGTGCGCGTCACTCCTCTCCGATGTCCTCGTTCCAGACCTCCGGATGGGTGGTGATGAATTCGTCCATGAGGTCGACACACTCCTGCGAGTCGAGGTTGACGACCTCGACCCCCCGCGCTCGCAGGTAGTCCTCGCCGCCCACGAACGTCCGATTCTCACCCATCACCACGCGCGGGATGCCGTACAGGAGGATCGCGCCGGTGCACATGTCGCAGGGTGAGAGGGTCGTGTACATCGTGGATCGGCGGTACACCGAGGCCGCCAGCCGGCCTGCGTTCTCGAGCGCGTCCGTCTCGCCGTGCTTGATGGCGCTGCCTTCCTGCACTCGCCGATTGTGCCCCACGCCGAGGACGGTGCCGTCATCGGCAATGAGCGCGCCGCCTATCGGCACGCCACCTTCATCACGCCCGATGCGTGCTTCGGCGATGGCGTGAGCGAGAAGCTCGAGATCGCGGTCTTCCATCGGTTCTCCTCTCCATGCTCAGCTGCGGCGGTACGGTTTGAGGTACGCGCCGGGGTATGCCACGTTGCGGCCGGACAGTGCCAGCGCCGCGATGACGACCAGGTAGGG
>JALZDF010000036.1 GCA_030862645.1 Chloroflexota bacterium
GAGGCCGGGGAACTGTTGGCTGACGCGCGCCGGGCGGCCGACGACATGCTCGCCCGTGCCGAGCGCGAGGTCGCCGACATACGCCGCGAGCTGACCCGTCAGCGCAACCTGCGCGCCGGTGGCACCCCGCGCGCGGCCGACGCCTTCGGTGACCTTGCCCGGCACGCTCGGCGCGCTCGTGACGAGACGCCGCCAGCGACGGAGCCCGAAGGCGCCGAGGTTCAGGCGCCGCGGGCTCCGCAGCCGCGCGTCGGCCTCTGGGCGCGCTCGCGGACCTTGGGAAGCACCGGCCGCATCGTTGAGATCAGCGGGCGCACCGGCCGCGTGACGATGGAGACCGACGGCGCCCGGCTGGTCATCCCGGCCGACGACGTCGACGTCGTGCCTGAGCCGATCGGCGGTCCGACGCCGCGCGATCTCGAGGCCGAGGAGATGCGCCGGCGGGCCGCCGCGCGGGTCTCACCAACCCTCGACCTGCACGGCGAGCGGGTCGAGGCCGCGCTGGAGCGTCTCCACGCACACCTGGACGACGCGCTGCTGGCTGGCCTGGACAGCGTCGTGATCGTGCACGGCATCGGGACCGGCGCGCTGCGACGCGCAGTCCGTGAGGCGCTGGCGGAGCATCCGCGCGTGCGCGGCGTGCGCGGCGGTCGGCGTGACGAGGGAGGAGACGGGGCGACGGTCGCCGAGCTCTAGGGGTTATGGGGCCGGGGTTGGCGTCGGGCTCGGTGGCAACTGGATCGTCGGGGTAGGGATGATGACCGGTGTCGGTGTCGGCGCCAAGGTGGGCAGCGGCGTGGGCGACGGCGTCGGGGTAGGCGAGGGAGACGGGGTCGGCGAGGGACTCGGGCTGGAGGTCGGGATCTCGCCCGGCGTGCACTCGACCGTGGGTGCGAGTGGCGCATCGATCGGTCCGGGATAGGGCTGGCGGACGCTCGAGTTGAGCTCGTTCTCGCGTCCGAACCACTCCTCGATCCAGGCCAGGTTGGCCTCCTCCCAGGTGGGCCGCTCCTCCTCCCAGCCGGCAAGGTCGAGGTAGAGGCGCTCGTCCGCCTGTGGCGGCTGCGGCTCGGCCGATGGATCCGGAGAGCCCGACGGTGCCATGGTGGCGAAGTCGCCGCAACCCTCCCGCCAGACCTTGCCGGTCACGACCTCGATGCGCAGCTCGCGATGGAGAGTGTCCTGCTCCGTCGGCTGGCGATCGGAGCGGAAGACCTCCGTGACGGTCGACTCGGTGAATTCGCCGGGCAGCATGCCGCTGATGGCGTCGACGGTGACCTCCGAGATTCCCTCGGGGCGCGCGAATTCGTGAACCGGCAGCTCATTCAGGGCAGCGACCTCGGCCATATAGTCGTGCCAGATGAAGGTCGGCCCGTCCGCGGCGAAAACGTCCTCGATCGGCGAGAAGTCGCTGTTGCCGACCCAGGCCCCGGTCACGATCGCGCCATCCGTGACCGCCGGGTCGGGATCGGGGGCCAGGTAGCCCACGGCCTGGAGATCACGGAAATCGTTGGTCGTGCCTGTCTTGAGGGTGGCCGGGCGGCGGCCGCCATCTGTCTCCAGCTGGAAGCGCGGCCCCCACAGGGGGTTCGCTGCCGGATCGGTGTTGTCGGCCAGGATGTCGGTGACGAGGTGGGCCGATGCGGCCGACAGCACCTGTTCCGGCTCATCAGCATCGGTGTCATGGTCGTAGATCACCGTGCCACGCGAGTCCTCGATGCGTTGGATCAAGTAAGGCGGGTGGAATTCGCCGCCATTGGCGATGCCTCCGTAGGCTCCGACCAGGTCGAGGAAGTGCACGCCGATGGTGCCCAGCGTCAAGGACGGAACCGCAACCTCTTGCTCCTGCCGCGGATCCCAGTCGAGCCCGAGCCGCTCGCCGAGGTCGACGACCTTCTCGGTGCCGATCAGCTGCTGCGCTTTCGTGACCGGGATGTTCAGCGAGTACTTGAGGGCGTCGCGGACGCGCACCGGACCGCGTTGCCGGTTGTCGGCGTTGGGAACGCTGTAGCCGTCGACGATCTCGCCCTCGACGTCCATGAACATCGTCGACGGGGTGATCGTGCCCGACTCGAAGCCGGCGGCGTAGGTGATCGGCTTGAAGGCCGATCCGGACTGGCGAAAGCCCTGGCCGAGCACGTCGAAGTTCGCCTGGTGCGCGGGCGTCGACTCGCCGAAGAAGCTGGCGCTGCCGACGTATGCCAGCACGGCGCCGGTCCGGTAGTTGATCGTCACCATGGCGTCGTTGTTGATGTTGCGGCCCTGGAGCTGCGGGATCCAGCTGAGCGCCTGCTCGCCGTACTTGTCGCCCAGCTCCTCGTCCGTCAGGCGGTCGAGGTCGTAACCGATCTGCGCCCACTTCTCGGCCGTGGTCTGGTACCCCTCGTAATCGAGCGTGGTGATGATGCGCAGACCGCCAGTGTCGAGCAGGTCCTCCCCCTCGAGCAGCTGGCCCGCCTCGCGGCGCACGGCGTAGACGAAATGCGGGGCGCGGTAGGCGTTGTCGTCGGGTGGTGCCAGCACGACCTGCTCGGCGATGGCGGCGTCGTACTCGGCCCGGGTGATGAAGTTCGACTCGAGCATCTGGTCCAGCACGATGTTGCGCGACGTGATCGCCTGCGCCGTCTCGGGCACGACGAATGCGGGAGCGCCGTCCACCTCCTGCTCCACCGCCTCGCTGGTCGGGTCCAGCCGTGACGGGGCACGCACCAGGCTGGCCAGCATGGCCGCCTGGCTGACGGTGAGCTGGTGGTCGGGCGCGTCGGAGGTCAGGTCCTTGTCGAAATACGCGTTGGCGGCCGCCCAGATGCCGTAGGCGTTGTTGCCGTAGTACACCTGGTTCAGGTACATCTCGATGATCCGCTGCTTGCCCTCGGTGCCGGGATAGCGATCGTCGAGCCGCAGCGCGAGGATCGCCTCCTTGATCTTGCGCTCCACCTGGCGTTCCGGGTCGGCCATGAGCTCAGCCTCGAAGAGCCGCATGCGCACCAGCTGCTGGCAGATCGTCGAAGCGCCCGAGACGGTCTGTCCGGCCTGGAAGTTCTGGAGCACGGCACGTACGATGCTGCGCAGGTCGACGCACGGGTTCGTCCAGAAAGTCTGGTCCTCGGCCGCAATTTGCGCCTCTACCATGACCTCGGGCATCTCGTCGAAGGCGATCTCCCGGCGGTCCTCGACGGCGAAGGTCGCCAGCTCCGTCCCGTCGGCGGAGATTACGGTTGACCCCTCGACGAGATCAAAGTCCTCGATGTCCGTCACGTCGGGCAGTCCGCTGGTGAACGAGCCGTACACGTTGAGGATGAGCGCGAACACGCCGACGGCAAGCACCCCGAACACGCCAAGGATGAGGCGGGGAAGAATGGCTGAGCCGGGACGTCGGCGCGGATCTGCGCCTCTCGGACCGCGACGCGGCGCGGTCCGCCGGCCCGGCGGCGGTGGTCGTCGGGTCATCGGGCGGCAGGGTAGCACGGATGTTCGGTGTCTATACTCATCGCCCGATGGAGACGAATGCCGCGCGCACCTCCGTGCTCAACGATCTCGAATGGCGGGGGATGATCGCCCACAGCACGGATCTCGGTGCGCTGCGCGGGGACCTGGCCGCCGGCCCGGTGACCTTCTACGGCGGCTTCGATCCGACGGCTCCGAGCCTCCACTTCGGGAACCTCGTGCTGCTGGTCACCATGCGTCGGCTCCAGCTGGCCGGCCACCAGCCGATCGGACTGGTCGGCGGCGCGACCGGTTTGGTTGGTGACCCGAGCGGCCGGACCGCCGAGCGCACGCTCAACGATCCGGACGTCATCGCCGGCTGGGTGGAGCGGATCCGCACCCAGGTCGAGCGTTATCTCTCGTTCGATGGGCCGAACGCGGCGGTCATCGTCAACAACCTCGACTGGACCGCGCGCATGTCGGCCATCGATTGGCTGCGCGACATCGGCAAGCACTTCAGCGTGAGCCGCATGCTGGCGAAGGAGGCCGTGAGCGCGCGCCTCGATGCCGGCGGCATCAGCTACACCGAATTCAGCTACCAGGTCATGCAGGCGGTCGACTTCCTGGAGCTCCATCGGCGCCACGGGTGCACGCTGCAGCTCGGTGGCAGCGACCAATGGGGCAACCTGACCGCCGGCGTCGACCTCATCCGGCGGGTGGAGGGCGAGACGGTCCACGCGCTTGCGACGCCGCTCATCACGCGTCCCGACGGCGAGAAGTTCGGCAAGAGCACCGGGTCCACCCTGTGGCTGGACGCGGAGCGGACCTCGCCGTTCGCGTTCTACCAGTGGTTCCTCAACACCGATGACGCCGTGGCCGGCACGTACCTGCGCGTCTTCAGCTTCCGGTCCCACGCGCAGATCGAGTCACTGGAGGCGGAGGTCGTGGCGCATCCGGAGTCGCGGGCAGCGCAGCGCGCGCTGGCGGCCGAGGTGACCGAGCTGGTGCACGGCGCCGATGCGACCCGCGCCGCGGTCAGCGCCTCCGAGGCGCTCTTCGGCAGTGGAGACCTTCACGGCCTCGACGCCGGAACGCTGGAGGCCGCCTTCGCCGATCTGCCGCGGGCCACCCTATCCGGCACGAACGGGCTGCCCACGGTGCTCGACCTGTTCGTCGCCTCCGGACTGGCCGACAGCCGTGGCGCTGCCCGCCGCGTGATCGGCGAGGGTGGCGGCTACGTCAACAACGTGCGTGTGGCCGACCCGGCGGCCGTCCCCGAGCGCTCCGATCTCCTGGCGGGTCGGTGGCTGCTGCTGCGCCGCGGCAAGCGCGCGCTGGCCGTCGCGGAGGTCGGCGACTGATGGTGCTCGCCTTCGCCACGGGAGCGGTCGCGTCGGGATTCGCAGCCGCGGGAATCGCCGCGCTGTTGGTATGGGTGGCAACCGTGGTGACCGGCTCGCCCGATCCGTGGTCGCTCGCTCCGTGGTTGGTGAGCCTCGCCGCCGTGCTCGTGGCGATCGGCACCTACGTGGCCGAGGGCATCGCGCATCGGCGCACCCTCGCTCGCATGCGCTCGATCGGGGAGCCCTGGGCCTACCGCGAGGACTGACGCGGTCCGTCGACGCGACCTCTTCTACGCCGATACTGAGAGCTCGGCACACACGGTGGCTACGTTCAGTGGCCGCGCTCGGCGCTGTGGCCGTTGTTCGATGCCTCCGCAACGACCTTGTCGGCGATGTTGTGCGGCACCTCGGCGTAGTGGTCGAGCTTCCAGCTGAACCGGCCGCGGCCCTGGGTGATCGAGCGCAGCTCGGTGGCGTAGTGGAACATTTCGGCCTGCGGGACCTGCGCCTTCAGGTGCTGGAGTCCGTCGGCCGAGTCCATGCCCAGGACGTGGCCGCGCTTGGCGGTGATCTGTCCCATCACGTCACCCATGAATTCATCGGGGACGACGACATCGACCTCCAAGATCGGCTCAAGCAGCGTCGGCGAGGCCGCCTCGAAGGCCTTTTTCAACGCCTGCGATGCCGCCACCTTGAACGCCATCTCGGACGAATCGACGGTGTGGTATGAGCCGTCGACCAGGGTCGCCTGCAGGTCGACCACCGGGTAGCCGGCCAGGACGCCCTCGGCCATCGCCTCGCGCAGGCCCTTCTCGACGGCCGGGATGTACTGCTTGGGCACCACGCCGCCGACGATCCGGTTGCCAAACGCGAAGCCGGTGCCCATCTCCGCCGGCTCGAACTCGATCACGACGTGGCCGTACTGCCCGTGGCCTCCGGTCTGGCGCTTGAACCGGTTGTCGATCCGCGCCGCCTGGCGGATCGTCTCGCGATACGGGACACGCGGGCTGGCGGTTCGTACGGCCGCCCCGAACTTGCGCTTGAGCCGATCGACGATGACGTCGACGTGCGCGTCACCCATCGCGGTCAGGATCGTCTCGCCGGTGCTCTCCTCGCGATGGATGTCGATCGCCGGCTCTTCCTCGGCGAGCCGATGCAGCGCCTGGCCGAGCTTGTCGAGGTCGGCCTTCGACTCAGGCTCGATCGCCACCTGCAGCGACGGCGCTGGGAACTCGAGGGGCGCCAGTTGCACGGCCTGGGCCTTGTCCGCGACGAGCGTGTCGCCGGCGGCGGTGGAGGTCAGCTTGGCCACCGCGGCGATGTCGCCGGGCCCCACGCTCGCCAGGTTCTCGGTGTCCTTGCCCTGCACCGACAGAAGGTTTCCGATGCGCTCCTCCTCCCGCTTCGACGCGTTGTAGACGTGGCCCTGGCCGCTCAGCTTGCCGGAGATCACCCGGAAGTAGGTCAGGCGCCCGACGAACGGGTCGGCGGTGGCCTTGAAGACCTGGGCGACGAACGGCCCATCCGGGTCGGGTGCGATCTGTGTGCCGTCGGCGGTTGCGCGCGATCCGACTTCGGCCGGCGAGGGGACGTGCTTGACGATCATGCTGATGAGCTCGCGGACGCCGATGTTGCGAGTCGCGGAGCCGACGAAGACCGGTACCACGCTGCCCTCGCGGGTGCCCTTGTGGAGCGCCGCCTCGATCTCGGCATCGGTGAACGGCTGGCCCTCGAGGTACTTCTCCATCAGGTCGTCGGACGCCTCCGCCGCGGCCTCGACCAGCGCGTCGCGGCGGGAGTGCTCGATTCCCTCAAGCTCCGCCGGGATCGGAACCTCCTTCGGCTTGCCGTTCTCGTAGACGTTGGCGTGCTCCTCGATCACGTCGACGTAGCCGTTGAACGTCTCGGCGGAGCCGATCGGCAGGTACACCGGCGCGATCTTCGGCCCGAACCGGGCTTTGAGCGCATCGAGGGTGGCGTCGTAGTTCGCGTTCTCGCGATCCATCTTGTTGATGAAGACCATGCGCGGCAGGTCCCGCGAGTCGGCGAGGCGCCAGACCTCCTCTGTGCCGACCTCGACGCCGGCCGAGGCGTCGATGACGACGATCACCGCGTCCACGGCGGCAAGCGCCTCGACGACATCGGCCTGGAAATCCGCATACCCGGGCGTGTCGACGACGGTGATCCTTACGCCCTCGTGCTCCATGGAGCCGATGGCGAGGTTGATGCTCTGGTTGCGCTTGTGCTCGTCGGGATCCCAGTCGAGTGTGGTCGTGCCCGCCTCGACGGTCCCGAGCCGTGAGATGGCGCCGCCATCGAAGAGCATCGCCTCGGCGAGGCTCGTCTTGCCGGCGCCGCCGTGGGAAATGAGGGCGACGTTGCGGATCCTGTCGGGGCTGGTCGGCTTCATCGGTGCTCCTTGGGCATGCTCATGCGGAGTCGCCGAGGCCGATGGAGTCCGCCTCGGGCGGGTCGGTGGCCGGATGTGGGAGCGTCATTATAGGAGCGTGCCCCGCTGAGAAAGGACCCTATGCCCCGACCCCTCACCGCTCACGTGGACTACGTGACCGATGCGCAGAGTTCACCCGACCCGATCGGTTTCCTGCTGGATGCTCTCGCACAACCGGGGTCATTGGTGATCGTCATCCTGGGCGGGCTCGTCGTGCTCGCCGCCCTCGTCGCGTGGGCCCGCTGGCGGCCGCTGGAGGAGGCCCGGCTTCGCTTCACGGAGCGCACCAATTCATATCATGACTTCCTGCCATGGATTGTCCGTCTGTCCGTGGGATTGGTGCTGATCGGCGCCGGGCTGTCGCGCGTTCTCCTCCTGCCGACGCTCGAGGCCGACGGTCTAGCCGGGCTCCTGCTGACCGCCACGGGCTTCCTGCTCCTGCTCGGCCTGGCTGTGCGGCCGGCTGCGCTCGTTGCTCTCGCGATGTTCGCCGTCATCTCCGTGAGCAATCCCGAGCTGGTGATGATGCTCGACGTCGCGGGCGGGCTGGGCGTCGCCGCGATCCTCGGGCCGGGGCGACCATCGGTCGACGACCTGCTGCGGGCGGCGTTCCCTCGGGGCTTCGGAGCACGGGCTGCCACGCAGAATTTGGCGCGCACGCGGTACGACGATGTCGTGCCGCTGCTCGTGCGCCTCGGACTGGGCGGCGCATTCGCGGCGTCGGGGATCGTTGACAAGCTGCTCATCTACGAGCAGGCGCTGGCTGCGGTCGATCGATACTCGCTCACGTCCGTGGTGCCAGTGGCCGCCGAGCTATGGGTGATCGGCGCCGTCCTGATCGAGACGGCGCTGGGGATCGCCATCATCCTCGGCGTGCTTACCCGCTTCAGCGCGGTCGTCGGGTTCAGCGTGTTGACCCTCGCCCTGTTTGCCCTGCCCGACGATCCGGTCATCGCGCACGTCGGTCTCTTCGGCCTTTCGTCCGCCCTCGTCATCCTCGGTGGCGGCCGGTGGAGCATGGATCGCCTTCTCCTGGCGCCGATCGGCGAGCGTGTCCGTCGCTGACCCCTCATGGGCGTTGGTAGAATCTCAGTTCGCAGCTGGGCGCGCGCGGGCGTACTCGCGGGCCAGGAGGATCCATGTCCGGCCACAGCAAGTGGTCCCAGATCAAGCGGCAGAAGGGCGCCAATGATGCCAAGCGTGGAGCGCTCTTCACCAAGCTGGCCCGCGAGATCATCACCGCCGCACGCCAGGGCGGGGGAGACCAGGACGCCAATTACCGGCTGCGGATGGCGGTCGACAAGGCGAAGGCAAACTCGATGCCGGCCGAGAATATCAAGCGGGCGATCGAGCGAGCCACTGGCACGGGAGCCGACGCGGAGCAGTACGAGGAGGTCACCTATGAGGGCCTCGGCCCTGCCAACGTTGCCGTGATCGTGGCCGCCATGACGGATAACCGCAACCGCACCGCATCGGAGATCCGGAGCGTCTTCAGCAAGGCGGGCGGGTCGCTCTCCTCGGTGGCCTGGCAGTTCGAGCAGAAGGGCATCATCAGCGTCCCCCTCAACGGGCGGGATCCCGACGAGGTCACCCTGGCGGCCATTGATGCCGGCGCCTCGGACGTCAGCCCGCCGGACGCCGGTGCCATCATCGTGACCACCGAGCCGGCAGACCTGGAATCCGTTCGGAGCGCGCTCGCCGCGGGCGGCTTCGAGGCTGATTCGGCCGATCTCTCGATGGAGCCCACGACGAAGGTCGAGATCGGGGAGGAGAAGACGGCCAAGCAGGTGCTGCTGTTCATGGAACGCCTGGAGGACCTCGACGACGTCCAGGGCGTGTATGCCAACTTCGACATCCCGGCCGGCCTGATGGAGCAGCTCGAGGCCCAGGTGGTCTAGCCCGCCGCGGACAAGACGATCCCACTCCCGGCCATCATGGGCGTCGGCTCGTGGCGGGGATGCTCCGGACGGCTGACGCGGCGATCAGACGTCGATCGAGAACCACGGCGCGACGGCATGGACCACGCCCGGCGTCACACGCTCAACGCCGGGCGCTCGGAGGCATCAGCACGGTGCCCCCCGTCGGCCGGCGCGGTTCGGTCAGCCGGTCGTCCCGGTCCGGGGCGGTCGGGGAGCGGCGGGTGACCCCGACGCCGCGGACGGACCAGTCGCGGCGCCGAGGTACCCGCTCAGCAGTGCGCCAACGTCCGGCACGGTCTCGTGCCGGAGCCGGTAGCGCTTGGAGCCCACGCCGACCGAGACGAGCCCGGCCGAGCGCAGGACGATCATGTGGTGGTGCATGGTGGTCTTGGCCAGCCCGAACATCTCCGCGAGCTCCATCAGGGACTTCTCTCCGTCGGCGAGCGCCCGGAGGATGCGCAGCCGCTTCTCGTCGCCGAGGGCCTTTGAGAGCCGCACCAGCCGCAGCGGCGGCGTGTCCGAATCGGCCGAGATGCTCTCGTCCGCCACGGGGTAGACGATGAGCAGGACCTCGCCGAACTCGAGGTATGAGACGAGCGGGCGGTTGACGAAGGAGGGAATCATGACCACCCGGTCGATCCCGGGTCGTGGGGCGAATTCGACGCCGTTGGTCGCGGTCGTGACGAACCGGTCGATCGGCAGGTTCCGCATCAGGTCGCGTTTGGCGTCAGCGTCGCGCTCGATGATTGGCATGATCGTGAGCGACTCGGGCTTGAAAACCCGGTCAGCCCACAGCTCGAGGACCTGGATCAGCTCCGCCTTGAGCGCCTCACCGTCCGCGTCGAGGACGCGGCGCAGGAAGTTCGTCCATGGCTCCCAGTCGGGATGCGAGGTCCGCAGAAACTCGAGTTTGGCCTCTGCGTCGCCCCCGACGGCCGCGCGAATGACCGCCGGCGAGGTGGATCGGCGGATGTCCCGGGCGTAGAACTGGACGAGGTGCAGCCGGATCTCGTCCGCATCGGTCTGGCGGAGGTGATCCAGGAAGGCGGGGATGTCACGTGGCGCCGGAGTGTCGTAGGCGAGCCCGAGGAGATGGATGAAGGTATCGGAGTCGCCCTGCGAGACGGCGGTGATCCGCTCGAGCAGCTCTTTCCCGGCGCGTTCTCGAGCCTCCGCGATCCACTCGCCGCCGATCTCGTAGGTCTCGTTCTCGCCGGTGTCAAAGGTGGTGACCAGCGATTCGAGGAGCTCGTAGGCGGGAGAGACCTCGATCGTCAGGGCGGGCGACGTGTTGGGGCGGCGCGTCGGCGTCATCGCTGCGTACCGCCGTCAGGCCGCGCGCTGAAGTGCCGGAGGGCGAGCGGGCTGCTCGGCCCGCTCGCCCGTCAGCGACGTTCCGGCCGCGATCAGGGCGTGGCCGACGCGGACCCGCAGCCCGACGCCGGTGACGGCCGGCAGTTCGGTGGAGGGGGCCCGCAGCTGTGACTGGCGATCCCGGATCAGCGAGTCGAGGACGCCAGGGTCCGGCAGGATCATCATCGTTCTATCACCGTCCCTTCGTCCGATGTGTACTGAGCGTCCGACATCTATCGAACGCAGGCGTAGCGTACGGTTTGAATTGGATGGTGTCAACCCCTTCGGACGAAGTTTTTCGAACGAAGCCGCCGCGGAATCCTTGGCCCGCTACCATGCAGGCGTGATCACCCTTGGCATCGATCCGGGTACGGCCATCTGTGGCTTCGGCGTGGTCGAGCTGCGGGGCGACGGTCTTCGCCTGGTCGACGCCGGCTGCATCCGCACGCCTACGGACGCCACCGACGCCGAGCGCCTGCGGCAGCTGCACGGCGCCCTGCGGACCCTGATCGGTGAACATCACCCCCAGCGCGTGGGGATCGAGCGCCTCTTCTTCCAGCGCAACGTGCAGACCGCGATGTCGGTCGGACAGGCGCGCGGGATTGCGCTGCTGGCCGCTGCTGACGCGAACGTCCCGATCGACGAGCCGACCCCGAACGAGGTCAAGCAGACGATCTGCGGCAACGGCTCGGCCGACAAGGCGCAGGTGGCGGCCATGGTGCAGCGGTTGCTTGGGGTCAGCCTGGCGGGTGTCCCCGACGACGCGACCGATGCCCTCGCCATTGCCATCGGTTGCGCCTACCGAGCGGCCTCGGAGCCGAAGGCGGTCATCGGGTGATCGGCTCCGTCCGGGGCCAGGTGACCCACGTCGGCCAGGATCACGCCCTCGTCGAGGTGGGCGGCATCGGCTACCGGGTCGTGGCCGGGCCGGCGTTGCTGGCGAAGCTGCGAATCGGCCGCGAAGCGTCGGTCTACACCCACCACCTGGTCCGCGAGGATCAGCAGGCCCTGTTCGGCTTCGCCACCACGGAGGAGCTTGCCTTCTTCGAGCTGCTCCTGACGGTGTCGCAGGTCGGACCGCGCCTTGCGCTGGCCATCACGGCGGCCCATGCGGTGACGAAGCTGCAGCTCGCGATCGTGACCGATGACGTCGACGTGTACACCAGCGTCCCCGGTGTCGGCCGCAAGACCGCGCAGCGCATCATCCTGGAGCTCAAGGAGAAGGTGCACGCGGCCGGTATCGCGGCGGGGGGAGCCGCTTCGACCGATTCGGACGTGGTGGCGGCGCTGGAGTCCCTCGGCTACTCCGGCACCGAGGCCCGGCGGGCGGCGGGTGCGGTGGCAGGCACTGCCGGAGAGCTCGATGCGCGCATCAAGGGCGCGCTCCAGGAGCTCGCCCGGTCGCGATGAGCCCGGTGCGGAATTGGAGCGACCCGATGGTCGCCGATCACATCCTCCGCTCCTACCGCGTCTGGGCCGTGGTCGGCTGCTCGTCGCACCCATGGCGCGCCTCCCACGGCGTCTCACGCTATCTGCTGACCCACGGGTATGGCGTCGTGCCGATCAACCCGAATGAGACCCTCGTCCACGGGAAGCAGGCCTACCCGGACCTCCGGTCGGTCCCGGCCGATGCGCGCGCACAAATCGAGGTGGTGGACATCTTCCGCCGGTCCGACCTGGTCCTGCCTCACGTGGAGGAGGCGATCGAGGTCGGAGCGCGTGCCGTGTGGATGCAGCTCGAGGTCTGGAACGAGACGGCGGCAGAGCTTGCTGCCGAAGCTGGGCTCGACGTCGTCATGGACCGATGTCCCGCGATCGACCACCCGGCCATGATCGGGTCGCGTGGTGGCTGACCTGCGGGTCCGTCGCGCTCGACTCGACGAAGCCGATGCGTTGAGCGCCCTCGCCCGGCGCTCCAAAGCGCATTGGGGCTACGACGCCGACTTCCTCGAGCGTGTCCGCGGGGCGATGACCCTCGGGGCCGATGACATCGATCGACATGAGGTCTGGGTTGCAGAGCGCGATGGCGGCGTGATCGGCTTTCACCGGATCATCCCGGGCGATCCCGCCGAGCTCGAGGACCTCTGGGTGGAGCCCGTCGCCATCGGCTCCGGCGCGGGCCGACGGCTCTTCGAGCATGCGGTGGAGATCGCGAGAAACTCCGGTGCCACGGCGCTCGAGATCGACGTTGATCCCCACGCGACGGGCTTCTACGAGCGGATGGGAGCTGTTCGTATCGGCCAGACGCCGTCGGCGTTGATTCCGGGCCGCGCGCTGCCGCGCATGCGGCTGTCCATCGCGCCCTGACCGTCACTGGCGGCGCAGGACCAGCCCAAGTGCCGGTCCGAGGCCTCGAATCCGCCCTCGCCGGGCACGACGGCCACCGTAAAGGGCGCATCCCGCCGATCGTGCTCAGCCTGCTCTCGATGTGCGCGTACGTGTCCAGGAGGCCCTGCCGACCTTGAGCAGCATCTCGAGCCTCAATCGTCCGACTCCTCGGCCTCCGCCGGGCCGAACAGCTCGGATGCGGCCTGCACGATTCTGGCGTCGATGGCGTCACGGCCGTCCGCGTCAGCTTCCCAGCGGTCGACGAGGTCGCGGAAGTCGGCCCTGCCTGAGACCTGTGCGATGCGACGCGCGCCGTCGATCGGCTGGCTGACCTGGCCAAGGATCGAGGCTGCGGCGTGAAGTGCCAGCAGCTGCCCGGCCTGGGAATGATCCCAGCCCGCGAGGCCGATCTCGGCCATCAGCCGCTCGACCGGCCCCGACAGCTCCGGCTCCTCGACCTGGTTTGCGAGCGAGAGCGCCAGCAGGGCGGGGGATTCGACGCCCTCCTCGATGAGCCGATGGGTGGCCCGGATCATCCCGTCACGGTCGATCTCGCCAACCATCCAGCGCGAGACCTCCAGGGCGATCGCCTCACGCAGCTCCTCGCGCAGCGGCCGGGGGCCGCGAAGCCGCTCCATCCGATCTGCGGCCACGAGCATCACGTCGTCGAGTCCGCGGCGCAGCTCCTCCTCGCGGTCGGCGTGAAGGGCCCGTTCGAGGATGGGGATGATGTCGGAGCGCGGGCGGCCGGCCACGAACACGACGAAGCGGAAGCCGAAACGACCCTCGTACGCGTCGTTCAGCGCGGTCAGCTCGTCCGCAATCCAGGAAGGCTCACCGCCGCCGGCGCCTTCGGCCGCCTGCTCGCGGCGGGAAAGGTCGGAGATGACGGCGGAGTCCGCGCCGATTCGCGGATGGGCGTTGAGCAGCTCGACCTGCTCCTCCTCGGGCATCTCGCGAGCCGTCGCGCGGGCGGTGTCGAACAGGTCGTCCTCGGAATCGAACGGCCGTGCCGCCGCCAGGCGGGCAACGAACCGTGGCGCGCCCTCGAAGAGTGGGGCGGCTGCCACGCCGAAGGCGTCAGCATCGAGCTGGTTCAGCGCGTCGATGCTCTTCATGAACCGCGGTAGGTGCTCATCCCGAACGGGCTGAGAAGGAGCGGGACGTGGTAGGAGCGGGACGCATCGGTGATACGCAGGGCAAGCGCGGCGCTCTGGAAGAAGGCATCCGGGTCGTCCGCGTATCCGCCGACGTCGAACGCGAGCTGGTAGTCGCCCTCGGCGAGGTCGGACCCGTCCAGGAGGTCGGCGATGCGGCCGTCGTCGTCGGTCTGGAGGTCGCTCACCATCTCGGGCGTGCCGTCGGGCCCGAGGCGGAAGAGGGCCACCGCGACACCCGTCGCCGGCGTGCCGCCGGCAAGATCGAGGACGTGGGTGCTGATCGTTGGGCGCGCGTCCAACATAGAGGCCTCCGTACAGTCCTTCGCATCATGCCCGATGCACCCGCCGCCCGTAACGCGAGCTTCGACATCCTGTTCTTCGGCTCGCCCCACCTGCCACCCCGAGCACCTGCCGATGCCCTCCGACTTGCCACTGGCGTCGTATCCTCCCGCCATGGCAGAACTGACCATCCGTGTTGGGGACCAGCACTTCACCGCGAACTGGGAGCCGGACGCGCCGCGCACGCGTGAGGCGCTTCGGCGGTGGCTTCCGATCACCTCGCGGCTCATCCACTGCAAATGGAGCGGCGAGTCGACCTGGATCCCGTTCGGCGAGGAACGCCCAAACGTGGGCTTCGAGAATCACACCTCGCATCCGGCTCCCGGCGATTTGCTCATCTATACGGGCGAGATCAGCGAGTGCGAGATCCTCTTCCCGTATGGCGCCTGCAGCTTCAGCTCGCGGGTCGGACAGCTTGCGGGCAACCACTTCGCGTCCCTGGTTCCCGACGAGGGCTGGTTGGAACGGTTGCGCGAGGTCGGTCGCCGCGTGCTGTGGGAGGGAGCCCAGCAGATCGAGATCGTCGAGGAGGCGGGCTAGCACATGGAATGGCTGGTCGGGGGATCGGCAACGGTGCGCCCGACGGACCCTAGCGGCTGGACCATCGTCACGGGCGGCACCGTCGTCGCGCCGGACGGCACGCGACAGGTGGACGTGTCGATCGAGGACGGCCGGATCGCCGACGTCGCGCCGGACCTTGATGCGGAACCGAAGGCGCGGGTCGTCGACGCCGGAGGCATGCTCGTGCTCCCCGGTGTGATCGACGTGCACACCCATCTGCGCCTGCCGGACGCCGAGCATCCGGATCGCTTCGGCCGGGACACCCTGGCCGCGGCGCACGGCGGTACCACCACCGTGCTGACCTTCAACAATCCGGGCACCGGGATCTCCGACGAAGGCGCGCGGTCGCCGCTGGCGGGCCTGGCCGAGTTCCGTTCCCGCACGGCTGGCCAGTCGGCGATCGATTATGGCCTGTGCGCAGTGATCAGCGGCCTGCAGGAGCATCCCGTCGACGAGCTGCCGGCGCTCATCGAGGCGGGCGTTCCGACCTTCAAGGCCTTCATGGTCTACGACTTCCGTCTCCCCGACGAGGATCTGGCGGCCGCGATGGCCACCGCCGGCCGTCATGGCGGAATGCTGCAGGTGCATTGCGAGGATCCGGAGATCATCGATCCGCTCATCGCCGATGCGCTCCGGCGCGGGCATACCGCGTGCCGCTTTCACGCCGTCACCCGGCCCGCTCGCGCGGAGGGCGCGGCGACCCGCAAGGCGATCGAGATGGCACGCCGTGCCGATGCCCCGCTCTACATCGTCCATCTCAGCTGCGAGGAGGCCCTCGAGGCGGTCGCCGAGGCGAAGTCGCGCGGGGAGCCCGTCTACGCGGAGACCTGTCCCCACTACCTCACCTTCACCGATGCGCTCTACGCCGATACCGACGAGGCCGAGGTCATCAAGCGCGTCATCTCGCCGCCCCTGCGAACCGAGACCGACGTCGAGGCGCTGTGGGCGGGACTCCGCGACGGCGTCCTCGACGTGGTGGCCAGCGACCACGTCCCGGACCGGCTGGACACCGAGAAGCGCACGCCCGCGCCGTCGTTCCCGCAGATCAGCAACGGCGGACCCGGCATCGAGACGCTGCTGAGCGTGGTATACGCCGAGGGCGTGGCAAAGGGGCGCATCACGGTGGAGCGCATGGTCGACGTCCTCGCTGCAACGCCGGCCCGGCTGTTCGGGTTGCCTTCGAAGGGCGTTCTCGAGGGTGGCCGCGATGCCGATGTGGTCATCTGGGATCCGAACGCGTGGCGGGAGCTGCGCCAGGCGGACCTGCATCACACCAGCGACTTCACGCCGTTCGAAGGTCGCCGGGTCCTGGGCGCGGTTGCCGGCGTGCTCGTCCGGGGCCGCGAAATCGGCGAGTCCGGCGGCCGATTCCTCGAGCGGCGCCTCTCCTAGCGCAACCGATGCGCCGCCTCTGGCGTCCGGGAGGCATGCGACGAGCTTCCGGCATGCTCCTGGCACTGCTGCTGGCGGCCTGCGGCGCGGGACAGTCGCCGACCGCCCCGGCGCCAACGGACGGCCCCGTGACGGGCGACTGGGTATTGGTCGGCGGAACCATCGACGGTGTCGATGCGCCGGTCCTCGACGACCATCGCATCACCTTGTCGATTACCGGCAGCACCATCGGCGGCGTCTCGGCCTGCAATCACTACGGTGGCGAGATCACGATGGAAGGCGACGGCCTGCACCTGGTGAACCTGTCGCAGACCGACATGGGTTGCCCGGAGCCGGCGATGAGCGCCGAGTCCGGCTACCTGGCCGCCCTGGCGCGCGTCCGGCACATGGAACGTGACGGCGATGGGCTGATTGCCAGCGGGGGTGGCATCGAGCTGCGTTTTGGAGCGCTGGAAGCGCCGGCGACATCGGAGCTCATCGACACCCGCTGGGTGCTCGACACGCTGCTGGTCGGCGACGTTGCCGCCGCGCCGATGGGAGAGCCGGCGACCCTCGAGCTGCGCTCGGACGGCACGTTCGGCGGCTCCACCGGCTGCCGCAGGTTCTCGGGCGACTGGATTGAGCGTGGCGACCAGATCGTGGCCCCGTCATGGGGCATGGATGAGACGGAGTGCTCATTGGATCTGAGCCATCAGGACAGTCACGTCGTCAGCGTGATCGGTGACGGCTTCATCCCATCGGTCGAGGGTGATCTGCTGACCCTGATGGACCCCGGCGGCGTCGGGCTGGTCTACCGATCCGGCGAGTGAGGGTCGGTGGTGTACTCTGAGCCCCTGATCAGATCGACGACCCGACTCTCCCGGCGCAGCTCAGGCGACCTGCGCGCCATCCGCCGTGCGACCACCCGCATCGAGGAGCTGAGCGCGGCGCTCGACCGTCAGCTGGTGCGGGAGGCGCGCCCCGAGGAGCAGCTCCGACTGCTGCGGCAGACCACGAGCCAGATCACCCGGACCGCCAACGACGCCATCCAGGCCTATCGGCGCGTGACCGAGGGCCTGCGCGTGGAATCGGAGCGCGACGACACCGACCCGTCGGAGGCGGCGCGCCTTTCAGAGGCGCTCTCCGAGGCGCGGACGGAGATGCTCCATGCCCTCGAGGTGGCGAGCCAGCGCTACCCGTGGGCCAAGCCCTGGCGTCCCGAGGACGGCTGAGCCGGGAACACCTGACATAGCGAACGACCCGGGGGCCGAAGCCACCGGGTCGTTCGGTGCTGAGAATGCTGGCGCCTAACGGCGGAAGCAGTCGCTGCAGTAAACCGGCTTGGTGCCGGTGGGGCGGAACGGAACGCGAGCTTCCTTGCCACAGCTGTCGCAGGTGGCGCTGAACATCTCGCGAGGGCGGTCGCTGTAGCCACCGCCGTACCCGCCACCGCTGCCGCCGCCATAACTGCCGGTGCTCTCGCCACGCGCGGCCTTCTTGGCGGCGCGGCAGGCCGGACATCGGCGCGGCTCGCTGAACTGACGATCCGCGTAGAACTGCTGGTCGCTCGCGGTGAACGAGAACTCCATGCCGCAGTCGACGCACGTCAGCGTCTTGTCCTGGTATGTCAACAAAAGAAAACACTCCATGTGTGCGGCCTCAGCGAGCCATCTCGCCGTAAAGACCGTGAGAGGAGCGTTGCGTGCTGCCGCGAATTTGATGCCCTGACTGGGCGTTGCTCGGATGAGCGTACCACGGATTCGGTGGCGCGTCACCCCCATCAGCTATCCACGTCCAGGTCGCCCGCTCCGTACACTCTGCGCGTGACGGAGCATCGCAAGACCCTCGCTCTCTCTCCGATCGCCGGCGACCCGGAGCTTGGCCGTTGGCTGGCCGCGCTCGAGGACGCGCGCCGCGACACCTTGCGCCAGCTCGAGGGCGTCACGGACGCCATGGTGGATTGGTACCCGGATGCGCCGCTGAACAGCATCGGGACGCTGCTCTACCACATTGCCCTGATCGAGGCGGCATGGGTGGCCGAGGAGATCCTCGAGCTCGCAGACGAGCCGACCGAGCTTGTCGTGCTCCTCCCGTGGAGCGACCGTGAGGATGACGGCGGGGTCGGGAACAAGGGTCGCCTGAGTCGCGTCGACGGCCAGAGCCTTCCACAGCACCTCGCGCGGCTCGAGGGTGTGCGTTCCTGGACGCGTACGCATCTCGAATCGATGTCCAACGCCGACTTCCATCGCATTCGCGCGCTGGCGGACTACGACGTGGCGCCGGACTGGGTCCTGCACCACATCCTCCAGCACGAGGCCGAACATCGGTCGCACATCGCGTGGCTTCGCGACACGTACCCGGGGTGACGGGGCTGCGAGCCATCCTGGCGCGCTTCCTACCGGAGGGCGCCGCCGTCCTGTCGATCCTCATCTTCGGCAGCTACGTCATGGGCCTGGTCCGCGATCGGATCTTCGCGCGCACCTTCGGTGCCGGTGCCGAGCTGGACGCCTACAACGCCGCCTTCGTGCTGCCCGAGCTGCTCCTCGACGTCCTCGTCGAAGCCGGCCTTGCGGCGCCCTTCATTCCCATCTTCCTGCAGTTGCGCAGCGAGGGCGATGGCTCGGAGGGCGACCGCTTCGCGCGGACCATCCTCACGGCGGCCGTCACGGTGATGGGCGTTGCGGCCATCCTCATGTTCGTCTTCGCCGATGCGACGACCCGGCTGATTGCGCCCGACTACGTGGGCGCGCAGCGGGAGCTCTACGTCGGGCTCTTCCGGCTCATGCTGGCCACGCCCATCCTGTTCGCTGCCTCGCTGACGCTCGGGCAGGTCCTCCTCGCCGAGCAACGCTTCTTCTGGTACGGGATCGCGCCGCTGCTCTACAACGCCGGAATCATCCTCGGCACCGTCGCGTTCGGCGGGCTGGGGATCTTCGGGCCGGCCATCGGCGCGGTGATTGGCGCGACGATCCACCTCGCGAGCCGCTTCGTCGGGCTCCGGCACAGTCGCTTCCGCATCGGCGCGGGGCGCGGCTTCGGCACCGCATCGGTGAGGGAGTTCGTGCGCCTGATGCTGCCGAAGACTGCAAGCCATCCGGTCGAGCCGATGACCTTCCTGTTCTTCACCTCGCTCGCCACCACCCTCGTCGCGGGCAGCGTGTCGGCCGTCAGCTTCGCGCGGAACTTCGGGAGCGTGCCGGTCAGCCTGATCGGTGTCGCGTTCGCGCTCGCAGTCTTTCCTGCGCTTTCGGCCGCTCACGCAACCGGCGACCGCCACGCCTTCCTGCGTCTCGTGCGCACGAACCTGGTCAGCATCGGCCTATTGACGTCCGGAGCGGCCGTGGCGCTCGCCCTGGTAGCCCGACTCGCGATCGAGGTGCTGCTCGGAGGCGGCGCGTTCGACACCGCTGACGTGGCGCTGACCTCGGCGGTGCTCGTCGCCTTCGCCGTCTCCATCCCGTTCGAGAGCCTGACCCACCTGCTCAGCCGGGCGATCTACGCCACCCGACATACCCTCCTCCAGGTGCTCGCGTCGCTGGCGGGCCTGGGCATTACCGTGCTGGCCACGATCGCACTGCTGGATTCGCTCCAGATCCTGGCGATCCCGATCGGGTTCGCGATCGGTCAGGCGGCCAAGGTCGTCCTACTTGCGCTCGCCCTTGCCGCGCGGCTCCGCGCATGGAGCCAACAGGTGGCCGCGCCGGCGGCCTAGAGACCGATACCCGTCGGTTGCGCGGTACGCCGGCGTTGCCGTCAAGGGTCGCGTGGCGTGGTGGGGATCAGGACGACAAACCTGCCGTCGCGGTCGGGGTACGCGCCTTCCGGTCGCGTCCAGCCGGGGCCGATCTGCTCGTAGCCCGGCGGTCCCTGGTAGGCCGGCCAGTTGCGTTCGAGCTCGGCGAGATCCTCGAAGTTGCCCGGCGGGTCGGACGCCCCCCAGATCGACGAGACGCGCGGGTACCAGGGGTCGAGGATGTAGGCCCCACTGATCGAGGCATCGGCGAAGAGGGTGGGGTCGGCGTCCGCGCGGTAGCCGGTCATGACCCAGGTGTGCGCGCCCCACCACGGGAACATGACGACCGGCTTGCCCATCTGGGTGATGGCGATGGCCGAGTCGCGGAGCGCATCGGTGTAGGTGTCGTAGGCGCGGATCTCGTAGCCGGGCGCTCCGTAGGCCGCCAGCGCCAGTGAGACGGCGGCCGGGCCCCAGCCACCGTTGAGGCTGTCATCGAGGGACTCCCATTCGCCGATGCGATCGTGGATCTCGGTCTGAAACCCGCCCGACGTGTCTCCCCGTCCGAGGATGGTGAGGACCATCTGCGTTGCGGCCACGGCGCAGTCCTTCTCGGTCAGCTGCGAGGCGAAGACGGTGGCGTGGTCGTCCACCACGCGGACATCGACCGCGGTCCGAACGAGCGGGGTGGGCGTCGGGCTGGGCGTGGCCGAGGGCGCGAGGGTCGGGGTTTCCTCCGGGGTCGGCGTGGGGCTCGGTTCGGGAGTCACCACCACGGTCGGGATGGTCGAGCGATCGGGCGGCGGATCGATGACGTTCTCGATGCGCGCCGACCAGCGGTCGAACCGCTCGCCCATGCCGAGCACGTTCGCGCGCACGGCGGTGAACCCCATGGCGAACAGGATCAGGAGGGCGATGGCGGCGAGCGGCAAGCGACGGCGGGCGTTCATGGTCGGCGACGAGGATGACAGGGCCGTATGGCTCCGGCAACATGACCAGATGCCGACCGGCGGCCCCGTGCTCGCACTCTCGGCGCTCGTCGCGCTGGGTGCAGCGCTGTGGCCGTCGCCTGCGCACGCGGTCTCGGCGCCTCGGATTTCGCAGCGTTACGCGATCAGCGCGACGCTCGACGTCGCCGCCGGCCGGCTCGACGCCGTCGAGGAGCTGGAGCTCACAAACCGATCTGCACGACCCATGGATCACCTCGACCTGTCGGTGGTTCCGCGCGCGCTCGGCTACCTGACGATGGACGAGCCAATCACGGTGGATGGCCACGAGGTCGAGACGCAGTGGACAACCTCGATCAACCTTCGTGTGCCGCTCGACGGCCTCGAGCGTGGAGAGACGGCCCTCGTCCGGCTCCCGTTCCGCCTGGACGTCGCGCGCAGCCCCGACGCCTTCACCGCGCGGACCAGCCGGGACAACGGGGTGCTCAGCTTCGGCCAGTGGTTCCCCATCGTATCCGTCGAGCACGAGGTGTACGGCCTGGGCGATCCGCAGATCTCGTTCACGGCCGAGGCGATCCGCCTCGAGCTGGAGACCTCGACGGCGCTCGGGCGCGACGCGGTTGCCTGCCCAGGGCTGCTCGAGGCGCCTGACTCGAGCGGCACGGCCTGGGTCTGCGAGTCGACCAACGTCCGCGACTTCGCCTTCGCGGTCAACCCGCGCTTCCGGCTGACCGAGCGCACCGTCGACGGCACCCGGCTGCGGGTGTTCACCGAGACGGTGTCCGGTGCGGCGACGGCCGACCTGGCGGCGGAGGCGCTGACCGGCCTTGGGGAGGCTTACGGGGCCTACCCGTGGGACGACCTGGTACTCGCCGAGATCGGTTCCGGCGGGGGATTCAGCATGGAGTATCCGCGCATCATCCATCTCACCCGCGACAAGGTCGCCGATCCGTACGTGGTCTACCACGAGGTGGCGCACCAGTGGTTCTACGGCCAGGTGGGCAATGACCAGCAACGTGAGCCGTGGCTGGACGAGGGGTTCGCCGATTTCAGCGCGCGCGACCTGATGGGCATCGGCGAGAACCAGTGCTCGACCCGCGCGGTCAACAGCGAGGTGTTCGACTGGGAGGCCGATGCCACGACCGGCGGCGACTGGACCAGCTGCGACGGGTATTTCCACGCTGTCTTCTACCAGGGCACCGAGTTCCTGAACGCCGTTCGCGGCGCGATGGGGGACGAGCCCTTCTTCGATGCCATGCGACGCTGGATCACAGGGAACCGGTTCGGGTTCACGACCGGCGACCGGCTCCTCGGTCATCTGGCGGCATCGACCGACGCGAACCTTGGGCCCGTCTTCGAGGCGTACCTGGTCGAGTACCAGGTGCTTCTGCCCCGCCCCCGGCCCGTGAGCCAGCACCTCCTGTGAGGCGACGGGTGACCGCTCAGTGGGGCTCCGTGGCGAGCGTGACCAGCACGTCGGCGATAACGTTTGTCATCTCCTCGAGCGTCGACAGATCGACGTTGTCGATCCTGTCGCAGGAGCGGTGGCTGCACGCATCGGCGGGCTCTCCAGCGGTACCGCCGAAGATGACGGCCTGTTCCGCCGTTTTCGGCTCGATGCCTCCGCTGAAGAGCCCCCCGGTCGGGATGCCGGCCTCCGCGAAGGGGCCGTGGTCCGAGTCGCCCTCGAGATCGATCGGCTCCCAGGCAAGGTTGGCCGATTCGAGCGCGTTCGCGAAGAGCCCGGTGATGGCGTCCGAGCCGGCCGGCGCGTCCGCCTCCTCGTACACGAAGCGGATGGCGTTCGGCGAGCCGATCATGTCGAAGTTGAGATACGCCACGATCTCGTCGCGTTCCTCTCGGTCCAGGGCGGCGACGTAGTCCGCGGATCCGAACGGGCCGCCTTCCTCCGCTCCCCAGAACGCAATCCGAATCGTGTGCTGCGGCGCCGGCAGACCGGCGAGCCGGTCGGCGATCGCGAGGAGCGCGGCAACGCCCGAGCCGTTGTCGTTGATCCCGGGACCGGCGGCCACCGAGTCGAGATGGGCGCCGAGGATCACCACCTCGTCACCCTGTGCGCCGGGGCGGTCCACCAGGAGGCTCTCGCTCGGCACGCCGGCGGCCTCGAAGGCAAGCCGCTCGACGACGTAGCCCGCCGCAGCCAGCTTCGCGGCCACGTAGGCCGCCGATTCGTCGAACCCGGGCGTCCCGGTGGCGCGGGTGCCGTCATGCGCCTCGGCGATTGCCTGGAGCGCGGTGAGATGCTCGAGGAGAGCGGCCTCGGTGATCGCTTCGGCGGGTTGCCCGACGGACGGCGCCTCCCGCGCAGCGCTCGGCAGGGGCACGGGTCGGGTCTCCGCAACGGTGGCCGAGCGAATCGCCGCGGGCGATGTCGGGCCGCTCGAACCCGGAGGCCCACCGGTGCAGGCAGTGACGATGGCGCCTGCGAACGCCGCGATGCAGGCGCAGGTTCGCATCGGTGCAGCCAGGGCCGCCGCGCTCCTTCGCAGGATCTAGCTCACCGCCGCGAACGCACCGACCTCGACAGTGCCGGTCGATTGTTCAGCGTGCGCATCGTCTGGAGCGAAGCCCGTGGTGTCAGGATGGACGGGTGGGAAACCGGCCATCGGCCGATTGTAGGCCGTCGTTCAGCGACGGAGCGGAGGACGCATGATCACCATCCGTCGCGATCGCGACGTTTACGACACCGAAGGCGGCTGGTTCCGCGCGCGCTGGCACTTCAGCTTCGATGGGTACCGCGACCCGGAGAACGACGGATTCGGCGCCATGCGCGTCTTCAATGACGACCGGCTGATCCCGGGCGCCGTGTGGCCCCTGCATCCGCATCGCGACGTGGAGGGCCTGACCTACGTCGTGGAAGGCACGTTCGGGCATCAGGACAACGTCGGCGGTCCCTCTGGCCCGCTCCCGGCCGGGTCGGTGCAGCGCATGACGCTGGGCTCCGGTGCGCTCCACTCGGAGCTCAACGTGTCGCAGACCGAACCGATGCGCTTCATTCAGATCTGGATCCTCCCCGACACAGCGGACCTGCCCCCAGCGGTCGAGCAGAGGGTCTTCACGAAGCCCGACCGGACGAACCGGCTGCTCCGTGTCATCGGCCCCGAGGGCGGCGACGTCGTGAAGGTCTACCAGGACGCATCGGTGCACGTGGCGGCGCTCGATCCGGGGACGGACGTCGCGCATCGGCTCGGCCCCGGCCGCGGAGCCTACGTCTACCTGATCGAGGGTTCGATCTCGATCGGCGGCGAGGACCTGTGGACCGGGGATGCCGCGAAAGTGACGGACGACGACAAGATCCCGATCCGCGCCACCGATGCGAGCGAGCTCATCGTGGTCGATGTGCCAATGGCGTTCGAACCCGTCGGGATCTGGCGCGGCCGTGGCTGATCAGCCGGTCTGGATCACCGACAGGATGTTGCCGGCCGGGTCCTTGAACCAGGCGATCGGTGGCCCCCACCCTCGAGCGATGCCACGCTCGTCCTGACCTGACCCCTCTCCGTAGTGTTCGAGGGTCACCCCGGCCGCGGTGAGCCGCTCAACCGCGGCGTCGATGTCCTCCACCTCGAAGTTGAGCGTCGTGTACGTCGCGGGCTGGTGCTCGTCACCCTTCGGATAGATGAGAACGGTATGGCCGCCGGCGAGGTGCAGGGTGAGCATGCCGTTCTCCTCCGTCACCTCAAGCCCAAGGGTGTCTGCGTAGAACGCCTTCTCCTTCGCGATGTCATCGGCTGAATAGCCTGAGAACGCGCGGCTGTCGCGGAGCATGACTACTCCTTCCCATTTACAAGGAGTCGTGACCGCGGAGGAGCGCCGCTCATCGGCCGTCGATCTCGTCGGCCATGGGGAGGAGGACGGCCGGGGCGTTTCTCGGCTTCGGGTCACGGTTGAGGACGCGGTCCAGCGGCGAGCGGGCGGCCGCCGCGGCTCGCCGTTGCTCCGCCAGCAGCATGTCGGCCACGCACTCGGGGTCGGCGCATTCACCGCCCCAACTGGCGCGCTCCTGCCGATGGAGCGTGAGGTACACGTCGGCCTCGGTGATCGAGTCGAGCAGGCCTCCGGCCGCCTCCATGCCGCTCGCGACGGTTGGCAGGTACTTCTCGTCGTACCAGAGGCGCGCCGCCTCGCGGGGTGCCAGGGCGTGGTCGAGGCTGACGACCCGATCGTAGGAGTAGCTTTGGACCGCGATGAGCAGTTCCCCATACGCGCTGATGTCGGTGAGCGCGAAGCGCGCGTGCGGCACCGCCTCGCCAAGGCCACTGTGTCGGCGGAACTCCCCTTCGCGTGCGGTGCGCTCGATCGCTTCGCCCTCGACGTCGGCGGTGAGGGCATACGGCGACGGCATGTGGCTCACGCGCGCATCGATGAACTCGCCGTCGGTGCGGCGCGCGATGGCGACCCGCTTGTGCCCGTCGGCGACGAAATAGGCGCGATCGACGCGCACCACCTCGATCGGCTCGTCGAGCGAGGCGGGGGACGCCTGGACGATCTCGTCGATTCGCTTGCGCAGCGCGGGATGCAGCGGCTGGAAGCACCCGTCGAAGTCCCGCCCGCGGCCGACCGTCCCGATGATCTGTGCCAAGGGGATGGTGGCCTCGCCCTCGGTCACGGCCGGTGACAGGCGCAGTTGTCGCTGGATCTGGCCGAGCTCGAGCAGTGGCCCGCAGTCGTGGTTCGTTCCTGGAAGCCGCATGTGCCCCAACGATACGCCGGACGGCGTCGATCGTCTCCGGATCGCCGGCCCGTCGGCGTCAGCCGGCCCCGTTCAGGTGAATGCGGACCAAGGGGATGTCCCGGTTCGCGGTCTTCCGATACTCGGCGAGGTGGGGGAGCCGCTCGACGTGGCGCTCCCAGAGCCGATCTCGCTCGTCGCCGAAACCTCCGCGGCCGTGGCGCGATAGGTCTCCGTGGCGATCTCGAGTCGACCTCGGGGTCCTGGCGGACGTTCTGGACCCATCCCGGGGTGATTGGCGACTCGCCGGCGGTCCCGGCCACCACGTAGTCGTCCCCATCACGCGAGTACGTCAGGATTGTCAGGCGCTCGTCGCCGGACCCTGCGCCCGCGAGGCCATGATCAGGAGCGGATGGCCGGCCAGCCGCCCGGCGGTCACCTCGCCGCGATGAGCGCGCATGTCCGCAATGAGCTTTGCCTCGAAGTCGTTGGGGTCGGTATCGGTCAATTGGATGCACCGGTGCCCGAGACTCGTCTCCCCTGGTGCCCCTAGACAAGCCTCCCGTAGGCGGACAGAGTCAGGAATTCCGCGAATTCGTCGGAGAGGACGAGTTCGTCGAGGAGGGAGGCCGCATCCATCCAGGCGTGGTCGGGCAGCGAATCGCGGAGGGTTGCGAGCTCCTCCTCGCGGATGGCGGTATAGCGCTCGCGCGTCATCGAGGAGCCGTCGTCGAGCAGGACGGCGTGGGTCCGCCATTGCCAAAGCTGCGAGCGGCTGATCTCGGCGGTGGCGGCGTCCTCCATCAGGTTGTTGATGGCGGCCGCGCCATTGCCCGCCAGCCAGCTGGCGAGGTACGAGAGGCCGATCGAGATGTTGGATCGCACGCCGCGCTCGGTGACCTTGCCACCGGGCACCTGGACGTCGAGCAGGTCCGGCGCGGTCACCTTCACCTCCGGACGGCGCCGGTCCTTCTGGTTCGGGCGTGCACCGAGGACGACGTTGAAGACCTCGCGTGCGACCGGCACCAAGTCGGGATGCGCGACCCAGGTTCCGTCGAAGCCGTCGGACGATTCGCGGACCTTGTCCTCCCGGACCTTCGCCATGGCGCGCTCGTTGGCCACCGCGTCGCGCCGTGACGGAACGAAGGCCGCCATGCCCCCGATGGCGTGAGCCCCGCGCCGATGGCAGGTCTGCACGAGCAGCTCGGTGTAGGCGCGCATGAACGGCACGGTCATGGTTACGAGGGCGCGGTCGGGGAGCACCATCTCCGGACGCGTGCGGAACTTCTTGATGATGCTGAAGATGTAGTCCCAGCGGCCGGCGTTGAGGCCGGCGGCGTGCTCGCGCAGCTCGAACAAGATCTCGTCCATCTCGAAGGCGGCCAGGATCGTCTCGATCAGCACGGTGGCGCGGACAGAACCGTGCGGGATACCGATGCCCTCCTGGGCCGCGACGAAGATTCGGTTCCAGAGTGCCGCCTCCAGGTGGCTTTCCAGTTTGGGGAGGTACAGGTACGGACCGGAGCCGCGATCGAGCAGTTCCCGGGCGTTGCGGAAGAACCAGATCCCGAAGTCGAAGATGCTCGCGCCGATCGGCTTGCCGTCGACGAGGATGTGGGCCTCGTCGAGGTGCCAGCCACGCGGCCGGATGCAGAGGGTGGCGAGCGTGTCGGCGAGCCGATAGGCCTTCTCATCGCTCTCGAACGTCAGGCGCCGGCGTACGGCCTCCGACACCGCCCAATGCCCGCTGACGACGTTCTCCCAGGTGGGGGAGAGCGCATCCTCGAAGTCGGCCATGAACACGGATGCGCCCGAGTTCAGGGCGTTGATGAGCATCTTCGGCTCGGCCGGTCCGGTGATCTCGACGCGGCGGTCGGCGAAGTCGGAGGGCGCGGGGGCGACCGTCCAATTCGAGTCCCGGCTCTCGATCGGATTGGGCAGAAACTCCGGCATCTCGCCGGCGTCCAGCCGCGCCTGGCGGCGGTGCCGGTCGAGCAGGAGGCGCTCGCGCTCGGCATTGAAGGACCGATGCAGCTGCGCGACGAAACCTAGGGCCTCGGGTGTCAGCACCTCCCCGGCATGGACCGCGTCGTGGGTGAGCTCGACTCCGGCAGGCGTTTCGATCATGCCCCCATTGTGGCTGCCCCACGCCCCGCGTGCCCGCACGAACGTGGACGATCGGCGTCCCCCTCTGCTGAGCCGTTCAGTCTTCGAGGGCGAGGAGCTCCGCTGGCCGGTGCGTTCGCTTCGTGATCCTTCGGATCTCGTCGACCACCGCCCGCTGAGCAAGGGTCCAGCGCGGCAGGCTCAGGTGCCCACTGACGTCGTCGTCGCCGTCAGGCGTCAAGGCCGGATCGGTCCAACCCTTGCCGCCGTAGCCGAGGAAACGGAGTGGGGTGATCCGGACCGGCTGCGAATAGGTCGTGACGAACGTCCGGCGGTCGAGCGCGGCGCGAGCCATGAGATCGGCGTACTTCTCGAACATCGTGGGTCGGATGACGTCGACCGTCGGGTCGGGAAGTACCGCGGCGACTCCTTCGATGAGCTCGACGTCAAAAACCTCGTTCGGCTGGCCGACGGCCAGCATCACGTCCGCGTGTTCTCGCAGGTTACGCACCTTCTGTGCGTTCGGCTTGCTGAACAGGTCGAAGACCGATCCGTCCCAGCTGAACCACGCCGGTACCACGTGCGGTCGTCCGTCGGGCCGGGTGGAGCTCAGCCAGACGGTCGGCTCGGAACGCAGCCGCTCCTCGATCGACGGGCGCGGGGTGGTGCGCTGTATTGACATGACGCCTTGGTCCTCGGGCTTGTCCGGCTGGAGCATAGGCCGAAGGAGCCCTGCTGCCTAGACCGATGGGCGACAGCGAAGGTGTCGGCCGGGCGACGCGCCGGCAGGCCGCGTACAGGTTGAAGCGCATCAGATGGACGCAGGTGAAGACGATGGGGCCGGCAGTCAGCCCTTCGCGTTTCCGTATCGCTGCGACTTGATCACGCGCCCAGCCGCGCTGTCCTCGATCAGCTGTGCCAGGCGTCGCTCTCGCGTCGCTTCCTGCTTCGCCGATACGACCCACCACGTCGCCACGCGCCGGTAGCCCGGCGACTGCTGCCGCCACCAGGTCCAGGCAGCTTCGTGTGCCCTGAGTCGCCCCAGGTACTCGCCGGGCAGATCGGCTGGGCGATTCTCGTACGAGTAGATGCCGGTGTTGTTCGGGGTTCGCGCCTCGAAGGCCCGGATGCCCGCGGCATGCGTCCGCCCGGCCTCGATGAGCTCGCCCATGCGCTTGACGTTGATGGCGCTCCAGGTGCTGCGCTTCGTGCGCGGCGTGAAGCGGTTGGCGTGGATCTCGTCGTCGATGCGCCGGCCGATGCCGTCGATCCAGCCGAAGCAGAGCGCCTCGTCGACGGCCTCCCGGTAGGTCATCGATGTCTTCGGCACGCTCTTCCTGTAGTAGCCGACCCACAGCTCGGTGGCGCTGTTGTGGTTCTCTTCGAGCCAGGTCCGGAACTCGCCGCCGGAAGCGAAGACGTGCACCTGATCAGGTCTCGGCGGGATTGGCATGCGTGGGTCTCCATGCAGGCGGTGCCGGCGGGGCGTATTCGAGTCCGATCACCAGCCACCGGCGTCGCGGAGCAGCCGATGCAGGACGCGACCCGCCACCAGGCGCCGATAATCCGCAGTCGACCGCACGTCGTCGATCGGGTTCAGCTCGGCACCGAGGGCTGCCACGGCCACATCCGCCGTGGCGCGGGTCGGCAATGCGCCCTCCAGGACCGCCTCGGTGGCGCTGGCGCGGATGGTGGTGGCCGCCACCGAGCCCAGGGCCAGACGCACGTCGGTCCAGGCATCGCCCTCGCTCGGGGCGCGCCACGCCAGCGCCATCACCACCTTGCTGATGGCCTGGGCTCGACGGGTTCCGACCTTCCGGAAGCGAAGCTGACGATCATGGTCGAGCGGGACGCGAACGCGGAGCAGGAGCTCGTCCGCCCGTCGAGCCGTGGCGCGATAGCTCGTCCAGAACTCGTCGGCGGCGACCGTCCGCTCGCCCCTCGCGGAGCCGAGTACCAGGTCAGCGCCAGCGGCCAGCAGCACCGGCAGCGTGTCCCCGGCGGGAGAGGCGTTGACCACGTTGCCGCCGATGGTGCCGCGGTTCTGGATCTGGGCCGCGCCGATCGTGGCAGCAGCCTCGGTCAGCGCCGGCAGGAACTCCGCGACGAGCGGGGAGCGGCGAATCTCGGTGTATGTGGTTAGAGCGCCGATCACCAGGGCGTCCGGCTCGACGGTGATGCCGCGCAGCTCGTCGAGCGCCCAGATGTCGAGCACCCGAGCCGGAGGCTCACCGATCTCACCCGTCAACTGGACCATGAGATCCGTGCCTCCGGCCAGCGGTTGCCACGCCGCCCCACCGGCGTCGGCGAGCAGGGCGTAGGCCACCTCCAACCGGGTGGGGGATTCGGACGGTGGCTCGACGGCATTCGGCATCGGTGTGTCAGCCCGTTCGCTCGGCCGCCAGGGCAATGGCGTCGATGATCTTCGTGTAGCCGGTGCAGCGGCACAGGTTGCCGGCGATCGCCTCGCGGATGTTGTCCTCCGTCGGCGGTGCGGCCGAAGCCAGGAAGGCGATCCCGGCCATGAGCATGCCCGGGGTGCAGATGCCGCATTGCGCCCCGCCCGTCTCGAGGAAGGCCTGCTGCAGGATGTCGAGGCGCCCGTCGTGGGCCAATCCTTCGACCGTCCTGACCGATGCCCCCTGCGCCTGGCTCAGCGGAACGAGGCATGCGTCCACGACCATCTCGTTCACCAGCACGGAGCAGGCCCCGCACTCGCCCTCGCCGCAGCCCTCCTTCGTGCCGGTCAGCGCCAGGTCCTCGCGCAGGACGTCGAGCAGGCGGCGCGTGCCTGCCGCCTCGACCTCGACCGCGGAGCCATTGACGCTGAACGCATATGTCACGGGGGCTCACCCGGTTCTCGCGGGGCGCGGAACGGCATCTTGTCGCCCCCGGCAGGCAGGTCTTCGATCGGCGGGATTCTCGGGGCGGGCTCCTCGAGGGACACGCCGGGCGCCGGGAGCTCCGGGCCGCCGGTGAGGGCCGCCAGGATGCGTTCCGGCGTGGCGGGCAGGTCGTGGATCCAGACCCCGGTGGCGTCGTGGATGGCGGCCACCACGGCCGGCGCGCCCACGTCCATCGGCAGCTCGCCGACACCCTTGGCGCCATGTGGCGCGCCGGAGAACGGCTTCTCGACCAGGATCGCCCGGATGCGCGGCGCGTCAAGCGAGGTCGGGATCAGGTAGGTCGCCAGCCGGTCGTTGAGGTAGCGGCCGTCGAGCAGCTTCATCTCCTCGATCGTGGCGTAGCCGATGGCCTGCAGCGTGCCACCCTCCACCTGGCCCTCGGCAAGGACGGGATGGATGACGTGGCCGATGTCATCCGCGCTGACGCAGTCGCGCACCGCCACCTCACCGGTATCGAGGTCGACCTCGACCTTCACCACCGCGGCCGCCCAGCCGAAGGCCGGATAGGCATCACCCGTGTAGCGCCGGTCGTCGAACGGCTCGCCCGGGTAGGGGGCGAACTGCTCGTCGATGCGCATTGGTCCCGCCTCGCGGTACGAGGATGCGAAGGAGCGGCCGGTCTGCTCCTCCACCCGAGCTCGCAGCTTCTCGGCTGCCTTGATCAGCAGCCCACCGACCACCATGGCGGTCCTTGATGCCACGGTCGGTCCGCTGTCCGGCACGATCGATGTGTCCTGCGGCGCGATGTCGACTTCGCCGTACTCGACGCCGAGCGCATCGGCCACGATCTGCGGGAAGATCGTCTTGGTGCCCTGGCCCATCTCGGTCGAGGCGGTCAGGACCCGGATGCGGCCATCGTCGGACAGCTCCAGGCTGGCCACGGATGCGAGCCGGACCTCGCCAGAACCGGTGAAGCCGGCGCCGTGCCAGGCCAGCGCCAGGCCGATGCCAGTGGCGGCGCGCGCGCCATCGGTCCTGCCTTCGCGCATGGATCGCGTCTGCGCTTGGCTCCGGTCGAAGGCCGATGCCTCGGCGGCCGCCTCGAGCACCTCGATTCCGCCCACGCTTTCGCGGAGCACCTGGCCGGTGGGCGTGACGTCGCCTTCGCGGTAGACCCAGCGACGGCGCAGGTCGAGCGGGCTTGCGTCGAGGGCCTCGGCGATGCGGTTGACCTGCATCTCGGCGGCGAACTCGGTCTGGGGCGCGCCGAAGCCGCGGAAGGCGCCATTGGGTGGCGTGTTGGTCGCCATGGCGCGACCCGTGATGCGGACGTTCTCGCACCGATACGGACCACCGGCGTGGAGGACGCCGCGGCTGAGCACCACCGGCGTGAGCGTGCAGTACGCGCCGCCGTCCATGATGACCTCGATCTCCTGCGCCACCAGCTCGCCGGTCTCCGACACGCCGGACCGATAGCGGACGACGGCCGGATGGCGCTTGGTAGTGGCGCTGATGTCCTCGTGGCGGTCGTAGATCATGCGCACCGGCTTCTTCAGCTTCAGCGCCAGCAGAGCCGCATGGAGCGCGATGACCGATGGGTACTCCTCCTTGCCGCCGAAGCCGCCACCGGTCTCCGCCTGCACGACGACGGCGAGCTCGTCGCCCATTCGGAGCGCCCGCTTCATCGCCTTGTGGATGTAGTACGGACACTGGAGCGAGCCGTGCACGGTGACGCCGCCATCCTGGCGCGGGACAGCGATCATCGCCTGGTTCTCGATGTAGAGCTGTTCCTGATGCCCGACCCGGTACGTGCCCTCGATCACCAGCTCCGCGCTCGCCATGGCGGCGGCCGCGTCGCCGCGCTCGACCGTGTAACGGGCGAACTCCGTCTCGGACTTGAGGGGGTCGAACACGGGCGGCAGGCGCTCGGTGCGCAGCCGGAGGTGCCGCTTCGCCGCGGCCAGTGTGGCGCGGTCCGGCGCCGCAACGAGGGCACACGGCTCGGCTTGGTGCCGGATTTCACCGCCGACCGGTACCAGCACCGGCTGGTCGTCGTCGATCAGGCTCACGATGTTCTCGCCCGGGATGTCGTCCGCGGTGACGACCACCACCCGCTTCCAGTCGAACACCTCGTCCAGCTCGATGCCGAGCAGTCTTGCGTGCGGCTCGGTCGAGCGTATGGTTGCTCCGAACCAGGCGCCGGGGAAGACCAGGTCATCCGCGTACTTCGCCTCGCCGGTCAGCTTGGCGGGGCCCTCGCGACGCAGTGGAGCGGCGGGCCGAGCGCGGCCCGCGGCGGGCACATCTGTCGGAATGATGAGCGGGCTCGAATCGGGCGCGGACACGCTGGGCGGACGCGTACGGACGGTCAGGCTCGGGCGGTCCATCGGTGCATCCTAGCGCCTCGTTCCGGCCGGTTGACGATGTGGCATACGCTGGTGCCGCTGAACGAGCAACGGAAGGGCACTCCATGGAGTGGCTGGGCACGCTCTTCCTGTACCTGCCACCGATCATCCCCAACGCGTCGGTGCCGAGTCACCAGCCCGCCATGGCCGGTCCGGGGACACCCGCCGCGGCGGGAGCCGGTCCAGCCGGGCCTCCCCCGGAGTTCCTTGCCCTGGCGGCCAAGGCCGCCCGTGGGGGCCAATTCATGTTGGTGATGCTGTTCGCGACCCTGGCCCTGATGGTGGTCAAGCCGGGCTTCTAGCCTCGCCGCAGCGTCCTGCCCGGTCTAGCGCCGGTGTGCTCACCGCGCTCGATCACCACGCCGCCACCGACGATCACCCACTCGATGCCGTCCGGGTACCGTCGCGGCTCGTCGTATGTTGCGTTTGACCGGACGCGTGCCGGATCGAAGATTGTGAGATCGGCGACGTAACCGTCGCGGATCGAGCCTCGGTGGGCCAGCCCGAGGCGCGCCGCCGCCGCCGACGTCATCGAGCGCACCGCCTCCTCGAGGCTGAGCAGCGCTTCCTCTCGGACGAACTGGCCCAGCACGCGCGGGAACGAGCCGTATGTGCGCGGGGACGGCTTCTCGCCGATGAAGGTCGAGTCCGTCCCGATCATGCCGACCGGATGCCGGATGAAGTCGCGCAGCGTCTCCGTCCACGGCCCGGCCGTCACCTGGTTGACGCGCAGGTCCTCCGCGACCAGGAGGTCGCAGATGACGTCGACCGGGTCGTCGCCCCGATCGGCGATCACGTCGCCGAGGGTCCGCCCCTCCCATCGCAGTAGCTCCGGACGGGTGAAGGCGCCCAGCCGCACGTCGCCCCAGGCGCGTCGACCCGCGTAGAGGATGCCTCGTTCGGCCAGCTCCGTCCGAATGCGGTCGCGAACTGTGCCCTCCATCAGGCGCTCCTTGGTCCGCATCGGCCCACCGGCCTGCGCCCAGGGCGGAATCATGATCAGCAGTCTGGTGCTGGCCCATTCGTAGGGATAGGTGTCGAAGGTGACGTCCAGGCCCTCGGCGCGGGCGTCGTCGACAAGCGCCAGCATCGGCCCGGGACCGCCGGGGAAGGTCTGCCGATGGTAGAAGTGGGTGATGTGCGCCGGGCCCTCGCCACGCCGGCCGATCTCGATCGCCTCTCGGAAGGGGTCAAGGTAGCGGTCACCGAGGTCGTAGCGGACGTGGGTGTGGTAGAAGCCGCCGTGGCGTGCCGCCTCGTTCGTCAGCTCGCTGAGCTCATCGATGGTCGCGTAGGCGCCTGGCGGATAATCGAGGCCCGACGAGAGTCCGATGGCGCCCTGCTGCATCGCCTCGCGCAGCATGGCCCGCATGTCGCCGATCTGCACGTCGCTGGCGGGGAGCTCGTCCCAGCCCACGGTGGACATCCGCAGGGCGCTGTTGCCCACCAGGAACGCCAGGTTGACCGATGGGCCAAGGGCATCCAGACGATCCAGGTAGCTCTCGACGCTCGACCAGTCGTGGGGGCCTGCCTCCGGCGGCGCGCCGTCGAGGCCGGCGTTCATGTGGACCAGCGCCTCGAGGTCTGCGGGGTCGGGGATCGGGGCATAGCTCAGCCCGTCGACGCCGATCACTTCGGTGGTCACTCCCTGGCGCACCTTGGGCTCATGCAGGGGGTCGGCGAAGATCATGAGGCCGGAGTGGCTGTGCAGATCGATGAACCCTGGCGCGACGACCAGCCCCGTGGCGTCGATTCGCTGCGTCGCTTCCACCTCGCCGCGGCTGATCGTCAGCCGGCCATCTCGCACGCCGACGGCTGCCGAGAACCCCGGCTCACCGCTGCCGTCGACGACCGTGCCGTTCTCGATGAGGAGGTCGTAGGACTCAGGCATCTGGCCGAAATGGTACGCGGGGTCAGCGACCGGTAATCGCCGCACGCGCGAGTGACGCTGGCAAGTGGCAGGATCGCTGCCGCCGAGAGTTCAGAATGGACCGATGCAGGTTGCGGCCGTGGTCCTCGCGGCGGGGGCCTCGTCGAGGTTCGGAGCCCCGAAGCAGCTGTCTCGAATCGGCGGCGGCACGATGCTCGAGGCGGTGACGACGGCGGCCCATGCAGCGGGCCTCGATCCGGTGATTGCGGTGGTCCCACCGGGGTTGGCGGTGCCGGCGGACGTCGTCCCGGATCTCAACGGTAATCCGGCCGCCGGAATGAGCCGCTCCCTGCGCCTGGGCCTTGCGGCTGTCCCGGGCGAGGTCCAGGCGGCGGTCGTCCTCCTGGGTGACCAGCCGACGCTTCCACCCGCCAGCATCCGGCGGCTCCTGGAGGCCGCCGGGCCGAACCGTCCGGTTATCGCTGCGAGCGCCGGGGGCCGCATCGGCCCCCCGGTGCTCCTGCGCCGCGAGGCCTTCGCCCTGGCTGAAGAGGCGAGGGGCGACGAAGGTCTGCGCGCCATCCTCGCGCGCCGCCCGGAGCTCGTCACCACGGTCGACGTCGGGGAGCATGCGCCGGACGTCGACACGCCGGGCGACCTCGCGCGGCTCGTTGGTGGCTAGAATCGTTCACATGTTCGATTTGGCGACGAGCGAGACCCGGTGACGATCGAGCGCATCACCAGCACCGACATCGCGCCGGAGGAGCTGGCCCTCGAGTCGACCGTCCGCCCGCGTCGGCTTGACGAGTTCGCCGGCCAGGACCGGGTCAAGGAGAACCTGGCGATCCTCATCGACGCCGCGCAGCATCGGACCGAGCCGGTCGACCATATCCTCCTGTACGGGCCGCCCGGACTCGGGAAGACAACGCTCGCCAACATCGTGGCCGCCGAGATGGGCGCGCAGATCCGGACCACTTCCGGTCCGGCCATCGAGCGGGCGGGCGACCTGGCCGCCGTCCTCACCAGCCTCGGTCGGGGCGACGTGCTGTTCATCGACGAGATCCATCGGCTCAGCCACGTGGTGGAGGAGATCCTCTATCCGGCAATGGAGGACTTCGCGCTCGACGTCGTGCTCGGCAAGGGGCCAGGTGCGCGGACGGTGCGGCTGCAGATCGAGCAGGTGACGGTCATCGGCGCAACCACGCGGGTCGGCTCCATCACCGGACCGCTGCGCGACCGGTTCGGTGTGACCTATCGGCTCGACTACTACACCGATGCGGACCTCGAGCGCATCCTGCGCCGCTCCGCCGAGATTCTCGAGGTGCCCCTGACCGATGACGCCGCCCGCGTGGTCGCAGGCCGCTCGCGCGGCACGCCACGCATCGCGAACCGGCTCCTCAAGCGGGTGCGCGACTACGCCCAGGTGCGAGGTGGGGGAGACGGGAGCGTCTCCGAGGAGCTCGCCTCCGACGCGCTCGCGCTCCTCGAGATCGACGAGCGTGGCCTTGACGCCATGGACCGCCAGCTCCTGCGTGCGATCGCCGAGCACCACGCCGGCGGGCCGGTCGGGCTGGCCACCATGGCGGCCACTGTCAGCGAACCGATCGAAACGATCGAGGACGTGGTCGAGCCGTACCTGATGCAGATCGGGATGCTGGCGCGCACGCCACGCGGGCGGCAGCTCACGTCGAGCGGGTGGCAGCATCTGGGGCTGACGCCCCCCGCGGGGGCATCGGTCCAGCCCGGCCTCTTCGACGCCTAGACCGGTATCTCGGCGACCCAGCAGCCGGGTTCGCATCCCGGGCCATTCGGCTGGGTTCCTTCGAACTGGGCCTCGCCGGCGAACTCCGCGATCACGTCGCCGGGATCCGGATGGCACCGTGGTGCTGACGCTATGTCCTCCGCTCGCATCGAGATCGCCGAGGCTGTAAAAGATTGGGTCGGTCTCGGCCGCGATCGCGAGCGCTCCGTCGCTAAGACCGGTGAACGGCCCATCCGCGGGCGGCGGAACCTCCAGGATGCCTTGGTCACAAAGGTCATCGACGCACGCGATGACCCCGTATGCCTCCTCCGCCACAAGGTCGACGTCGAGGTTGAATGCGACCCCGCTCTCGCAGCCGATCTGCGTGCATGCACGCGGCTCACCGAGCGGCGGCACGCCGAATGCATCGCAGCCACCAGCAGCAGAACGGCGGCAACCGAACCGGCGAGCGCAGGACGGCAGAGTAGCGGTTCGGAAACCAGCCGCGCGGGAGGCACGATGAGTCCCGAGCTCGGGCGAATTCTCCTCATGATCGGCGTCGTGCTGGTCGTCGTCGGCGGCCTCGCGGTATTCGGCGTGCGGCTGCCGTTCGGACGGCTTCCGGGCGACATCGCGATCGAGGGCGAGCGGGGCGGCTTCTACTTCCCGATCGTCACGATGATCGTGGTGAGCATCGTGCTCACCGTGCTCTTCAACCTGTTCCTGCGCCGATAGGTCGCGCAACCGAGCGACGTCGCATTCGCCAACCCGCATCAGCGCCAGCCGAGTACGGCGATCAGCCAACGCGCGCAAAATCGGCCTTCGGAATGCGCGGTCGCGGGAGTAGGCTGCGCTACGGCACCGGCCCCGGCGTGCCCATGCCCCGGAGAGCCGCGGGTGCCACGGAGCGGAGGGTCACCTAGGTGGAAGCAGACGCAGTAGACGTACCGCGCAGCGGGGCCGTCGCGCCCCCAGAACGGGGCGGGCTCGACGGATTCTTCAAGCTCACGGAGCGGGGAACCACGGTCGGGACGGAAGTCAAGGCAGGACTGGCGACCTTCATGGTGATGTCCTACATCCTCTTCCTGAACCCCATCATCCTGTCGAACATGTTCGCGGGGGACCAGGCAGCGATCGACCGATTCATCCCGGCCGCCGCGGCGGCCACCGCCCTCGTGGCAGGGGTGATGAGCATCGCGATGGGGCTGGTGAGCAACTATCCGGTTGCCCTCGCCGCCGGGCTCGGGATCAACGGGGCCGTGGCGTTCGGCCTGGTGCTCAGCCAGGGCCTCACGCCGGCCGGCGCGATGGGGGTCATCGTGCTGGAAGGCCTCGTCGTCCTGCTGCTGGTCCTGGTCGGCCTCCGCGAGGCGGTCATGAACGCTGTTCCCATCGGGCTGAAGCGCGCGATCGGCGTCGGCATCGGCCTCTTCATCCTCTTCATCGGCCTGGTGGATGCCGGGATCATCATCAACAACCCTGTCGCCACGGACCCCGTCCCGGTGAGCTTCGTGTTCCCGAATACGCCCGCACTTGGCGTGTTCCTGTTCGGCCTCCTGGTGACGATCGTCCTGTTCGTGCGGAAGGTGCCCGCGGCCCTCGTGCTCAGCATCCTCATCACGACGGTGGTGGCGCTGGTCTTCGGCGTCCAGCCACTGCCGGCCAGCTTCGCCGTCACTCCGGACTTTTCGACGCTCGGCGCGTTCGACGTCACGAACGTCTTCTCCCTGGGCATCGTGGCTGCGCTCCTGACGATCTTCGCCTTCATGCTGACCGACTTCTTCGACACGATGGGCACGGCCACCGCGATCGTCGAGCAGGCAGGCATGACCGATGAGCGGGGCCGGGTGCCCGGCGTCGGACGGCTGCTGCTTGTCGACTCGGTCGCCGCGGCGGCGGGTGGCGCCGCCGGTATCAGCTCGAACACGAGCTACATCGAGAGCGCTGCCGGTGTGGCGGAGGGCGGACGGACCGGGCTCACCGCGGTGGTCGTGGGCGTGCTGTTCCTGGTCGCCATCCTCCTGTCGCCGCTGGCGACGCTCGTGCCGTTCGTCGCCACCGGTCCGGTGCTGGTGGTGGTCGGCTACCTGATGGCGACCCTGATCAAGGACATCGACTTCGTCGACCTGGAGGAGGGCTTCCCGGCCCTGCTCACGCTGATCCTGATGCCGCTCACGTTCAGCATCACCATCGGAATCGGCGCAGGCTTCATCACCTGGGTGCTCATCAAGCTGGCGGTCGGCAAGGTCAGCGAGATCCATCCGCTGATGTGGCTGGTCGCCGCCGCGTTCGTCATCTACTTCGCCCAGGCGCTGATTCCGGGAGGAATCCTCGCCTAGGCGTCTGGACCGATGGCGCCCGGTCGGCTCGTCCGACCGGGCGCTACGCTCTTCGCGCACTATGGATGAGGCACGGCTTCGGGTCGACGACTTCGACTACCCGCTTCCCACCGGTGCGATCGCGCAGACGCCGGCGGAGCCACGGGACGCATCAAGGCTGCTCGTCATGGACAGATCGAGCGGACGGCTCGAGCACGCGCGATTTCGCGAGATCGATCGTTGGCTCCGGCCCGGCGACCTGCTCGTCGTCAACGACTCGCGGGTAGTGCCGGCCAGGCTGGCCGGCACGCGGTCGACCGGCGGCGCGGCGGAGATCCTGGTCCTGCGCCCGCTCGAAGGTGACGCCCAACGATGGGAAGCGTTGGTGCGTCCTTCGCGTCGCATTGCAGATGGCGATCTTGTCACCCTGCGCAGCGGCGACCGCCTCGAGGTGGGGGAGCGCCTCGGCGACGGCACGCGAGCGATCCGTTTCGGCCGTGATCCGCACGCGGTCATGGCCGCCGCCGGCGAGATGCCGCTGCCGCCCTACATCCACGACAGCACCGCGCCGGCCGAGCGGTATCAGACCGTCTACGCTCGTCCGCCCGGGTCCGCGGCCGCTCCGACCGCCGGCCTCCATTTCACTCCCGAGCTCCTGAGTTCACTCGAGGCCGAGGGCATCCTCCGCGCGGCGGTGACGCTCCATGTCGGGCTCGACACCTTCCGGCCGCTGGAGGGCGAGTTCGTCGATGAGCACCGCATCCATCGAGAGTGGTACGAGATCCCCCATGCGACCCGCGATGCCATCGCTGCCACGGACCGGGTCATCGCGGTCGGCACGACCGTAGTTCGGGTGCTCGAGACGGCCGCCCGGAGCGACGCCACCTCCGGCTGGACCGACCTGTACGTCACACCCCCGTATCGGTTCGCCGCGGTGGATGCGGTCATCACCAACTTCCACCTGCCGCGCAGCTCCTTGCTGCTCCTGGTCAGCGCCTTCGTGCAGGCGGGGATGCCACGCGGAACCAGCCCATACGATGCCCGTGACGCGCTGCTCGCTGCCTACCGCACCGCGCTGGACGAGGGGTATCGCTTTTACAGCTTTGGCGACGCGATGCTGATCACATGAGGCGGCACTGGCCTTTCCGCGGGCTTGCGCCGAGCGGCGACTGACTGGGAGATCAGCCGGAGCTGTTTCGGGACCTGCGCCTCAACGGACCGGTGGATCGGTCCGACCGCCGGGACCTTGCGGGAGTCTCCGGATGTCGCAGGGTGACCGTCGATGGCGCACGCCACCGCCCGCACCTAGGAGGGCTGGTCGTCGGAACGGGTGGGGATGGCTTCCTTCTCCTCCTGCGAGAGCTCGATGAGCTCCTCGCCGTCACCGACCGGCACTGCCGTCGGCCTGGGGCCATCCTTCGGCTCGCCCACCGTGCCGGCCGCCCCGGCGTCCTTCGGCGACTCGGCCTGATCCTGCGGTTTGCCCATGGCCTCGCCGGCGGCCTCGGCCGCGGGGGGCAGAGGGCGGGGACCACCGGGAATGACGCCCGGGACGTCGCTCGACACGCGCCCGGCGGGGACGCCGAAAGGCTCGGCCATGACGGCGCACACGCGGGCCAGGTCGCACAGCGCCTGGCCGAGGTCCGGGGACTCGGTGGCGGCCTCGAAGTGTGGGTGGTGGAGGCGGAACGACCAGCGCGTGCGGTGCTCGCGGGCCCACAGGCGAAACGTATCGGCGCGCAGCTCGACGCCACGCAGCACCTGCCACGGATACATGAGCATGGCCAGCCGGTAGCGAGCCGACGAGCCGAATGGCGCGTACCGATGGTCGAGCAGGCCGACCTCGGTCGCCACCATGACGCGGCGCTCATCGCCTTCCGTTCCGGCCTCGAGGGCATAGACGGCAAGATCCTCGACGCCGAGGCTCTGCAGCTCGATCGCGATCCACTCCTTCACTTCGTCGTTCAGGAACGGCATTCGCGGCCATTCGGTCAATCGCACGCGACGGTCACCTCTCCGTAGTGCACGTAGCCTATCCTCTCCGGCGGTGTCAACGTCCGGTCCGATCGCCCACTCGTTCTCGCCGACGGCTGTCGGGCGTGCCCGGCTGGGAAGGATCGAGACCCCTCACGGTGTGATTGAAACCCCCGAATTCATGCCGGTCGGCACCCAAGCCACGGTCAAGTCGCTGACGCCCGGCGACCTGGACGTCGCCGGAGCCCAGATGATCCTCGGAAACACCTATCACCTCAACCTGCGGCCAACCGCTGAACGGATCGCCAGGCTGGGTGGCCTTCATCGGTTCATGGCGTGGGAGGGACCCATCCTGACCGATTCGGGCGGCTTCCAGGTCTTCAGCCTCGCCGATCTGCGGTCGATCGACGACGCCGGCGTGACCTTTACCTCGCACCTGGACGGCTCGACCCACCGCCTGACGCCGGAGCGGGCCATGGAGGTCCAGGCTCTGCTCGGCTCGGATGTGGCGATGGCTTTCGACCAGCTTGTCGATCCGGGCCTGCCGCGGGCCCAGGTGCGCGACGCGATGGAGCGGACGCACCGCTGGGCGGAGCGCTCGCTCGCCGCCCGCGGCCGGCCGGATCAGGCGGTCTTCGGCATCCTCCAGGGCGGCGTGGATCCCGTGTTGCGCCGCGAGTCCGTCGCCATCATCGGCGGGCAGGAGTTCGACGGCATCGCCATCGGCGGCCTGTCGGTGGGCGAGTCGAAGGCCCAGATGGCCGCCACGCTCGAGGTCGTCGCAGAGGCGTTGGGCGACGACCCGCGCCCGCGCTACCTGATGGGCGTCGGGTCGCCGGCCGACTTCTTCACCGCCGTCGAGCGGGGGATCGACCTCTTCGACTGTGTCCTTCCGACGCGGGTGGCCCGCACAGGTCAGGTCTGGACCGATGACGGGCGCCTCAACCTGCGCAACAGCCGATTCCAGGACGACCCCGAGCCCATCGATGCCTCCTGCCGCTGCGAGGCATGCCGCAACCATTCACGCGCGTACATCGCTCACCTGTTCCGCGCGCGCGAGCTGCTCGCGTATCGCCTGGCAACCATTCACAACGTGACCTGGACCCTCGGTCTGTTGCGCCGGCTGCGGGCGTCGCTGCGTGACGGTTCGTTCGATGAGCTCCATGCGCGAATCGCCTCCGGTTTCGGACGCGACGCCGGTCGGGTCAAGAGCTCGTATGACATCGTATGACGCGGGTGTAGAATGGAACGACGCGACGGCAGAGCTGTCGTAGGGCGAAGCGTAGAATCGTGCAGTCCGGTGCTGGTAAGCGCCGAGTAACGGGTTGGTAAGGGCCGGCGGCGCATGATGGGGCAGCTTGACCGGCCCGAAGCAGGAGGTTCGAGCGATGGCAAAGGGCCGAGATCGTCCGCGCAAGGAGCCGAAGCGCAAGGCAAAGGAGAAGGCACCGAAGCTCCCGCCGACGTCCTCGTACGAGCCGCCGGCATCGGTCGAGGTCGTCAAGCCAAAGCGCAAGGAGCGCGAGTCCCGCGACGAGGAGTGATTCCATCGCGCCGGGCCCCAAACGACTGATTCAGGAGCGGAACGACAGATGGATGCACCGGTGGCGACAGCCCAGGTCCCGGTAGAGAAGAACGGAGAGCGCGGTCGGGCCGTCGATGCCGCCATCCTCCAGATCGAGAAGCAGTTCGGCCGCGGCTCGATCATGCGGCTCGGCGACCGCGCCGCGCAGAACGTGGAGGCCATCTCGACCGGATCGGTCGCGCTCGATCTTGCGCTCGGCGTCGGCGGCGTCCCGCGCGGCCGGATCACCGAGATCTACGGCCCGGAGTCGAGCGGCAAGACGACGCTCTGCTACCACGTGGCCGGGAACGCGCAGCGCATGGGCGGCATCGTGGCCTTCATCGACGCCGAGCATGCGCTCGATCCCGGCTACGCGCGCAACGTCGGCGTGGACGTCGACGAGCTGCTCGTCAGCCAGCCCGACACCGGGGAGCAGGCTCTCGAGATCGCCGAGACCCTGATCCGGTCGAACGGAGTGGACGTCGTCATCGTCGACTCCGTGGCTGCGCTCGTGCCACGCGCGGAGATCGAGGGGGACATGGGCGACAGCCACGTCGGTCTCCAGGCGCGGCTCATGAGCCAGGCGCTGCGCAAGCTGACCGGAGCCATCAACCGGAGCAACACCGCCCTCGTCTTCACCAACCAGCTGCGCGAGAAGATCGGGGTCATGTTCGGCAACCCCGAGACGACACCGGGCGGCCGTGCCCTGAAGTTCTATGCCAGCGTGCGGATGGACATTCGGCGCATCGAGACCCTCAAGTCGGGGACCGATGCGATCGGCTCGCGTACCCGCGTGAAGGTCGTGAAGAACAAGGTCGCCAGCCCGTTCCGGGTTGCCGAGTTCGACATCATGTACAACGAGGGCATCAGCGTCGAGGGTGGCCTGCTCGACGTCGGAATCGCGGCCGGCGTGCTGTCGAAGACGGGCGCGTGGTTCAACTACGGCGACGTGCGCCTGGGTCAGGGGCGCGAGAATGCCCGCGAGTTCCTCAAGACCAATCCCGAGATCGCCGAGCGCATCGACAACGAGATCCGCGGGCGCGTGGCAAGCATCGAAGTCGGAGTCGACGGCATCAGCGAGGCCGAGTAGAGAGAGCCGATGCCTGGCCGGGGCGCGCGCCGGAGTGAGCCGGCGGAGCCGCCGGACGCGGCGGCGGCGATGGAGATCGCCGTTCGCTTCCTCGGAAGCCGGCCCCGCTCGCGCTGGGAGCTCGACCGCCGGCTTCGGCGCGCCGGAGTAGGGGAGTCAACGGTGACGGCGACCCTGGATCGGCTCTCGGAGCTGGGGTATGTCGACGATGCCGCCTTTGCCCGATGGTGGGGCGAGCAACGCGACCGGCATGCCCCGCGTGGTCGCCGCATGGTCGAGGCGGAGCTGCGCCAGCACGGCATCGATCGCGACGTGATCGATGCGTACCGCGAGGAGCACCGAGCGCCGCGGCGCGCTCCCGAGGACGCAAGCCTGCCGGGCTCCGAGCTGGAGCGCGCGCGGGAGGCGCTGGCTCGTCACCTCAAGGGGCGGCCGCTGCCGGACGACCCGAGATCTCGGCAGAGAATCGGCATGTTCCTCGTGCGTCGCGGATTCGACCCGGACACGGCGCGGGCGGCGCTGCGCGGGGCGGGGTCGGCGCCCGACGAGAGTATCGAGGAATGAGCGGATGCACGAGGAACCAGCGACCCAGATCTGACGTCTCCCCCGGGCGCCGGGTCCCCGCATCGGTCTAGGCTGTGCCCCATGCGCTACGCCCTTATGACCGAGCCTCAGCAGGGGCTCACCTACGACGAGATCCTGGCGCTCGCGCGCACCGCCGAGGACGCCGGCCTCGAGGCGTTCTATCGATCCGATCACTACGCCAGCTTCCCCGGCGAGGCTGGGCTGCACACGACCGATGCCTGGGCCACGCTCGCCGGACTGGCGCGTGAGACCGCCACCATTCGGCTCGGAACCCTCGTCTCGCCAGTCACGTTCCGGATTCCCGGCAATCTCGCCAAGCTGATCCAGACCGTCGACGAGATGAGCGGCGGCCGGATCGAGGCCGGATTCGGCGCCGGCTGGAACGAGGACGAGCACGCGCAGCTCGGGATCCCGTTCCCGCCACTCGGCGAGCGGTACGACATGCTTGCCGAGGAGCTGGCCATCATCCACGGCCTGTGGACGGAGGACGACGGCTGGTCGTTCGAGGGAGCTCACTGGCAGGTGCGCGGAGCCAGGCGCCATGGCGACGTGGCGCGCAACGGCCGGCGTCATCCGCACGTCGTCCTCGGCGGCAAGGGCCTGCCGCGGATGGCCGAGCTGGTCGCGCGGTACGGCGACGAGTTCAACCTGATCTCGGCCTCACCCGAGGACGCGCCGGCCGCCTACCGTCGCGTGCGGGCCGCCTGCGAGGACGTGGGCCGCGACCCGGACGAGCTCGTCTACTCCGCCATGACCGGCGTCCTGGTCGCCGAGACCGAGACCGATCTGCTGGCGCGCATTGACGACCTCATGAAGGTCCTGGGTCGCGAGCCGGCAGAGGGAGCCGCCTGGCTGGCCGAGCGACGGGGACGCTGGATCATGGGCACTCCGGACGAGGCGCACGAGCGAGCGGCCGCGCTCGGTCGCGCGGGCACGCAGCGGATCATGCTGCAGGACTTTCTGCCTCGCGACCTCGAGCACGTGCAGCTGATGGGTCGCCTCTTCACGTCCTGAGCCGCGCGCCGGAATTCGCCGAAGTTGCGCTACACTCCCCCGATCGGGGACGGCCCGACCCGCTCATGACGCTACGTCTCAATGATGCATCGGCCTCCGCGGCCGGCGCGACACCGCCCACACCGGGCTCCAACGTACGGGGGAGCCGACATGCCTGAACCCACCGTCGTCGCGGTGGCGGCAATCGCCGCCATTGGCGGCATCGTCCTGGGACTGTTCGCTCGCCGCCTGCTGAGCGTGCGATCGGTCAAGCACGCCGAGCACTACGCCGAGCGGCTGGTCGCCGAGGCGCGAGCCAAGCAGAAGGAGATCGTGCTCGAGGGGAAGGACGAGGTCCTGCACCTGCGTCGAGCCGCGGAGGAAGAGGCGCGCGAGCAGCGCGCAACGACCCAGCGCACCGAGCGCCGACTCCTCGACCGGGAGGAGGCGCTCGATCGCAAGCTGGAGGCCTTCGAGCGCAGGGAGGAAGCGCTGGCCGGCCGTCTGCAGGAGCTCGAGGCAGAGCTGCAGCGCGCTCGGGACCTCCAGGCCCGTCAGCTGGCTGAGCTGGAGCGCCTCTCCGGCCTGAGCGCCGCCGAGGCGCGGGAAGGCCTCATCAGGCACATCGTCGACGAGGCACAGGCCGAGGCCCAGCACCGCGTGCGCGAAATCGAGCGGCACGCCCAGGAGGAGGGGGAGGATCGCGCGCGGCGCGTGCTCACCACGGTCATGCAGCGCATTGCCGCCGACCACACCAGCGAGGCCACCATCACCGTGGTGCCACTGCCGAACGAGGAGATGAAGGGCCGCATCATCGGCCGCGAGGGGCGCAACATCCGCGCCCTCGAGCAGGCCACCGGAGTCGATCTCATCATCGACGATACCCCCGAGGCGGTCGTGCTCTCCGGCTTCGACCCGGTGCGCCGCGAGGTCGCCCGCATGACCCTCCTGAAGCTGATCGGCGACGGCCGCATCCATCCGGGCCGCATCGAGGAAACCGTAGCCAAATGCCGCTCCGAGATCGAGGTCGTCATGCGCCAGGCCGGGGAGCAGGCCGCGTACGACGCCGGCGTGCCGGGACTGCACCCGGAGCTCATCAAGCTGCTCGGCCGGCTCAAGTACCGCACCAGCTATGGCCAGAACGTCCTCAACCACTGCATCGAGACCGCGCGCCTGTCCGGATTGCTGGCCGCCGAGATCGGCGCCAACGTGGCCGAGTCGAAGAAGGGCGGGCTGCTCCATGACATCGGCAAGGCCGTGGACCACGAGGTCGAAGGGCCGCACGCCCTCATCGGCGGCGACATCGCGAAGCGCTATGGCGTGAACCGGGTCGTCTGCAACTGCATCGCGGCGCACCACCAGGAGGTCGAGCAGGAGAGCGTCGAGGCGACCGTCGTGCAGATCGCGGACGCCATCAGCGCTTCGCGACCCGGCGCCCGCGGGGAGAACCTCGACAACTACGTCAAGCGCCTCGACGACCTGCAGCAGATCGCGCTCAGCTTCCCGGGCGTCGAACGCTGCTTCGCGATCCAGGCAGGGCGCGAAATCCGGATTCTGGTACGGCCGGAGGACATCGACGACCTGGCCTCGAGCCGGCTGGCACGCGACGTGGTCAAGAAGATCGAGGAGCAGCTCCAGTATCCCGGCCAGATCAAGGTGACCGTGATTCGCGAGACGCGCGCCGTCGACTACGCGCGGTGAGCGGCGCCGGCGGCACGCGCATCTGCATCATCGGCGACATCATCGGTAAACCGGGCCGCCTGGCGGTCATGCACATGCTGCCCGAGCTGCGGCGCGAGCTGAGCCTCGATCTCGTGATCGCCAACGGCGAGAACACCGCCGCCGGCGCCGGCCTCACGCCCAGCCTGGCCGAGGAGCTGCTCGGCGGCGGGATCGACGTCATCACCAGCGGCAACCACATCTGGGACAAGCGGGAGATCTACGACTACCTCGACACCGACCGGCCCGTCCTGCGCCCGATCAACTACCCCGACGAGGCGCCGGGACGCGGCTGGCTCGTCCACCACGCCGATGACGGCACCGAGGTGGCGGTCATCAACGCCATGGGCCGCGTGTTCATGAACCAGCTCGATTCGCCGTTTACCAAGCTCGACGAGCTGCTCGACGGCGCTGCCGAACCGCTGCCGAGGATCCGGATCCTCGATTTCCACTGCGAGATCACGTCGGAGAAGAACGCCATGGGTTGGTACCTCGACGGGCGCGTCTCCGGCGTGGTCGGCACGCACACCCACGTCCCGACCGCCGATGCTCGGGTGCTGCCGGGCGGCACCGCCTACATCAGTGACATCGGCATGACCGGGCCCCGCGACTCGGTGATCGGGTTCAGCCTCGAGACCGTCCTGCCTCGCTTCACCCGCCACCTGCCGACCCGCTTCGCGGTCGCCCAGGGACCGGTCTCCTTCAACGCGGTGGTGATCACCGCCGATGCCGCCACGGGCCGGGCGACCGCCATCGAGCAGGTGCAGCGCCTGGTCGAGGTGTAGCACGCGTCCGCCGCCCATCCTCGGCGTCGTCGGTCCGACTGCCTCCGGCAAGACCGAGCTGGTCCTCGCGCTGGCGCGGCACTGGCCGGTCGAAGTCGTGGTCGCGGATTCGCGCCAGGTGTACCGCGGCATGGACGTCGGGACGGCCAAGCCGAACGCCGCGGCGCGGCAGGCGGTGCCGCACCACCTCATCGATCTCGTCGACCCGGACGAGCCATGGAGCGTCGCGCAGTGGGTCGAGCGCGCCCGAGCTCTGCTGCCCGAGATCGCCGCCCGGGGCCGCATGCCCATGCTCGTCGGCGGCACCGGCCTCTATGTCGCCGCGCTGCTCGACGGACATGACTACGCCTCTCAGCCATGGTCGCCGGAGGTCCGCCGGCGGCTGGCCGACGAGCTCGACGCTGAGGGCGTCGTACGTCTCGCCGAACGCCTCCGCGCCCTCGATCCCACCGGCGCCGCTCGGATCGATCTCGACAATCCGCGTCGCGTGCTCCGCGCCCTGGAGCGCCTCGAGGCCGGAGGTGGGGGAGTGGCTCCCAGCGGCGACCCGTTCGCCGGCCGGGTGGCGCTGCTCGGCATCAGCCGGCCGCGCGAGGTGCTCTATCGGCGTATCGACGAGCGGGCCCGATGGCTCTTCGAGCACGGGCTGCTGGACGAGGTACGGCGGCTGAAGGATGCCGGCGTCCGAACCGACGTGCGCCCGATGACCGGTCACGGCTACGGCGAGGCGGCCCGTCACCTGGCGGGGGAGTGGAAGCTGGAGCAGGCAATCGAGGTGACGGCGCGACGAACCCGCCAGTACGCGAAACGGCAGCTCACCTGGTTCCGACGTGACCCGCGCATCCTGTGGCTCTCCGCCGGCGCCCGGCCGGCCGACGACCCGGCCCTGGTGGCCGAGGCCAATCGGCTCCTGGGCGCCGCCCTCGCCTGAAGGGGCCCGCGGCCGCTATCGGGTACCATGGGCTCGAACAGATGTCCGACCGCGCACGAATGATCGACCTGACCACCCCGGTCGAGCGCGCCTTCCTCATCGGCCTCGACGATCCTTCCGATTCTCGCTGGCCGGTGGAGCGCTCGCTGGCGGAGCTGGCCGCCCTGGCCGAGACGGCCGGGGCCACCGTGGTTGGCAGCACCTTCCAGCGACGGCCGGAGCCGGATCGCGTCTGGTACTTCGGAAAAGGACGCGCCGCCGAGCTGGTCGACGAGAAGGTTGCCACAGACTTCAACCTCCTGATCGTCGACGATGAGCTGGCCCCGAACCAGCAGCGCAGCCTGGAGAAGCTGCTCGACTGCAAGGTGCTCGATCGCTCCGCGCTGATCATCGACATCTTCGCCCGTCACGCGAAGACCAGGGAGGGCCGACTCCAGGTCGAGCTCGCCGCGCTGGAGTATCACCTGCCGCGCCTGACCCGGCTGTGGACCCACCTGTCGCGCACCGGTGGCGGTATCGGCACCCGTGGCCCCGGCGAGAGCCAGCTCGAGACGGACCGCCGGATCATCCGCGAGAAGATCAAGAAGGTGAAGGCCGAGCTGAACGACGTGACACGCCACCGGGCCACCTCGGCCCGTCAGCGCGAGCGCAACGAGGTGGCCAGCGTGGCGCTGGTCGGCTACACCAATGCCGGCAAAAGCACCCTCCTCAATGCCCTCGCCGCGGCGGACGTGTACGCGGCCGACATGCTGTTCGCCACGCTCGATCCCACCAGCCGCCAGGTCGCCCTGCCGAACGGACAGCAGGTGGTGGTGACCGATACGGTCGGCTTCATCAACAAGCTGCCCCACGACCTGGTCGATGCATTCCGAGCCACGCTCGAAGAGGTCCGGCGCGCGGACCTGCTGCTCGAGGTCGTCGACGCCGCGGATCCCGACTTCCTGGGACAGCAGGCCGCGGTGCAGAGCGTCCTCGACGAGCTCGGCGCCGGCGGCAAGCCGCGGATCACGGTGTACAACAAGATCGACCTGCTGCCGGTCGATGACGGCGCTCCACCTCCCAGCGATCGCACCGCCTTCGTGAGCTCGGTCACCGGCGCCGGCCTCGATGGGCTGAAGGTGCGGATCGCCGACGCGCTGCGTGGCCAGATGGTGGCCGTCGATGCGGTGGTGCCCTACGAGCGCGGCGAGCTGGTTGCTCGCGCCCGCAGCTCGGGTGACGTCGAGGAACGGTACGAGGAACGCGGCGTCCGGGTCAGCGGGCACCTGCCCGAGTCGATCGCCGCCGAGCTGACTGCCGCCGGCCGCGGCTCGCGCCGTCGCGGCGCGGCATCGCGCTGAGCGACCTCATGCCGGCGCGGCCCGAGCTCCGCCAGGAGCTCCTGGAGCGGACCGCCCGCGAGCTCGCCGCCGCGGACGCCCTATACGATCGCTGCGCTGCCGACCGGGCACTCGACGCGGAGCTGGAGCGTCGCCTGGCCGGCCCGGCCACGCCGCTGATCGCGGCCCTCGATGCCTGGGAGGAGGCGCCGCCCGAGGCCCGCACGCTGCTCGCGGTCAACGAGGCCAACGCGGAGCGCTTCGCCGCTCTCATGGAAGAGACTTCGGCGTGGCCGGGGCTGCGCGCCGTGGGCGCGGATGGCGCCGATGCGGCCTGGATGCTGGCTCAGTACGCCGACCGCTCGAATGAGCTGCGGCGATCCTGGCTGCCGTCACTGGCCTCGGCGGTCGAAACGGGGGACGCGGATCCGCGTCACCTGGCCACCCTCACCGACCGCGTGGCCGCCGTGGCGGGCGAGCCGCAGCTATACGGCACCATCGTCCTGCTGGCGGAAGATGGCGAGGTCGAGTATCCGCTGCCGATCGTCGATGCGGGCAAGCTCGAGGAGCGACGGCGATCGATCGGGCTGCCCGATCCGGCGGCCGACGCTCCATACCTCGCCGAGGGCGATCTCATCCCGTACGGGCGGGATCGCGGCTCGGTTCCGGTCAATCTCTGGCCGATGGTGGTCGAGGGCCACGTCTCGATCGAGGCCGCGCTCGAGGGTGGCGTCCGTCCCGTGCATCGCGTCTGGGCCCTCCGTCCCGGCGACCGTCGCTTCGGGCGGCTGCGTGCCCTGGCGCGCGAGCGCAACGTGCTCATCGATCAGGTCCCGGCCGAAACCATCGACGAGCTTGCGTCGGGGCGTACTCATGGTGGAGTCATCGCGCTGGTCGGTCCTCGCCGGGAGCGCAGCGTGGGAACCCTGCTGGCCGAGGTGGGGGAGGGGTCGCTGATGGTGATGCTGGACGGCATCGAGGACCCGTTCAACTTCGGCCAGGCGGTCCGAGCCCTCTATGCGGCCGGGGTCGACGCGCTGGTGGTGCGCCGCAGCTGGGAGACGGCGGTCGGGACCGTCACCCGCGCATCGGCCGGGGCAAGCGAGCTCATGCCCAGCGCGCGCGCCGAATCGGCCGAGGAGGCCGCCGAGGTCTGCAGGCGCCGCGGCATGCGCGTCGCCTGCGCCGTCTCGTCGGACGATGCGGTGGAGCTTGGGCAGGCGGACCTGTCGGGGGGCCTGTTCGTGCTGATTGGCGGAGAGCGCCGTGGCGTCACGCGCTCCTTCGTCGACCGGGCGGACCTGAAGCTTAGGATCGGCTACGGGCGGGAGCGCGCTCCGGAATTGGGTGCGGCCACGTCGGCGGCCATCATCGGCTTCGAGGCGCTGCGCCAGCGGCGCCGCGCGGGCTAGAAGACGCGGCGACCTGCGAGGCGGTCGGCCGACGGTCGTCCGGTCGGAGCCGACAGTCGCCGCCAGATGTGCTCGCGGGTAGCGAGGCCGATGACCAGGTAGAGGGCTGACAGGGCGACGAGCAGGCCATAACCGACCGCCAGCGGTCCGAGCTCGCCGCCGATGGCGGTTCCGCCGACCATGGAGAGGCTGCCGAGACCGAGTCCCGCGACCGCCAGGGACCAGAGGGTGTGTCGCATGCTTGCAGCCTATCGGGTCGCGGAAGCGCGCAGCATAGGACCATCGGTCCTGATCGGTAGGACCACCTGCGGCGCCTTTAGCCCGCTACTCAGTCCCGCACACTCTTCGGGACTTCCGCAAATGTATGTTATGTGATCTACCTCTGGCGGGAGTCAGTGAACGGTGGGCAAATCGCTTCGGAACGTCCGAAAACCGGCCTCACCTTCGCCGTACCGGTTCGTGCCATCCAACCGCCGGCCTCCTGAGCAGTGAGCGGCCGCTGAGTGAGGAGCTGCGGGCAATGTGGCCCCGATCCGCTTCGAGGTGCCCTGACCGATCGTCACGACGACCCAGGCGTGGGCGGCCCACCGGGCAGCCCACGTTCGTGCCGCCGCCCTCAAGGATGGATTGATGCCCGCGATTGCGGACCCACCGCTGTCAGGCGGATCATTCCATCACATCGAGGATCGGCACTACTACCATGTCGGCTGCGCAGCTTTTCCTGCTTTTCCGCAATGCGCGTCCGGACACGGTCAACCCGGAGACTCGGCGAGCGATACGCCGACGTCATCGTCGTCTGAGTGGATCCGAGCTAGAGAAGGAAGCCATCCTGGCCGATGAATCTCCCCTGTTTTTCACGACGCCGTCCTGACGGCCGTTCATCCGTGCTGGTCCGCGGTTCACAGATCGGCGAGCCGAGCCCGGACGCGTTGGCCGCGTTCGTCGAGGGCGCGCCGCTGCCGCGTCCGGGTCCGCGCGCCGCGCCAAGGTGGACGCATGGGGGCGGCACGCCGAAATGAAGCATCCGGACTTCAGCCTCGCTGGGCAGGTTGCGCTGGTCACCGGCGCATCGCGTGGCATCGGTCATGACCTCGTCCTTGCCCTCGCCGGCGCCGGCGCCACCGTTGCCGCCGGCACGCGCAGCGTCGAGGACGCGCGGGATCTCGTGACCGAGGTGGAGACTCGGGGCGGCCGCGCGATGGCGCTCGAGCTCGACGTGACGGATCGGCGGTCGATTGACCAGGCCGTGCGCAGGCTGCTGGACGAAGCGGCACGAATCGACATCCTCGTCAACAACGCCGGCCTGGGGACGAATCATGACGCGCTCGACATCACTGAGGCTGACTGGGACGAGATGATGGACGTGAACCTCAAAGGCCTCTTCTTCATGACCCAGGCGGTGGCGCGCTCCATGGTCGAACGTGGCTACGGTCGCATCATCAGCCTCAGCTCCCAGGCGGGGCTCGTCGGGATACCGCGCCATGCCATCTACTCGGCCAGCAAGGGCGGGATCAACATGCTGACGCGGGTGCTGGCGCTGGAGTGGTCACCGCATGGCGTGACCGTCAACGCCGTTGCGCCGACCTTCGTTCGCACACCCGGCACGGCGGCGCGCCTGGATGATCCTGCGTTCGCAGCCGATGTTCTTGCTCGCATCCCGGCCGGGCGCTTCGGCACGACAGCCGACGTCGCGGGCGCCGTCCTCTACCTCGCCTCGCCGGCGGCAGGGCTGGTGACCGGCACGGTCCTCCGCGTCGATGGAGGCTGGACGGCGCAGTAGCGCGGCGGCGACCCCTGATCTGGTCGACCGTCAGCCGCGACCCACCGCGCTGATTTCGAACTCCGGCTCGACGACCGCGGTATGCCCAGCAGCACCGTGGCATGTGACACCCCGCTCCCCCTTCTCGGACGACGCGCGAGCCTTGGAATATCGGCGAGGTGCTGGTTCCGGATCGCAGACGTCCGCAGAACGTCGAGCGATCTAGGTGGAAGTCACAACGGCGACGACGTTGCTGGCCGCGACCGGCCGGCTGATTCCCTTCAGCGTGAGCTCGCCAACGGATTCAACCTCGACCACGCGCTCGACCATGGCGTGTGCGCGCTGGCTCAGCAGGATCTGGTTGGCGCCGGCCTGGCCGCTCAGTCGCGACGCGAGGATGACCACGTTGCCGATCGCGCCGTAGTCGTAGCGCCCCTCGAAGCCGATACGGCCAAGGGTCGCGTAGCCGACGGCGATCCCGACCCCGAAGCCCAGCTCATAGCCGCGCTTCCGCCAGCCGTCGTTGAGCTCCGCGAAGCGATCGCGCATGTCGATTGCCATGCGCACGGCGCGCTCGACGTGATCGGGCTGTACGACCGGGTCGTTGAAAAAGATCATCACGCCGTCGCCCGCGAAGTGCTCGAGCGTGCCTCCATGCTCGGTGATCGCCGCGCCCATCATGCGGTGATATTGGCCGAGCACGCCGAGCAGCTCCTCGGGATCGGCCTGCTCGGCGAAGGCCGTGAAACCGCGCAGGTCGCAGAAGGCAACCGTGATCTGGCGCCGGTGGCCCGCCAGCAGCTGCTCGCCCTCGTCCGACGAGACAAGCGCCGCGACCTGCGGTGAGAGGAACCGCGTGAGCTCGGCCTTCTGACGCTCGATGGTCTCGGTCAGCATGCGCTGCCGCTCCATGAACTCGAGTTCCATGTCGCGCAGCTTCTTTGCGTTCAGCGACGCGCTGATGCGGGCGCCCAGGATCCGGGGATTGATCGGCTTGGTGAGATAGTCGGTCGCACCGAGCTCAATGCAGCGGACCACGCTCTCCAGTTCCTCGACGCCGGAGACGATGATGACCGGGATGTGGCGGATGGCCTCGTCACCCTTCATGGCCGCCAGGGTTTCGTAGCCGTCGAGCTCAGGCATGATGACGTCGAGGAGCACGAGGTCAATGACGCCGGCATGGGCGCGAAGCAGGTCGAGGGCCTCGACACCGTTCTCCGCCTCGAGCGCCTCGAGCCCGAGCGTCGCGAGCTGCCGAACCAGGACAAGCCGGTTGACGCGGCTATCGTCCACGACCAGGGCCGTCGGTGCATCCATCACCGGCCGTCGACTCCGGCGACCCAGCTCCGGAGCGCCGCCACGGCGGCGTCCGATGCGGCACGCAATCGTTCGGCCGCAGTCCTTGTCTCGGCATCGACGAGGGAGCCGGAGCGGCCGGCCATCTCGAGGGTTCGGGCCAGGGATGAGAGGTCCATGGCCCCCACCGTGGCGCTGCTCGACTTCAGGGTGTGTGCCGGTCGCACCAGAGCCTCGGCATCACCGGCGGCCAGGGCCGCCTCGATGGCCTCCAGCTGGCCCGCGCTATCGGTCACGTAGGCGTCGATCAGATCGCGCACGAAGGCCATGTCCCCGCCGACCGACGCCCGCAGCTCCTCGAGAACCTTCTCATCCACCATCGGCAGCGCCCGCCACGTTATGTGCCGCCGTCCGCTCGAGCACCGCCACCAGCTCGGACGGTCGGATCGGCTTGGAGATGTAGTCGTCCATGCCCGCCGCCAGGCACGCCTCGCGATCGCCGGCCATGGCGTTCGCCGTCATCGCGACGATGCGAATGTCTCGATCCGGCCAGCGCGAGCGGATGCGGCGCGTCGCTTCGAGCCCGTCGAGTTCGGGCATCTGCACGTCCATCAGCACGAGATCGAACTCGTCTCGCTCGACCGCGGCGATGGCCTCCAGTCCATCGGTCGCCACCTCCGCCTCGTAGGCCAGCTGGGCGAGCAGGCGCAGGGCGAGCTTCCGGTTCACCGGGTTGTCCTCCGCGAGGAGGATGCGCAGCGGATGACGGTCGCCCAGCGGGCGACCTTCAGCCTGCGCTGCTCTCGCGGCGGACCGTGGGCTCGCATCGCTCCCGAACAGGATGGTGGCGATCGTGTCGTGCAGCGCCGACGGCTTCACCGGCTTTGCGAGCCATGCCGCCAGCGGCGCGTTCTCGCGCTCGCGCAGGCCGATCGACGAGAGGATCACGACCGGGATGGGCGGGCCCGCCCCGTTGTCGCCGAGCGCGGCCATCCGCTCGGCCAGCTGCAGCCCATCGAGCTCGGGCATGACGAGATCGACGAGCGCTAGATCGAACCTCGCACCGCCGGTGAGCCAACCCAGCGCCTCCATCGGCGAGCCCGTCTCCCGCGGCACCATCCCCCACCGGGCGGTCTGCGCCACCAGGATGCGCCGATTCGTGGCGTTGTCGTCGACGACGAGGACGGTCTTGCCGCTCAGATCAGCCTCGATCCGCATCGGCCGGCTCGACACAACGGAGTCGGCGGGCGCGGCTGGCAGGCGAATGGCGAGCTGGAAGACGGTCCCCTCCCCCGCCACGCCGCTGCTCTCTGCGGTGAGCGAGCCATTCATGAGCTCGGCCAACCGGCGGCTGATGGCAAGGCCCAGGCCCGTCCCGCCGTAGCGTCGCGCAATCGAGGCATCCACCTGGGTGAACGATTGGAAAAGCTTGCTCATCGCGTCGGGAGGGATTCCAATGCCCGTGTCGCGGACGGCGATCCGGATGTCCCAGCTGTCGGCGCGACTGGCTGTCGAGCGCTCACCGGCGACGGTGACGACCACCTCGCCGCGATCCGTGAACTTCACCGCGTTAGACAGCAGGTTGAGAAGCATCTGGCGCAGGCGGCCGGCGTCGCCGCTCAATGCCTGGGGCAGGTCCTCGTCGACGGCGTACACCAGCTCGAGGCCCTTCTTCGCGGCTGCAGGCGCCAGGATGTCGAGCGAGGCCTCGACCGCGTCGCGCAGCACGAACGGCGTCGACTCGAGTTCGACGCGGCCCGCCTCGATCTTCGAGAAATCGAGCACGTCGTTGATGATGGTCAGGAGCGCGTCGCCGGACGTGCGAATCGTCTCGGCGAACTCGTGCTGCTCCTCATCCAAGCTCGTGTCGAGCAGCAGCCCGCTCATGCCGATGATCGCGTTGAGCGGCGTTCGGATCTCATGGCTCATCGCCGCCAGGAAGCTGCTCTTTGCCTCGTTGGCCTGCTCGGCGATCCTGCGCGACTCCTCGGCGTCCGTGAAGAGCCGCGCGTTCTGGAGGGCGATTGCCGCCTGCTGCGAGAGGCCGCCCAGGAAGCTGAGGTCGGCACTGGTGAACGGCAGGGCGTCCGCGCTCCGCCACACGACGAGCACGCCGGCCACCTCGTCGCGAATGGTCAGCGGTGCGGCCATCAACCGGTCATCGTCGTCCTCGTCGGTACCAGGGATCGGTAGCGACCGTCGGTCGCTCTTCGTGCTGTTGACGAGCTCGGCACGCCCCGTCGTGGCGATGTCACCGATGATCCCCTCGCCGCGGGTGACGGCATCCGCCAGGACCGCATCGGCGATGGCCCCGAGGGCCACAGTCGCGCGCAGCTGCTCCCCATCCCCCTGGGGCAGGAAGACGGCGCTCGTATCGGCCCCCAGCAGGGCCCTGGCGCGGTCGGCGACCCGCTCGAGCACGACTGACAGGTCCAGTGTGGCGGAGACCTCCCGTCCTACTTCGGCGAGGGCGGCCATCTCTTCGGCGCGCCGCCGCGTCTCCGCGTAGAGTCGGGCGTTCTGAACTGCTACCCCGACATTGGCAGCGATGGTGGAGAGCAGGCTCTGGTCGGCGGCCGTGAAGCGTCCCTCGTGGCTCAGGCTCTGGACGCTCATGGCACCGATGACGCGCTCGCCGGCGAAGATCGGCACGCCGAGCCAGGACCGCGCGAGCGTTCCGACGCCGCGCTGTCCCAGGGCGTCCCAGTCGGCCTCGCGATTCAGGAGCAGGGACTCCCGCCGCTCGATCACGCGGGAGGTGAGTCCTTCGCCGAGTTGCAAGGGAGCCTGCGGCTGGTGCGTGCCCTTCTCGACGTAGTACGGGAACTCGATCATCCGCGAGTCTTCGTCCAGCAGCGCGACGTAGGCGATGTCCGCATTGAAGGCCTCGCGGGTCTTGTCGCCGACCAGCGCGAGCAGTGGATTGACTTCGAGCTGAGCCGTGATCGCCGTGCCTACCTCGTTGATCGTGCCCAGCTCGGATACGCGCTGTCGCGTCTCGTCGATGAGACGGCCGGTGCGCAGGGCGATGCTCAGACTGGCAGCGATCGTGGTGACGAGCGACACGTCCGCCTCGCTGAAGGCGTATTCGCGGTCGAGGTTCTGCAGGCTGATGACGCCGAGGATCTCTTCGCCGAGGGCGAGCGGCGCGAAGATCGCCGACCTGGCCGGCTCGCCGATGAGCTGTGCGGGCTGGCCGACGGCCGCCGCCTGGGCCGCAAGGTCATTGGTCACCACCACAGGCTGGCCGCTCTCCATCACCCTGCGTCGGAAGCCGATCACCGGCCCGGGATGATCGTCGAGTCGCACGCCGCGCTCGATGATGAACGGGAACCGCATCAAGTCCTCGTCACGATCGAAGATCGCGATGTCGACAACGTTCGCGTCGAACACGTCGGTCGCCCGCTCCCCCACCAGCTCGTACATGGCCTGGACGTCGAGCTCCGCGGCAAGGCCGCGCTGCACGCTGTTCACGATGGCGAGCTCTGCGGCTCGCCGATCGGTCTCCGCCAACAGGCGCCGCGTCTGATCGAAGAGACGGGCGTTCTCGAGCGCGACGCTGAGGCTCGAGGCGAGGGTGGTGAGGAGCCGAACGTCGGACTCACTGAAGGCATCGGTGCGGTCGAGGTTCTGGATGGAGATCCGGCCGCGAACCTCCCCACCCACGATCATCGGCGCCAGGAGGACCGACTGCGCCTCCTCGCCCTGGACGCTCACCGGTACATCGTTCTCGCGTTGCCACGTCGAGATATCGGGGATGTGAACCGGCTGCCGCGTCTCGAGCACGGTCCGCGACATTTCCGAGTCCGAGATCTGGATCGGTCGGTCGGGGAGGCGGACGCCGCGCTCGATGGTGTACGGGAACGACAGCGTCCCGGCGACGATGTCGTAGATGCCGATATCGGCGACCTGCGCATCGAAGATCTCCTGGATCTTGTCGCCGACGAGCTCGTACATGGCCTGCATGTCGAGATTCTCGGCGAGGCCCTCCTGCACGCTGTTGATGATGGCAAGCTCGGCGGCGCGCTCATCCGTCTCGGTCAAGAGGCGCTTCGTCTCGTCGAACAGGCGGGCATTCTCGAGGGCCACGCTCAGGCTGGCGGCGAGCGTACTGAGCAGCCGGACGTCCTGCTCCGAGAAGGCGTTGGTCTGGTCGAGGTTCTGGAGGGAGATTCTTCCTCGTAGCTCGCCGTTCACGATCATCGGCACCATCAGGACCGAGAGGGCTGCCTCGCCCTGGACGATGATCGTGCGGCCATTCTCCGCCTCGAACCCGGGGACGTCGTTGATGAGGATTGGCTGGCGCGACTCCAGCAGGCGGCCTGTCATCACGGCATCGGCGAGGGGGGTCGGCTCGTCGGGGAAGCGAACTCCGCGCTCGATGGAGTATGGGAAGCGCAGCAGGGCAGCGTCGAAATCGAAGATTCCGATGTCGACGACCTGGGCATCGAAGATCTCCTGGATCTTGTCGCCGACCAGGTCATACATCGACTGCATGTCGAGGTTCTGGACCAGCCCTTCCTGGACGCTGTTGATGATGGAGAGCTCGGCCGCCCGCTCGTCCGTCTCGGTCAACAGGCGCTTGGTCTCGCCGAACAGCCGTGCGTTCTCGAGCGCCACGCCCATGCTCGAAGCGAGCGTGGAGAGCAGCCGTTCGTCGCCATCTGAGTACAGCCCGGGTCGCGTGCTCTCGATGCCGATCACGCCGATCACGCGCTCGCCAGCGAGGATCGGCACTCCCAGCCACGATTGCGAGTCCGCCGTGCCGACGATGATCGGGTTATGCCGGCGCATCGTTTCGGCGTCAATGATGCGGAGCGGCCGCTTGGTGCGAATGACCGTGGACGTCAGGCCCGCACCAAGCTCGATCGGATCCGTGTGGACGCGCTCACCCTCGTCGATCTCGAACGCGAAGCGAATCGTCTTCGTTTCCTCGTCGTAAAGAGCCACGAAGATCGAGTCCGCCGTGAATATTCGGCGTACCCGCTCACCGACCAGCTCGATGATGACGTCGAACTCAAGCTGACGGGCGAGCGCGGCGCCGATCTCGTTGACGACGGCGAGCTCCGCGTTGCGCTGCCGGGTCTCCTCGATGGCGCGTGCGCGCGTCAGTGCCTGGGCCACGTGCTGCCCGACGAAAGTCAGGAGCTCGACGTCGTCGGTCGTGAAGGTCTGGCCCTCGCGGTACGTCTGCACCACGATGATGCCGACGGTCTCGCCCTCTGAGCGGAGCGGCACGCCGAGCCAATCGTGACCTTCGACGCCCACGGAATCGATCTCGCCGCTGGCGATGAGGGCCCGCCATCGGTCGCGCGTCACGTGCTCGACGCGACCGGTCCGCAGCACGTACGCCGTCAGGCCGCGTGCGTTGCCGACCCCGAACCGCTCCCAGATGCTCGGATCCGGGATGTCGGGGTCCATCTCATCCACGTAATACGGCCAGTTGATGGCCTGCCGCTCGGCGTCGTGCAGCGCGATGTAGAAGTTGTCTGCGTACATGAGCTCGCCGACGATGCGATGGATCGCGGCATAGAACGATGGCATGTCCTGGGCCGCGCTCGCCGTCTCGGCGATGCGGTACAGCGCGCGCTGAACGCTCTCCGATCGCTCGTGCTCCGCCTCCCGCGCCTCGAGCTCCGCCACGCGGCGCCGAGCCTCAGCGAGGTCATCGGCCAGGGGCCGGGGCTCGTCAGGATCGCTGGGCGTACGCCTGTGCTCGGGAATGGATATCCGCCTTCTGAAGACAGCCCCGGCGGCCATCGGCGCCTCCGGTGCGGCGGCGCCATTGTGCGGCATCACGCCCGACCCGTCGAGCGGCTGGGGTGCGTGCCAGGCGACATGGCACCGATGATGCGGCCGCTTCGGGCATGAATGGAGCCCTCCTGTCGGAGCTGCGCGTTCGCCCGCTTCCGATCGTCCGTGCTGGCAGCGCCGCCGGGCTGCTGGCCTCCAGCCTGGAGGACGATCCGGCATGGACAGCGCTCTACCCGGAGGTCATCCAGCGCCGCGCCGCCCTGCGCACGACATGCGGTGTCGCGGCGCGGGACGCCGCCTCGCTGGGCACGGCCACCATGGCGACCGACGACGGTGGTGGCGGGCGGCTGCTCGGCGCGGCCATCTGGTTGGCGCCGGGTGCCTTTCCGATGAGCGCCACGCGCAAGCTGCGAGCGGCGCGGGCGATGCTGGCGGTACTGGGGAGCGCTCCGCGGAGGTTTGCCCGGTATGTCGAGTTTGGGACCAATGTCGAAAAGGCTTTCCCGAAGGACCCGGTGTGGTATCTCGAGATCCTGGGAGTCGCACGCGACGTCCAACGGCGCGGCATCGGCCGGCGGCTGCTGGAGCAGGGCCTCGAGCGAGCCGACGCCGACTCGCGGCCTGCCTACCTGGAGACCAGCGCGCCCGACAACGTCGGGTACTACGAGCGTTTCGGCTTCCGGGTCGAGCGCGAGGTCACGCTGCTCCCCGGTGGACCCCCGCATTGGGCGATGCGGCGGCCGATCGCCTGATGCGACGGACGCCTACCTGCCGGCGTTTTCCGCTGGTGCCCGGGATCGATCCCATGCCGGGATGCTGCGACTGGCACCGCAAGCGCAGCGCTGACGCACTATCGGCCGATCGTCGCGCACGAAGAAGCCGACGACGGACCACTGATGCCTGTGCGTCTCCACCGGCTCACGCCTCCGGCGCGTCGCTCGACTCGGTGAGGGTGGTGGGGGCGTTATGGACGGCTGGGATCGTGCCGAGGCGGCCCGCCTGGTAGTCCTGGAAGGCCTGCATGACCTCCTCGCGCGTGTTCATCACGAACGGGCCAGCCCAGGCCACCGGCTCGCGAATCGGGCGTCCCCCCAGGATGAGCACATCCAGGTTCGGGCTGCGGCTCTCCTGCCTGCGCGCGGCCGCGACCGTCAGCGCGTTGCCCGCGCCCAGGACCGCGAGCTGACCGGTCTGCACCGGGATCCGCTCGGCACCCATCGTTCCGGCGCCGGCCATCACGTAGACGAGTGCGTTGTGGTCGGCACGCCAGGGCATCGTTAGCTCGGCTTCCGGGCTGAGAGTGGCGTGCACCAACGACATCGGCGTGTAGGTGGAGCCGGGTCCGGCGTGGCCGGCCACCTCGCCGGCGATGACCCGCACGAGCGCTCCCCCGTCGGCGGATGACAGGAGCCCGACCTCGCCGGCCCGGATGTCCTGATAGCGCGGCGGCGACCACTTCTGCGCGCTCGGCAGGTTCACCCACAGCTGGAAGCCATGGAACAGCCCGCCACTGACCACGAGTGCCTCGGGCGGCTTCTCGATGTGCAGGATGCCGGCGCCTGCAGTCATCCACTGTGTGTCGCCGTTGGTGATCACTCCCCCACCGCCGTTGGAGTCCGCATGCTCGAACGTGCCATCCATGATGTAGGTGACCGTCTCGAAGCCGCGGTGCGGGTGCCAGGGCGTGCCTTTCGGCTCGCCGGGTGCGTACTCGACCTCCCCCATCTGGTCGAGGTGAATGAACGGATCGAGGTCGCCGAGATCGACGCCGTGGAATGCTCGGCGCACCGGGAATCCATCGCCCTCGAACCCGCGTGGCGCGGTGGTGATCCCCCGCACGGCGCGTTGCCGGGCAAGGAGCGGATCCGGGGTCGCGATGCGGGGAAGGACAGAGATGTCGTCGACGGTGATGGCAGGCATGGCTCCATCATACGCTACGTAGTTGCGGATGCAACTACCGACCGACGGTACCCCAGTAGAACGGTCCCTCGGCGGTGACCGATGCGTCCCACCCGAGGTCGATGAGGCGGTCGCGGAGCTCCACGGGCCGCCACAGCACCTTCACCGCGCGATGCGGGGTCCCGTCCGACAGCGGGCGATGGACGATGCCCGCCTCTCGATCGATCCAGTCCTCCTCCCACAGGCCATGGTCGCCCTCGTCCACGAAGAACGCCCGACCGGAAGGCGCCAGGAGGCTCTCGACAACGCTCCAGAACGCCGCAAAACGGCTCGGCGGAACGTGGGAGAGGAAGAAGCCGAAGAACACGACGTCCTCATCGTGCGTGGCAGCGAGCTCGAAGGCGTCGGCGACCCGATAGACGATTCCGCGCTCGCCGACGTTGGCGCGGTTGCGGTCGAGCATCTCGGGCGACGCGTCGGTCACGGTCAGCCGTGCGGCATGGTCGGCCAGGATGCCGGTCCACTGGCCCGTGCCGGCGGCGATTTCGAGGACACGGCCCCGGGGAGCGAAGTCCCGTAACGCCTCGCGGATGGCATGGCCGTGGGCGGCGAACGGATCGCCGTCCGACCTGCTGGTCGCGTCGTACTCGGCGGCCCTCGCGCGGTAGTAGGCGATCTGGTCGTCGAGCAGCTGCCGGTCGTCGTCCGCCATCAGCGACGCTCCGCGGGCACCCCGAGCGTGACCGCCGCCGCGATCGTGGCAGTGGCGAGAGCCAGCGCCTGTCCGGCGCCGAGGGCGGCGTCGCCGGCGAAGAGCTGTGTGGCGGCGCTCGGGATGGCGGCGAGGATGACCGGCACGAGCGTCCAGCCCATGACCAGCACGGTCGGGGCGGTGGCACCCGGCAGCCGCAGCATGCGCGTGACGACGGCCGTCAGCACGCCGAGGAAGGCGGCAAGCAGCAGGATCAGGATCAGGGCCGGCTGGTCGCGCGCGCCCGAAGCGTCCACCAGGCTGACGACCCCTTCGTAAGCGATCGTCACCGCCAGTGCCAGCAGCACTCCCAGCACGGCCGAGCGCACGCCGATCATCGTCCACCGTCCCCCGCCAGCCGATCGGCCAGTCCGCGGGCGATCCGGTAGGACTTTCCGGCGCCCATCACCAGTACCGCGTCGCCCTCGCCGAGATGGTCGGCGAGATAGTCGGTGGTGGCATCGACGTCGCCGGTGGCGATGGCCGGCACCGCGGAGGCTCGCTCGATCGCATCCGCGAGCGATTCGGCGCTGGTGGACGTCAGCGCCTCCTGAGTGTCGCGCGAGGCAAAGATATCGGCGATCACGACCTCGTCCGCATCGGTGAATGCGGTGGCGAAGTCGTCGAGCAGTAGGGCGGTGCGTGAGTACATGTGCGGTTCGAAGACGGCCCACAGGCGGCGATCCGTGCCGACCTTCTGGCGTGCGGCGGCGAGGGCGGCGCGCACCTCGGTTGGGTGGTGCCCGTAGTCGTCGTAGATCGTCACGGTCGCAGTATCGGCGATGAGCTCCATCCGGCGCCCGGCGCCGGCGAAGGATCGGAGCGCATCGGCGAGGATGTCGAGGTCGGCGCCGAGGGTGCGCGCCACGATCAGGGCCGCCGTGGCGTTCTTGACGTTGTGTTCTCCGGCCAGGCTCATCTCGAAGCGTTGGTCGAAGAGGGTGAAGGCGGAGCCGGCTCGTTCTCGAGCGACAGAGGTGGCCGTCACGTCGCCGCCGGGGCCGTAGCGGATGATGCGTCCCTCCCAGCCGGAAAGCCGCCGCACGAGCTCCGCGGCGCCGGCGTCGTCGGCGGCGACGACGAGAAGCCGTCCACCGAGGGCCGGGTCGGTGCCCATGCCGCGGACGAAGCGCTCGAAAGAGTCCATGACCGCGGCCTCATCGGCGAAGTGGTCGGGGTGATCCATCTCGATATTGGTGACGATCGCCGCGGCGGGATGGTAGTTGAGGAAGTTGTCGCCGAACTCGTCGGCCTCGACGACGAACGGTGCGCCGGCTCCCGGCCGAACGGATGCGCCCCAGGCCGCGATGATGGCGCCGACTTCCACCGTTGGGTCAAGTCCGGCGGCCACCAACAGGTGGCCGAGGAGCGCGGTGGTGGTCGACTTCCCGTGGGTGCCGGTGACCCCGATGCCGATGCGACCGGGCGCCATCTGCATCTCGCCGAGGAGTGACTGCCAGCTGACGACCGGCAGCCCGCGGGCATGAGCCGCATCGAGTTCCGGGTGGCCCGGGACGGCTCGCAGTGCCGGCGAGATGGCGACGCGGTCGATTCCCGCGAGGTGCGCGGCATCATGGCCTGCGGCGTATGGGATGCCGGCGGCGTCGAGCGGCGGCGTGTACGGTGACGGGGCCTCGAGGTCGCAGCCGTCGACGACCGCCCCGGCATGATGGAGCAGCACGGCTGTTCCGGCGGCGCCGGAGCCGGCGATCCCGATGACGTGGATCCGCTCGCCCTGCTCCACCACCGCCTACGCGTCCGATGCCAGGCGCGCGGCCAGCTCGAGCGCCGCCAGGGCCGATGCTCGCTTGTTGCCGGCCCGGTCGTGGGACCAGGTGTGGCGTTCGACGACGGCCCCGCCGTCTCGGAGCGCGGCCGCGACGTACGTCAGCCCGACCGGCTTGTCCACCGATCCGCCATCCGGGCCGGCAATGCCGGTCACCGCGATGGCCAGGTGCGCGACCGGGAACCGCTCGAACGTTCCAGAGGTCATCGCCTCAGCCACCTCGGCGGACACGGCGCCGACGCGGTCCAACAGCTCCGCGGGCACGCCGAGCAACTCGTCCTTCACGGCGTTCGAGTAGGTGATGATGCCGCCCAGGAAGTGGTCGCTCGAGCGCGGCACCTGGGTGATCACGTGCCCGACAAGGCCGCCCGTGCACGATTCGGCGCTGGCCATCTGCCAACCGCGCTTGACCAGCACGCGCCCGAGCCGGCGGGCGGCGTTGTCGAGCTCGTCGTCGGTGGGCGGGCGGTTGGACGGCATCGATCTAGCGATAGTTGGTGAACTGCAAGGCGACCGGGTAGTCGAGCGCCCTGAGGTCGGCAATCACGGCCTGCAGCTCGTCGCGCGACTTCGCGGAGACGCGGACGGCATCGCCCTGGATGATCGGTTTCGTCCTTGGGAAGCCCTCGCGGATCCGCTTCGACAGCTCCTTTGCCTGCTCGCTGGTCAAGCCGCGCCTGAGCTTGATCTCCTGCCGGACCGTGCCGCCGCCCGCCGGCTCGACCCTGCCCCATTCGAAGATCTTGAGGCTGAGATTGCGCCGCACCGCCTTCGACTCCAGAAGGTCCTTGGCGGCACCAGCGCGGTACTCGTCGTCGGCGGTCAGCACGATCGCGTCCTTGCCCAGCTCGAATGCCACCTTGCTGCCCTTGAAGTCGTAGCGGGTCGCGATCTCGCGCCGCGCCTGGTCGAGCGCGTTGACCAGCTCCTGCTGGTCGAAGTCGCTCACCACGTCGAACGATGAATCTGCTGCCATGACTCCCCTATCTTCGCCCCTCAGCCGCCCGTGCGCGCGATTTGCCACTCGACGACCGCCCCGTTAGCGCCCATCGCTCCGAGCGCGATGCCGTTGACCGACAGGCGCACGGCACCCGCGTTGCCGGCCCGGATGCGGATGGTGGCGGATGCCTCGAGCTCGATGCGCTCGCCATCATCGCTGATCCCGCCGGACACGCCGGCGACGGCCGCGCCGTCCTGCTCGATCTCCAGGTACGAGCTTCCGCCACGAAGGCGAATCGAGCCCGATAGTCCCTCACCCGGACGCACGGTGACGCGCCGGGTGAGCGGCTCCTCGTCGGCCGGCGTGAGCACGACGTCCCAGGTACCCGGCGCCAGCGCGAGGCTGCCGGTGAACGCCCCGGCCGCATCAGCCGTCAGCGTCACCGGCTCGGGCGCCGACGGATCCGGTCGGTCGAGCTCGACCGCCCCCCCGCCGGCATCGGTCACGGCAAAGTTCAGCGTCGGCGGCGTCACCAGCACGGCCGCCAGTCCGAGCTGCTCGGCAGGCGCCGCCGTGCCGGCGATCGGCACCGGACCGCTGAGCGTGGCGTCTGCCTCGGGCTGGTCCAGCATCGCCGCCACCGCGCCGGGTGACGGGCTGCCGGTCACCTCGGAGACGACGTTCACGCGGCGCACGAATTCCTCGGAGGGACGGTCGGTGACCGGGTCGTGCGCCACCAACCGAATCTCGTTGGATCCCGGCAGCAGGCCAACCGTCATCTCGAAGTTCCCGTCCGCATCAGCGACGGCACTGGGATTCTCGGGAAGGCCGCTGACCGTGATGGTGGCGTTGGCGGCGGTGATGCCGCGAATCGTGATGGACTCCCCGGTGTGGGCGGCCACGTCGCCCGCCGGCTCGACGATCCGCAGCTCCGGCGTCCGAGCGAAGTTGACGAACTCGTAGCCGAGCCATGCGACGAAGGCGCCGACCAGGATGGTGAGGATGGCGGCCGCCACGGCGCCGGGGGTGACCACGAAGGTGCGCCGGCGTCGGACGGCGATCGGACGCGGGGGGCTCGGCGGGACGGGGCGCTCGGCGGCGCCCGCCGCGGATTCGAGCCGGTACAGGTCGATGAGGTACTCGGGATCTAAGCCCAGGTAGGCGCCGTAGTTGCGCAGGAATCCCTTGGTGTAGACCGCACCGGGCAGCTCGCGGTACTCGCCACGCTCCAGGGCCGACAGGTATCGCTCCCGGATCTTGGTGTCACGCTCGACCCGATCGAGGTCCACTCCCTTCGCCTCGCGGGCAGCGCGCAGCACCTCCCCGAGCTTGTGGACCTGATCGGTCACGGCTCATCGTCCTCGTCGGGACCCACGTCGCCTCCCCAGCCGTCCGAGGTCACGAGCACCTCGCGGAAGCGGCTGCCGTCGGCGGCGCCGACGATGCCGCGGTCCTCCATCTGGTCCAGGATGCGCGCGGCGCGCGCGTAGCCGATGCGCAGCCGCCGCTGGAGCAGCGAAGCCGACGCCTTGTCGGAGCGGCGGACGATGTCGACCGCCTGGCTGAGCAGGGCATCGGCGTCATCGTCTTCGTCCTCCTCGCCGGGCCGCCCACCGGGCTTGCCGTCGCGGCGCGGGAGCGTGATCTCGGGCCGATACTGCGGGCCGCCCTGCGCGCGCCAGTGCCGCGCCACCGACTCGATCTCGGCATCGGTGACCAGGACGCCCTGGAGCCGGACGGCGCGCGGCGCATCGATCGGCTGGTAGAGCATATCGCCGCGTCCGAGCAGGTCCTCCGCCCCTGTGGTGTCCAGGATCGTGCGGCTGTCGATCCCCGAGGTCATGGCAAAGGCGATGCGGCTCGGGATATTGGCCTTGATGAGGCCGGTGATGACCTGCACCGAGGGGCGCTGGGTAGCGACGATCAGGTGGATGCCCGTGGCGCGCGCCAGTTGCGCGATGCGGGTGATCGTGGCCTCGACCTCGTAGGCGCTGACCATCATCAGGTCCGCCAGCTCGTCGATCACGATCACGATGTAGGGCATGCGCGGCTCGCCGGGCCGCAGGGCCTCGTTGTAGCCGCCGATGTTGCGGACGCCGCGCGACGCGAACTCGGCGTAGCGGCTTTCCATGGTGCCGACGGTCCATTTCAGCGCGTTGACCGCCTTGTCGGGCTCGACGATGACCTCGCACAGCAGGTGCGGGATGCCCTTGTACTGCGCGAGCTCGACGCGTTTGGGATCGACCAGGATCAGCTTCACCTCGGCCGGGGTGGCGTTCATCAGGAAGCTGTCGATGATGGCGTTGACGCAGACGCTCTTGCCGGAGCCGGTGGCACCCGCGATGAGCAGATGCGGCATCTTGGCCAGATCTGCGCTGAACGGCTGGCCGGCCACGTCCTGCCCGAGCGCGAAGGCGAGCTTCGACTTCTTGGAGGCCTCGACGTGACTGCGGCTGGCGAGCACTTCCTTGAGGGTCACCAGGTCGAAGGCAGAGTTGGGGATCTCGACGCCGACGTACGGCTCGCCCGGGATGGGGGCCTCGATCCGAATGCTGCGCGCGGCGAGGGCCAGCGCAAGGTTGTCGGACAGGCCCTCGATGCGGCTCAGCTTGATGCCCGGGTCGACGTCGAGCGCGTACTGCGTGACGACCGGGCCCTCCTGGATGCGAGCCACCTTCACGCCGATCCCGAAGTGGGCAAGCGTCTCGCGGATGCGGAGGCCCTTCGCGGTCAGATCCATCTGGGCTGCCGACGACTCGGGCGCGTTCGCGAGGAGATCGAGGGCCGGCAGCTCCCAGGCGCGCTCGACGGTTTCCAGTGCGGCGTCGACGGTATCCACCGCGGATGCCTCCGCCAGGTGAGCTTCCTCGGTGTGCTCCAGCTCGGCGCTCAGCGGATGGGTTCCCGCCGCTTCGTCAGGCTCCGCATCGGCGACGGACGGAGATGGCGACATCGCACGGACGGCCCCGTTCGCCGATGGTGTGGGCCGCTCGCGACGCAGGATGACCGGCGGCTCCTCGTCCATATCGCCGCCGCCGGCCAGACGGTCGCGCATACGGTCGATCAAGCTCGGACGGACATCGGGCCCCGGCGACGTCTCTCCCGGCCCTCGGGCTTCGGCCGCACGCGGGCGGCGCCCCGCCGCGCGTCGCGCCTCTTCGGCCTCGAGCTCGTGGCGCGCGTCGCGGTCGGCCAGGTAGGCGGCGATGAGGTCACCCAGCGTCATGTTGAAGTAGAGCAGCAGGCCGACGATGGCCAGCAGGGCCAGCACGATCCAGGCGCCCGCGTCGCCGATCGCGCCGGTCAGCACGGCGCTCACCGCGAACCCAATGGCGCCCCCGCCCTGGCCGGTGCTGACGGCCTCCGGTCCGCCCCCGACCGACAGGTGGAACATGCCGAGGAGAGCCAGCGCCACGAGCGCGGCGCCGGTGGCGGCCATCCAGCGCTCCGCCGGCATCGTCTTCATCCAGAGCATGACCGCGAATCCCGCCAGCAGCGGCCCGGCGAAGGCGATCCCCCACCCCAGCGCCGTCGAGAGGAGTGCGTGCCAGGGGCGCACGATGGCTCCGGCATCCGGCGCGAACAGCGCGATGACGCTGATGATGGCGAGCAGGAGGAGTACGAACGCCATCGCCTCGCGCACGAAGCGGGCGCTCAGCACCATCGTGCTCTTCTGTCGACGCCGGCGAGGTTGTCGGCGCCGCGTCGTCGTCCTCCGTCGGGTGGCCACGGACCGGGTCAGACCTCCATCACGATGGGCAGGATCATGGGCCGTCGCTTCGTTCGCTGATGAAAGTATCGGCTCAGGGTGTCGCGGATCTTCGTCTTCGTATAGCCGGCCTCCGCGGTGTGCTCGTCCTCGTGACGCTGCCGCAGCGCCTGCATGAGGTGGTCGCGGGCGGCCCCCATGATCGGATCCTCCGGATCGGACAGGAAGCCACGACTGACGAGGTCCGCCACGCCAACCGGTTGCCCGGTCTTCGCGTCGATGGTGAGCGCCACCATGACCACCCCGTCGGAGGCGAGCATTCGGCGGTCGCGCAGCACGACCCCGTCGATGCCGTCGATGGCGGCGATCCCGTCGACCAGCACGGCGCCGGCGTTGACGGACCCTGCCATCCGCCCGACCTGCCCGTTGAACTCGACCACCTGCCCATTCTCCAGGACGAAGATCTTGTCAACGTCGACGCCGGCGCCCTCCGCCAGCAGGCCGTGCTGCACGAGCATGCGGTATTCGCCGTGCACCGGAATGAAGTGCCTCGGTTTCACCAGGCCGAGCATCAGCTTCAGCTCCTCGCGCGAGCCGTGGCCGGAGACATGGCAATGCACCAGCGGCTCGTAGTGCACCATCGCCCCTTCCTTGAAGAGGTTGTCGATCGTCTTGGCGACCGCCTCCTCGTTGCCGGGGATCGGGCTGGCCGACACGATGACCGTGTCGCCCGGCTCGATGGTGATGTTGCGATGATCGCGGTTGCTCATGCGCGTCAGTCCGCTCATCGGCTCGCCCTGGGAACCGGTGGTCATGACGACCAGCTCTTCCTTGTGCAGGCGCTGCAGCTGCTCCTTCTTGACCAGGGTCCCGTCACGCGCGTCGAGATACCCACGCTCCAGGGCGATGGCCGTGTTCTGCTCCATGCTGCGGCCCAGTGCAACCATCTTGCGGCCGTGCGCCCAGGCCGCGTCGATGACCTGCTGGACGCGACCGATGTTGCTGGCGAAGGTGGCGACGATGACGCGGCCCGGGGCCTCACCGACCAGCCGCTGGAGGCTCTCGCCGACGGTCGTCTCGGAGAGCGTGTAGCCCTCCTTCTCGGCGCGCGTCGAGTCACTGAGCAGGAACTCGACCCCGCGGTTCCCGATCTCGGCGATCAGCCCCAGGTCGGCGCGCCGGCCGTCGGGCGGGGTATGGTCGAACTTGAAGTCACCGGTATGGACGATCGTGCCAAGCCGGGTCGTGATCGCGTACCCCACACCGTCGGGAATCGAGTGGTTCACGCGGAACGGGAGGATCCGGAAGGACCCCACTGCGAACTCCCGTCCGGGCTCGACGACGTGGAGCGGGGTCGACTCGAGCAGCTTGTGCTCGCGCAGCTTGCCCTGCACCAGCCCCTCCGTGAGGCGGGTGGCGTAGATCGGCGTGCCGGGGATCAGGGGCAGCACATACGGCAGCGCGCCGGTGTGGTCTTCGTGCCCGTGGGTCAGGATGATGGCGCGCACTCGAGCGCGGTTCTCGGCGAGATAGGTCGCGTCGGGAATCACCAGATCGATGCCGAGCATCTCCGGCTCGGGGAAGGCTAGGCCACAGTCGACGACGAGGATTTCGTCGGCGAGCTCGATGACGGTGATGTTCTTGCCGACCTCGCCCACCCCGCCCAGCGGAATGATGCGCAGGGAATCGGACATTCAGTGCTCCTGGAAGAGGGTCATCTGTTCGGCGTCGTCGGCGGAGGTTTCCGGACCACCCGGTACCGGAGCCGCCACCGTCTCTGCCTGGACCGATGCCGCGTGCTCGTCGACGAGCGCGCGACGTGCATCCAGCAGTGCCGCCGGCAGGCCACGGATGTCGCGGAACAGCGTCTCGCGCAGCGAGGCCTGGTGCAGCGCCGCAGCAGGATGGTACATCGGGAAGACGTGCTGGCCGCTGTACGAGCGACGCAGACGGCCGTGGATGGCGCCGATCCGGGCACCCGGCAGGTAGCGCTGGAGCGAATGCCGCCCGAGGGTCACGACCACAACCGCCTGGAGGGCACCCTCCTGCGCGTCGAGGTACGGGGCGCAGGCCGCGATCTCAGCCGGCTCGGGATCGCGGTTGCCGGGAGGGCGGCACTTCACGATGTTGGTGATGAACACGTCGCCGCGGTGCCACCCGATGGCGCTCAGCAGCTCGGCGAGGAGCTGCCCGGCCGGCCCCACGAACGGGCGGCCGGTCCGATCCTCCCGAGCGCCCGGGCCCTCGCCGACGAGGAGGACGTCGCTCAGGACGTTCCCCTCGCCGGGCACAGCGCGGGCGCGGCCCACGGCAAGCGGGCAGCGAGTGCAGCCGCGGACCGCGTCCGCTATCCGAGCCAGCGCAGCCGCGCCTCCGTTCGACTCGACCGCGCTGCCCATCGAGTGCGGCCGCTGCGGATCAGCTGTTCGTGCCGGCCTTGGCCATATGCCGCTCCATGGCGGCACGGCGGCTCAGGTTCACGCGGCCCATACGATCGATCTCGGTCACGACGACCATCAGTTCGTCGCCGATGCTGACCACGTCCTCGACCCGCGGCACCCGGTAGTCGGCGAGCTGGCTGATGTGGACCAGGCCCTCCTTGCCCGGCAGAATCTCGACGAAGGCACCGAAGTTCATGATCCGGGTGACCTTGCCGAGATACTCCTTGCCCACTTCGACGTCCTTTGTCAGGCCCTCGATCCAGTTGATCGCCTTCTGGGCGGCCTCGCCGCTGGTGGCGGCGATCTGGATGGTGCCGTCGTCCTCGACATTGATCTGGGTGCCGGTCTCGGCGGTGATCTGGCGGATCACCTTGCCGCCCGCGCCGATGACGTCGCGGATCTTGTCGACCGGGATCTTCAGCGTGGTGATGCGCGGCGCGTACTGGCTCAGCTCCTCGCGGCTGGCGCTGATGACCTCCGTCATCTTGCCCAGGATGTGGAGCCGGGCGTCGCGCGCCTGGTTCAGGGCGTCCCGCATGATCTCGGTCGTGATGCCGGCGACCTTGATGTCCATCTGGAGAGCCGTCACGCCATCGGCGGTGCCGGTCACCTTGAAGTCCATGTCGCCGTAGGCGTCCTCCTTGCCGGTAATGTCGGTGAGGACTGCGTATCGGCCGGTCTCCTTGTCACTGATCAGACCCATGGCGGCGCCGGCAACCGGGGCCTTGATCGGCACGCCGGCATCCATGAGTGCCAGCGTCGAGCCGCACGTCGAGGCCATCGAGGTCGACCCGTTCGAGCTGACGACCTCGCTCACGACGCGAATCGCGTAGGGGAACTCGCTCACGTCGGGGAGAACCGGGAGCAGCGCCCGCTCGGCAAGCGCGCCATGGCCGATCTCACGGCGGCCGGGGCCACGCATGAAGCGCGCCTCGCCGACCGAGTACGGCGGCATGTTGTAGTGGTGCATGTAGCGCTTCTCGGTCTCCGGGGAGATCGTGTCCATGCGCTGCACATCGCTCGAGGGACCGAGCGTCGCGATCGAGAGCGCCTGCGTCTGGCCGCGCGTGAAGATGCCCGAGCCGTGGGTGCGGGGCAGGACGCCGACCTCCACACTGATCGGGCGGATCGTCTTCGTGTCGCGGCCGTCGATCCGGATATCCTCGCTCAGCACGAGCTCGCGGACGGTCGCCTTGGTGAGCGCGTCCATCAGCGCCGAGCCGATGCCGTGGCGGCGACGGATGTCCTCCAGCCGGTCGCCCTGCTCCGCGCGGTTGTAGCTCTCGCGGGCGCGACGCACCTCGTCGGCGATGTCCTGGCGCAATGCATCGAGGCGCTCGGCGAGGCCGCTGGTGAAGTGCAGGAAGAGCTCAGCGGTCGCCTCCGCGTCGGGCATGGCGCGATGCGCGACGGCGTGATCGCGGCCGAACACGAAGCGGACCAGGTCGGCGAGCTTGTAGCCGCCGGCATCTGGGTAGAGCTGGTATCCGAGCTCGAGCGTGTCGTAGATGGCCGTCGGCGTCCACTTGCGGTCGTTCGGCAGGTGGCGCAGGAGGAACGGCACGTCGAACGAGGTGTTGTGGGCGACGATCGGCGCCTCCCCCACCCAGTCGACGAAGCTGCCGAGCACCTCGGACGCGGTCGGCGCACTGGCCACGTCATCCGTCTTAATGCCATGCACCTGGTGCCCGACGATCGGCCGTCCGGGGTTCACGAGCGACTCGAAGCGGTCGACGACCTGGCCGTCTCGCAGGCGGAGGGCCGCGATGTCGACGATGTACCCGTGCTCCGGCTTCATGGCCGTCGTTTCGAGGTCGAACACGACGAACTCGTTGCGGCTCTCCGAGAGCGCCTTGCCGAGCTGCATGACCGATGTGGCCTTGGGGCCGACGAAGGGCATCTTCTTCGGCGTCCCCGCCGAGGCGACCAGCCTGTCCTGCAGGTCGATCGACTTCTGAAGCTCGCTATGACCGTACGCGATCGCATCGGCCATGACCGACTCGGGCAGGATCTTGGCGCCAGCCTCGACCATCATGACCGCCTCGCGGGTGCCGGCCACGACGAGGTCGAGCTCGCTCTCGGCCAGCTGGCTGTTCGTCGGGTTGGTGACGAACTCGCCGCCGATGCGCCCGACGCGGACCGCGCCGACCGGGCCCTGGAACGGGATGTGGCTGATGCTGAGCGCCGCCGAGGCGCCGTTGAGGGCCAGGATGTCCGGGTCGTTCTCCTGGTCGGTGGAGAGGACGGTCAGGACCACCTGGACGTCGTTGTAGTAGCCCTTCGGGAAGAGGGGGCGAATCGGACGGTCGGTGAGGCGCATGGCCAGGATGGCCGCCTCCGAAGGGCGCGACTCACGCTTGATGAAGCCGCCGGGAATCTTCCCCGCGGCATACATGCGCTCCTCGTAGTCAACGGTGAGCGGGAAGAAGTCGGCGCCCTCGCGAGGCTCCTTGGAAGCGACGGCGGTCGCGAGGACGACCGAATCGCCGTAGCGGACGATGACCGCTCCGTCTGCCTGCTCGGCGAGCTTGCCGGCCTCCATGCTGAAGACCTGGCCGCCGATTTCGGCTTCGTGCTTGATTGCCACTGATTCCTCCAGTGAGTGATTCGGCATCCGACGCTCGATTCCCGTGGCGCGCTCTCACTCGGCGCAGGCGTCAGGCGGGGGCGGATGCCCGGTTAGGTTGGTGTGAGATGTGCGAGACCCAGGGCCTGTCCGGCCCTGGGTCGATCGCGGTCGGTGTCTAGCGGCGCAGCCCCAGGCTGCCGATCACTGTGCGGTATCGGTCGACATCGTTGCGGACCAGATACGCGAGCAACCGTCGGCGCTGCCCGACGAGCTTCAGAAGCCCGCGGCGCGAGTGATTGTCCTTGGGGAAGCTGCGCAGATGCTCAGTCAATGACTTGATCCGCTCGGTGAGAAGCGCAATCTGCACCTCGGGCGATCCAGTGTCGCCCTCGTGCGTGGCATATTCGTCAACGATTGCGCTCTTCGCGTCCTTGGCGAGCGGCACGTATTCCTCCACATTCGTTTCCGTAACGTTCGGAGTCTAGCAGAGGACCGATTGGGCCGCCATGGGCGTGGGGCGCCACGCGTCCGCTCGCCAGCTCGATCTATCGAGCGTCGGTGTGCCTTGGACCGCCCGCCAGTCGGCGACGCGCGTCTGCCTCGTCGGCGCGCATCTGGCTGACCAGCGCTTCGACCGAGTCGAACCGGCGCTCCTCGCGCAGGCGAGCGTCGATCACGAGGTCAAGCGTGGCGTCGTACAGGTCGCCATCCCAGTCAAGCAGGTAGACCTCCACCAGCACGCGCCCGTCGTCATGAAATGTCGGGCGCACGCCGACGCTGACCAGGGCGGGATGGTCGGGGCCGACGTCGCGCTCCGAAATGTGGACGCGCCCCAGGTAGATCCCCAGCGCAGGAAGGGCGGCGGGATACGCGATGGCGAGGTTGGCGGTCGGAAAGCCGAGCTCGCGGCCGCGTTCGTCTCCGTGGACGACCGCACCGCGCAAGAACGGGGCGGAGCCGAGCAGGTTGGCAGCCGTCTCCACGCGGCCTTCGCGCAGCAAGCCCCGGATGCGCGACGATGAGACCACGGCGCCGTCGAGCAACAGCGGCTCGACCGCAATGCAGTCGAAACCGATCTCGGCGCCGATCTCCGCGACGCGATCGAGCGTGCCCGCCCTGCCTCGCCCGAAGGCGCTGTCGGGAGTCATGGTGATACCGCGCAGCTCCATCGACGGCGAGAGGGCGCCCAGGAAGGCCTCGGGCTCCATGCTGCGGACGGAATCGTCGAACCGAACCTCGAGCGCGTGGTCGATCCCCGCCCCCGCCAGCCGCTCGAGGGTCACGTCGGGCGGCAGGAGGCGCTCGACGTGACTTCCCGGCCGGATCACCTCGTCGGGATGCGGACTGAAGACGAGGGCCACGCTCGCGGCATCCCGGTCGCGCGCCGCCCGGATCGTAACGTCCAGCACATGACGGTGGCCAAGGTGAACGCCATCGAACACGCCGAGGGTGATGACCGCCGGACCGATGGTGGGCAGCTCATCCAGGCCGCGAGCGCTCACGCCGGCAGCACCTTGTCGGGCCGAAGCACGCCGCCGGCCACCGATCCGATCCCGATGAGGTTCTCGTTCTCGAAAACCGCGACGCTGCCGTCGCCGGCTCCGTCGAGCGCGCGCGCCGAGCCGTGTCGAAACGCCGCGGCGCCGTTGGCATCAAGGCGCACTCGGGGAAGGGTGAGCAGGTCTCCGACCGAGAGAACGGCCTCTGCAAGGCGGCCCTCCGACGCGAGCGCCTCGAGGCGCTCGGGCGTGACTGCGTCGGCGACGCTCAGGCCGGCCGCCTCGGTACGCCGGAGCGCGTGCAGGTGGCCGCCGCAGCCAAGCCTCTCTCCGAGATCGCGGGCGAGGGAGCGGACGTAGGTGCCTGTACCGCAGCGAACGTCCACGCGCACGTCCACCAGCTGGCCCGCCGGCTCGAGCGCGAGCAAATGGAGCGAATGGACCGTCACCCGACGCGGCGACAGGAGCAGCGGGTCGCCGGCGCGGGCCGCACGGTGCGCGGTGCGACCACCCAGCTTGCGCGCGCTGAAGGCCGGGGGAATCTGATCGAAGGTTCCGACGAAGCCGGAGAGAGCGGTGCGCACGGCGTCAGCGTCCGGAAGGGGCCCGTCGGTGACCTCCAGCGGTCCCTCGGCATCGTCGGTCGCGCTGCGGGCGCCAAGCCGGATCACGGCGTCGTACCGCTTCAAACCGCCGGTCAGCTCCTCGCTGAAGCGGGTCGCGGCGCCCACCAGGATCGGGAGCACCCCCGACGCGAGCGGGTCGAGAGTTCCGGCATGACCGATGCGGCGCGTGCCCGTCAGCCGTCGCATCATGCCGACCATGTCGTGGCTGGTCGGCCCGACCGGCTTGTCGAGGTTAACGACCCCGAGCATCGGCCCGATCGAGCTCGCGCTCGCACCCGTCGAGCAGCCTGGTGCTTGCCTCCGCCAGCGGCGCGTCGATCGAGCAGCCGGCTGCCCGCGCGTGTCCCCCACCCCCGAAGGCCGACGTGATCGCCACCGCGTCGGCTCGTGCCGACGTCCTGACACTGACCCGGACGTGGGAGGCATCGACCTCCTTGAAGAGGACGCTGATGTCGGCCGCCTTGGTCGAGGCGAGGAGGTCGATGAACCCCTCGGAGGCCACCGCGTCCGAGCCGGTCTCGGTCAGCATGGCCAGCGTCATCGAGGCGTGGACGATCCGCCCGTCGCGGCGCTGGTCGATGCTCGCCATGATCCGGCCCCACAGGGCTAGCGTGCTGAAGGGCTTGTCGGCATAGATCGAGCGGTGGATCGCCGACAGCGGCGCCCCGGCGGCGACCAGGTCCGCCGCAACGCGCAGGGTGCGTGGGGTCGCGTTGGGGTGCGAGAAGGTGTGCGTGTCCTGCACGATGCCCGCGGTGAGCACCGTCGCGATGTCGGTGTTGATCTCGATCCCGAGCTCCGGAATGAGGAGCGCCATCATCTCGCAGGTGGCCGCCGCCTCCGGGTCGATCCAGGCCGCGAACGCCGCCGCTCCGTCGTTGGAGACGTGGTGGTCGATGTTGACGATACGCGCGCGGGCCAGCCACTCGCCCGCCTCGGTGGCGATGGCCCCCGTGCGCGACAAGGGCCCGTCGAGAACCACCGCCAGGTCCGGCTCCAGCTGTGGCCGGGTACGCACCTCGTTGGCGCCGGGCAGGTGGGCAATGGTCGCCGGCACTGGGTCGGCGGCGACCACCTCCGCCTGCTTGCCGAGCCGCTCGGCCGCCATGCGCAGCGCCATCGCCGAGCCGAGCGTATCGGCATCCGGATTCTCGTGGCAGATGGCGGTGATGCGGGACGCGTCGCGGATGGCCGCCACCACGGCCTCGCGGCTCACGAGCGCCCCTCGTCCTCGAGCTCGCGCAGGAGGCGCAGGACGCGATCCCCCGCCTCGATGGAGTCGTCGTGGCGAATGAGCAGCTGCGGGATGTGCCGCACGGTGAGCCGGCCGCCCAACTGGCGCCGCAACCACGGCGCCGCATCGGTCAGCGCCTTCATGGTGGCGTCACGCTCCTCGTCGGTACCCATGATGCTGACCCACACCTTTGCGGTGCCGAGATCGCGGGCGGTCTCCACGCGGGTGATGGTGGCGAACCCGACGCGCGGGTCCTTCATCTCGCGGTGGAGCAGCTCAGCGAGCTCGGCTCGGATCTGGCTATCAAGCCGATCCGTACGCTGGCTCATCGGCTAGGCCTGCTCGGTCACCATCTGGTAGCACTCGATGACGTCGCCCTCGGCGATGTCATCCGCGTCGAGGCCGATGCCGCACTCGAAGCCGGTGGCGACCTCGCGGACGTCGTCCTTGAACCGCTTGAGCGAGGTGATCCGCGTGTCGGTCAGGAGCTCGCCGGCGCGGAACAGGCGCGCCTGGCCGCCTCGAACGATGCGGCCGTCGGTGACGTACGACCCGGCCACGTTTCCGGCGCGACCGGCCTTGATGACCATGCGCACCTCGGCATGACCCTCGACCTGCTCGACGAGCTTCGGCGTCAGCAGCCCCTGCAGGGCCTGGCCGATGTCATCGGTGAGCTTGTAGATCACGTCGTAGATGCGGACGTCCACACCGGTGGCGTCCACCGAGCGCTGCGCACCCGCATCCAGTTTCGTGTTGAAGCCGATGACGACCGCGTCGGACGCCGAAGCGAGGTTGATGTCGCTCTCGTTGATGTCGCCGGCACCCTCGCGCAGGATGTTGATCCGCACCTCGTCGGTGTTGAGCCGCTCCACCGAGTGGCGAATCGCGCCAAGCGAGCCTTGGACGTCCGTCTTGAGCACGACTCGCAGCTCCGCGACCTCGGCGTCCTTGATCTGGGCGCTGATGTCCTCGAGGGTGCTCACCTTTTGGCCGTCTACGCCAGCGGCCGCTCGATCGGCTGCCTCGGCGGCGTCACGGGCAGTCTTCTCGTCGGCAACGACGCGGAGGATGTCGCCCGCCTCGGGCAGGCCCTGAAGACCGATGATCTCGACGGCCGAAGCCGGCTCGGCCTGCTTGACCCGCTTGCCGGCCGCGTTGTTGAGGGCTCGAACCCGGCCATAGGTGCGGCCGACGCTGACGACGTCGCCAACCTTGAGCGTGCCGGTCTGGACAAGCACCGTCGCCACGTTGCCGCGGCCCTTGTCGACCTTCGATTCGACGATGGTGCCGATCGCGTCGCGATCCGGGTTGGCCTTGAGGTCCTGGAGATCGGCGACGAGCAGGATCATCTCCATCAGGTCGTCGATGCCGGTCCGCTGCTTGGCGCTGACCGCCACCGCGATGACGTCGCCGCCGTACTCCTCGATCAGGACCTTGTTGTCGGCCAGCTCCTGCTTGACACGGTCGGGGTTGGCATCCGGCTTGTCGACCTTGTTGATCGCCACGATCATTGGAACGCGTGCGGCTCGAACGTGGTCGATCGCCTCCTTGGTCTGCGGCATGACGCCGTCGTCGGCGGCCACCACGATGACCGCGATGTCGGTCACCTGCGCGCCACGGGCACGCATCGCGGTGAAGGCCTCGTGGCCGGGCGTGTCGAGGAAGACGATCCGCTTGTCGTTGTGGACGATTTCGCTGGCGCCGATGTGCTGCGTGATGCCGCCGCTTTCGCCGGAGGCGACCTTCGTCTCGCGGACCGCGTCGAGCAGGCTGGTCTTGCCGTGGTCGACGTGGCCCATGACCGTCACGATCGGCGCGCGGCTCACCAGCTTGCTGGGCTCATCGTCGGTCCACAGGGTCGGCTTGCCCTCGCCCTCGCCGGGTCCACCGGGCGAGACGAGATCCTGTTCGCTTGCCGCGGCAGCTGCGGCCCGCTCGGCTGCGCCGCCCTCGGTCGCCTCGAACCCGAGCTCGGCGGCCACCAGCGAGGCGGTGTCGAAGTCGATTGCCTGGTTGACGGTGGCAAAGATGCCGTTGCGAATGAGAACGTTGATGATCTCGGCATGGCTGACGCCGAGCGTCTCGGCGAAGTCCTTGACGGTCACCTGGCTCGGCAGCTCGACCGGCCCGGCCGGACGGACGGGCGCCTGGGGATCGGTCAGGACGGCGCCGGCGGCGCCTCCGGTGCGCTTGCGCTGCGGGCGCGGCCCGCGGCGTGGTCGGTATCTACGTGGTGGCATGTGGTGCTCCCTCGAATTCGAGCGTTCCCGGCGCGGGCTCGGCGCCGAGGGCTCGCTTCACGGCCGCCACGCTGCGTTCCCTGTCGCGGCAGGCCGGGTTCTGGCAGATATAGGTGCCGCGTCCCGGCGCACGGCCGGTCTCGTCGCGGTGGATGGTTCCATCGGGCTGGCGCACGACGCGCGTCATGTCCCGCTTGGGATGGGATTCTCGGCAGACGGCGCAGGTTCGCGTCGGCACATGGTCAGGTTTTCGCTTCGGCATCCGCGCGAACCTCCTCCTCGCCCGCAGGCGCGTCGGCGTGCTCACCGCCGGCGGCGGCGCTCGCAACGCCGGTCTCGGAGCGGATGTCGATGCGCCAGCCGGTGAGCTTGGCGGCCAGGCGTGCGTTTTGCCCCTCCTTGCCGATGGCGAGGCTGAGCTGACGCTCCGGGACGATCACGTTGGCGATCTTGTGCTCCTCGTCGATGCGCACGCTGAGGACCTCCGCGGGGCTGAGCGCCTCGGCGACGAAGCGGCCGGGATCCTCGTCCCACAGGACGATGTCGACCTTCTCGCCGTTCAGCTCGGCCACGATCGACTGGATCCGCGCGCCGCGCTGCCCGACGGCGGCGCCCTTGGCGTCGACGCCCTGTTGGCGGCTCTCGACGGCGACCTTCGAGCGGCTGCCGGCCTCGCGAGCGATGCCGCGGATGACAACCGTCCCGTTGTAGATCTCGGGAATCTCCATCTCCATCAGGCGACGAAGGAAGCCACGATGGGTGCGGCTGGCCACGATGACGGGCCCGCGCGTCGTGCGGCGCACCTCCATGACGTACACCTTCAGGTGCTGGCCGATGCGATAGGTCTCGCTCGGCAGCTGCTCGGTGACCGCCAGGACCGCCTCCACGTCCTTGCCCATGTCGAGCACGACGGCCGAGTCAGTCGTGCGCTGCACTGTGCCGGTCATGATCTCGCCCTCGCGGGCCGCGTACTGCTGGAACACAACGTCGCGCTGCGCCTCGCGTAGCCGCTGGCGATACACCTGCCCCGCTGTCTGCGCGGCGATCCGACCGAGCTGCGCCTGCGTCACGTTCTCCGGGATGCGGACCTTGGCGCCCACGCCGGTTGTCGGGTCGATCTTCTGGGCATCGGCAACGAACATCTGCGCCTCGGGGTCCTCGACCTCCTCGGTGGTGGCCATGACCTCGTACTCGCGCGCCACACTGATCTCGCCCGTTTCGGGATTGACGGTCACGACCACGTTCTCCGGCGCATCGGCGTTACGCCGATAGGCCGATTCGATGGCCTGCTCCAACGTACGGATCAGGATCTCCTGCGGCACACCTTTCTCGGCGTTCAGCTGGAGCAGTGCTCCGATGAAGTCTCGATTCATGGCCGATCCTCGCTCCGCGCCCCGAAAACTCACACGGGACAAACAAAGACGTGGGATGGCGAACCGACCCACGTCCTCGTACTCAGTTCAATATTGTGGTTCGTCGATTGGTCGGTCGAACCGTGCTGGAGTATACCCGAGAACCCCCTACTCCGCACTCGCGGGTCCGAAGCGAACGCTCGGCCGTTCGGGAGTCGTGGACGGCGTCTCCGAAGGCGAACGGCCGGTGATCATGAGCGTGGTCAATCGTGGCCGATGAGTTGGCGGTGGCGACTCCCCCAGCTCGCCGGCCCAGCGACGTGCCGCTCGGTCGGGCAGTCTTGATCGGCCACGGCGACCATCTCGATCGCCTGGCCAATGGCAGCACCGAACTCCTCCAACTCCGCGTCGTCAGCGGCTTCGAAATCCACCACCAGCTCATCGCCCTCGTCTGACGCGATTGCCTCCCCCACGATCTCCGATCCAGCTCGTATCTCGACGCGTCGGCCGTCGCCGCGCGGACGAAGCTCAAACCTGCCGAGGTCTCCCGAGAAACGAAGGGGAATCCAACGAACCGCCTCACGAGACGACTCGGCGCGCGAAGCTACGTACCGAATCATGGAGGCGATGAGGAGCCAGACCCCTACGAGCGCTGCGGCGTTGCGCTGCATCGGGTGGAGGGGCGACTGCACCACGACGAGAAGGTACAGGGCAGCGGTTAGTGCGACCAGGAGCGCGTAATGCGGGGGCCGCGCGGCGAAGCCATCGAGGACGGTCATGCGTGGTCACCTTACAAGCCGGATGAGGTGGCGAAGTATCGGTGGCGTCACGTGTGTGCGGATAGGGTCCCTTAGTCCTAGTCCTCGCTACCCAGGAGGCGCCATGGAGGATGGACCGACGGACTTGGGCGGACGATCCACGGCGCCGATCAGCCCTCGAATCTCCGTTCTACCACCGGAGACGCACTGGTTCGCGGCACCGGCGGTCCGGCCGCGCATCATGGCGAGGCTCACGAGGTTACACTCCGAGGCGTGTCGCGAGGAGCCGTCACCGTCTCGGTTATCGCAGTCGCCTCGATGGGCTTCGGGTTGCTCGCAACCATCACGGAGCGCAGGCTCCCGCTGGACTTCGGCGACGCCGCGTACCTCCTCGCGTTCAGCGCCGGCGCTTATCTGGTGATAGCGGCCCTGGTTGTCGCCACGCGCTACCTCCACCGGCTGTAAGCGGCCCAGCACCGCCCGATGCGGGCATGCGGCGCTGGGGAACTATTTGACGGGCCCGCTCCAATAGCTCCTGTCCGCTCAGGCCCCGGTTACCAGCCGCTGGATGTCCTGGATGCTGATCAGGATGACGAGGGCGATGAGGACCGCGAAGCCGGTCAGGTAGATGAGCGCCTCGCGCTCGGCGGGTAGCTTTCGGCGTCGGGCCGACTCGAGGAGGACGACCGCAATGCGGCCGCCGTCGAGAGGCGGAAAGGGCAGCACGTTGAGGACGGCCAGGTTGATGGAGAGCACGCCGACGAACAGGAGCTGGCTCACCAGCGGCGCCTCGAGCACCCGTCCGGTCTCCTGGGCGATGCCGATCGGCCCCATTGCGTCGCCGGCATTCGGATTGAGCCCCAGGAGGCCGCCAACCGCCTCGGCCAGGCCACCCGGGATCTGCAGCGCCAGTGTCCAGGCGGCCGCCGTGCCGCGGCCCACTGCGTCGAGCGGCCCCGCCACGGTGGATGGCTCCTCGACCAGGCGAGCGGGCTCATAGGCGAAGCCGACCGGCCCGATGCCGCGAGCGCGGTCCTCGTCGCTCACCGCGCGCGGGATGATCGACACATCGGTCTCCTCCCCGTCGCGAAGGACGGTGAAGTCAACGACGAAGCCGGCGCGGCCAGCAACGTACTCCGTCAGCTCCGCCGACCGCTCGAACGAACGACCGTCGGCCGCGACGATGACGTCGTCCTTCTCGAGACGACCATCCGCCGGGCTGTTGTCCTGGACGCTGATGACGGTGAGCGGTCCGTGGCCGATGAGCGCCGGCAGGCTGAGCGCAACCGCAAAGAGTCCGGCGGCGAGGACGAAGTTCATGGCGACGCCGGCAAGCAGCACCCCCACGCGCACCCAGATCGGCTTGCGGTTGAAGGCGCCCGCCATGGCCTGCTCGATCTCGTTGCCGGAAAGTCCCTGCTCGCGCAGACGACGGAGCTCGACGTCGCCGTCCTCGCCGAGCATCTTCACGAAGCCACCGAGCGGGATCCAATTCAGGCTGTAACGGGTGCCGCCCCGTGTGATGGAGGTGATGCGTGGCGGAAAGCCGATGCCGAACTCCTCCACCGTGATCCCGGCCCGCTTGGCGACCACGAAGTGCCCGAGCTCGTGCACCAGCACCAGGACGATCAGCACGCCGAGGAAGGCGGCCACGGTGCCGATGGTCTCCATCAGGCCACCGTGTCCGGGAGCAGCCGCGAGCGGAGATCGTCACGAATCTCGGCATCGAGCTCCTCGATGGTCTCGAGCGTCGGCTCATCCGGTGCGCCCCAACGCTCCACCGCTTCGGCGATGGTGGTCGCGATTCGCGGGAAGGCGATGCGTCCCTCGAGGAAGGCCTCGACGGCAATCTCGTCGGCCGCGTTCAGTATGGTGCCGCGGTTCCCACCGGCTTCGGCGGACGCGCGGACCGCGTCGTAGGCGGGGTAGGCGCCGACGACAAGCGGCTCGAACCCAAGGGTGCCCCAGTCGGGCGGGCTACTGCGCTGGGCCGGCGAGGGCAGCCGTTCGGGAAACGTGAGTGCGTACTGGATCGGAAGACGCATGTCGGGGAGGCCGAGCTGGGCCTTGTACGAGCCGTCGGCGAACTCCACGAGCGAGTGCACCACGCTTTGGGGATGGATCACGGCATCGATCTTAGAGTACGGCAGCCGATACAGCCATTTGGCCTCGACCACCTCGAACGCCTTGTTGACGAGGGTCGCGGAGTCTATGGTGATCTTCGGGCCCATCCGCCAGGTGGGATGGGCGAGCGCCTCCGCGGCGCTGACCGCTTCGAGCGACGCCGGGTCGCGCCCGCGAAACGGTCCTCCGCTGGCGGTCAGAATGAGGCGGGCCAGCGCCTCCACCGGCTCCCCCACGAGGCACTGCCAGATGGCCGAGTGCTCGCTGTCGATCGGTCGCAGGCGATCGAGAGGGTCACCGCCGAGCTCGTCGAGGACCGCCGTTACCAAATGGCCGCCGGTGATCAACGTCTCCTTGTTGGCAAGCGCCACGCGCCGTCCGGAGCGGAGCGCGGCGACGACGGCGGGCAGGGCGGCCATGCCGGTGGTTGCGACGACCACGATCTCGACGCCCTCCAGTGTCGCGAGCTCGGCCAGGCCTCCCCCGGCCCAGCGGTCTGGCGCCAGCCGGCGCTGGCCCTCGTCGGCGCACCACCAGCGTGCGCCTGGTCGATCGCTCAGCTGGCGAGAAAGCTCATCCCCGCCGTGCGCGCTCGCCAGACCGAGCACCTCGAACCTATCGGGCAGGGCGGCGATGACTTCGAGCGCCTGGCGGCCGATCGACCCGGTCGACCCCAGGACGGCGACGCCGGTCACGTCACGCGTCCGGCGGCGAGCAGCGCGTAGCCGGCCAGCACGGGCGCCGCAAAGAGGAACGAATCGAGTCGGTCGAGGATGCCGCCGTGTCCCGGCACCAGGAACCCCGACTCCTTGCGTCCGGCCGCCCGCTTGAGCATCGACTCGGCCAGGTCCCCCGCCTGGGCCGCCAGCCCGACGAGCGGGCCGATGACCAGCGGATGCCAGGGCTCCAGCCCGATGAGCGCCGCGCCGATGCCAGCGGCCAGGGTGGCCACGACCAGGCCGCCCGCCAACCCCTCCACCGTCTTTGACGGACTGATGTGATCCAGCAACCGCCGCCGGCCCAGCCGCCGCCCCGTGAGGTAGGCGCCAGTGTCATATCCCCACACCACCAGCACCAGCATCAGGGTCCAGGCGGCGCCGGAGCCGATCCCGAACAGGCCGACGGGGGTGCTCGCCGAGCCGCCGGAGGGCGCCAGGTGCGCCACCAGCACGATGGCGGGCAGCAGCAGGCCGACGTAGGCGATGCCGAACGAGGTGATCGCCCAGGTCATGAACCCGGCTCGCGGGTCGGTGCGCGTGAACCCGACGGCCGCCAGGAGCAGCAATGCGACGACCGCCGTGGCAGCCACCAGGCCGGGCGGGTCGAGGGCCGTCACCAGGGTGGCCACCGCGCCGCCCACGCTGTCGCTGTTGGTCGTGACCAATCCGGCGGCGACGAGCGCCATGCCGCTGACGATGGTGAGCACCTGCGGTGGCTGGTGGCCGGCGGCGTCGAGCATGCCCACCAGCTCGACGAGGGCCAGAAAGGCGGCCACCCCGACGAGCAGCGAGAGCCATGGCTCACCGAGGACCACGATGACCAGGATGATCGGCGCGAGCACGGCGGCCGTGACGATCCGCGTTCTGAGCACCCTACCCTCCGAAGCGCCGGTCACGGCGGACGTACTCGGCCAGCGCCGCGTCGAAGTCCTCGTCGGTGAAGTCCGGCCAGAACTTTGCCGAGAAGACCAGCTCGGCGTACGCCGCCTGCCACAGCAGGAAGTTGCTCGTCCGTTGGTCGCCTCCGGTGCGGATGATGAGGTCGACATCCGGCTGGCCGGAGGTGTACAGGTGCTCGGCGAAGTGCGACTCATCGATCCCATTCGGATCGGCCCGCGCCGCCAGCAGGGCGCGCGCGGCGTCGACGATCTCGGCGCGACCGGAGTAGTTGAAGCAGATGTTGAGCGTCATCCGCGTGCCCCGACCCGTCCGCTCCTCGGCGGATCGGATCGATCGCTGGACATCGGATGGGGCCTCGTGCAGGCGTCCGATGACGCGGACCCGGACGCCCTCGCTGATGAGCTCGTCGGTGTACTGCCGTACGGCTCCGTCGATGAGTCCAAACAGGCCCGACACTTCATCCTCGGGCCGGTTCCAGTTCTCGGTGCTGAAGGTGTAGACGCTGAGCGTCTCGACCCCGCGGTCGCGGGCACGCTTCAAGATCGGGCGGATCGCCTCGATGCCCTGGATGTGGCCCGCCAGCACGGGCAGGCCTCGCTCGCGCGCCCAGCGACGATTCCCGTCGGCGATGATCGCCACGTGCCGGGGTCGGACCTCGTCCGGCACCGGTCAGACCTCCAGGATCTCGGCTTCCTTGCGCTCGGCGCGGGCGTCGATCGCCTCGATGTGCCGATCAGTCAGCTTCTGCAGTGCATCGAGCTCGCGGTGCTCCTCGTCCTCGGACAGGTCGCCGTCGCGGAGCGCCTTCTTGAGGACATCGGCCACCTCGCGGCGATGGTTGCGGACCTCCACGCGCGCCTCCTCCGTGCGGCGCCGGACCTGCTTGACCATCTCCTTGCGCCGATCCTCCGTGAGCGGCGGGACGTTGAGGCGGACCACCGTGCCGTCGACGTTGGGCGTGATGCCGATGTCACTCTTCGTGATCGCCTTCTCGATGGCCGACAGGACCGATCGGTCCCACGGCTGGATGACGATCAGGTGCGCGTCCGGCGTGCTGATGCCGGCCACCTGGTTCAACGGTGTCTGCGCCCCGTAGTAGTCGACCGTGATGCGCTCGACAAGGGCGGTCGACGCGCGACCGGTGCGTATGCCAGCGAAGTCGCGCTCCATGGCCTCGATGGCGCGCTGCATCTTGGGTTCGATCGCGATCAGCGCCTGGTGCGTCATGCGGTCACTCTCCTGAGATCAGCGTGCCGATTCGCTCCCCCGCGATCGCCCGGGTGATGTTGCCGGGGACCGTCATGTCGAACACGACGATCGGCATTTCGTTGTCCATTGCCAGACTCACGGCGGTCGCGTCGAGTGCCTGGAGCCGGTTGCTCAGCAGGTCCGTGTAGCCGATCCGGCTGTAACGCTGCGCCTCCGGGTGCTTCTCGGGGTCGGCATCGTACACCCCGTCGACCCGCGTTGCCTTGAGGATCACGTGGGCGTGAACCTCCACCGCCCGCAGGGTGGCCGCCGTGTCGGTGGTGAAGTACGGATTGCCGGTGCCGGCCACCATGACCACCACCCGGCCCTTCTCCAGATGCCGCACCGCCCGGCGCCGGATGTACGGCTCGCAGATCTCGTTCATGGCGATGGCGCTCATGACGCGGGTCGGGCAGCCGCTCTGTTCGAGGGCGTCCTGGATGGCGAGTCCGTTCATCACGGTCGCAAGCATTCCCATGTAGTCGCCGGTCGAGCGGTCCATCCCGCGCGCGCTCGCGGCCAGCCCGCGAAAGATGTTGCCGCCGCCGACCACGATCGAGACCTCGGTGCCGTCGTCCTTCGCCGCGGCCACCTGTCCGGCGATGGCACGCACGACCTCGGGGTCGATGCCGTATTCGTGCGCGCCCATCAGGGCCTCGCCGGAAAGCTTGAGCAGCACCCGGCGGGGTGGCGTGCTTGCCGACGCGGTGGCCGCCGGTTCAGGCACCGTCAGCCGGCCTCGTCGCTCTCGGGCTGAGCCGTCTCGCCCACGCCCATGCGGACGAAGCGCGCGACCTTGATGTTCTCCCCGAGCAGGGCGATCTTGTCGGTGATCAGATCACCGATCTTGCGATCCGTATCGCGATATGGCTGGTCGACCAGCGACACCGACTCGAGCCACTTGTTCAGCTTGCCCTCGACGATCATCGGGATCCGATCCGCCGGCCGGCCGTCCCGCTCGGCGTCGATCGCGAAGAGGCGCCTCTGCTCCTCGAGGATCTCGGCCGGCACGTCGTCGCGGCTGACGTACTGGGGCGCCATGCCGGCGACCTGCATGGCCAGCTCGCGGGCCAGCTGCTGGAAGTCGTCGGTGCGAGCCACGAAGTCGGTCTCGCAGTTGAGCTCCAGCAGGACGCCGAGCCGTGCTCCATGGTGGATATAGCTGGTGATGATGCCCTCGCGCGCCACGCGACCCGCCTTCTTGGCAGCGGTCGACAGGCCCTTCTCGCGCAGGAACAGCGCGGCCTTGTCGTAGTCGCCACCCGATTCCTCGAGCGCGCGCTTGCAATCCATGATCCCCGCACCGGTCTGCTCGCGGAGCCGCTTCACGTCCTCAGGCTTGATCGTCAATGTGTTCGTCATGTCCTTCCGCCTGCCGCCTACGGGCGCGGCTCATTCTCCTTGAGGTGCTCATCGATCTGGCGCTCGTGCTCCCGGTCCGGGTTGTGCTCGGGCTCGCCCTCCTCGATATGGGCGGCGCGCCGAGCGCGCGCCCTGCGCTCCTCTTCCTCGTCGTCCTCCGGCTCCGGCTCGAACACGAGAGCCTCGCCGCTGGCAAGCGCCGCAGTGTAGTCCGCCTCCGAGCCGAGGGCCGTGTCGTCGACCGGCGGCATCGCCTCCGCTTGCTCGAACTCCTCGTCGAGCTTCGCCTGGCGTTCCTGCTGTGCGACGCTCGCCGCTTCGGCGACGAGGCTGCAGATCAGGCGCACCGAGCGGATGGCGTCGTCGTTGGCCGGGATCACCCAGTCGATAAGGTCAGGGTCGCAGTTCGTGTCGGTCATCGCGACGATCGGGATCTCGAGGCGTCGCGCCTCGGCCACCGCGATTTCCTCGCGATGCGGATCGACGATGAACACGGCTCCGGGCAGGCGGCGCATCTTGCGGATTCCACCAAGGACAGCGTTGAGCTTGTTGATCTCTTCGGTGAGCTTGGACGCCTCCTTCTTGGTGAGACGCTCGAACTCGCCGGCATCGCGTCGTGCCTCGAGCGCCTCGAGGCGCTGGATCCGGCGCTTGATCGTCGTGAAATTGGTCAGCATCCCGCCGAGCCAGCGAGTGTTGACGAAATGCTGGCCGGATCGCTGCGCCGCCTCGGCGAGCGCATCCTGGGCCTGCTTCTTGGTGCCGACGAAGAGGACGCTGTCGCCGCGACGGACCGTCTCTCGAACGAACTCGAGCGCCTGCTCGAGGCGCGACACGGTCTGGCCGAGGTCGATGATGTGGATCCCGTTTCGCTCGGCGAAGATGTACTCGCGCATCTTCGGATTCCAGCGACGGGTCTGGTGCCCGAAGTGGACGCCCGCTTCGAGCAGCTGCTTCATGCTGGTGGCAGCCAAAGAGATACCTCCGGTTCGTTCCTCCGCCCGACGTCGACTCCAGGGGTCCACCGCGCGCGACATGGTCGCGCGACGGCACCGAGGACCCGGCAGGATCAGCCGAGCGTGTGTGATGGGATCTCGCACGAGCGCGCGAGGCGACGAGTATACCAGAGGATCGGCGCAGTCCGAGTGTCCCCCCAAGCCACCCCTCCGTGCCGAACGGCACCGCACGGTACCGAAGTACTCCCCCACTATCCGCAGGTACCTTGACCCTCCATGGATCCCTCCTAGCATCCGCCCCGCGTCGTGATGCCCGTGTGCAACGGGCGGACCGCTGGCAGCTGAACCTGGAGGAACGATTCATTGCAACGATCCAGGCTGATCGCCCTCGTCGCCGGGCTTGCGGCGGTCCTCGCGGTCGGACCGACCCTGGCCACCGTCGTCCTCGCCGCCGATCCGAGCGTGGTGGTGCAGCCCGGTGACACCCTCACCCACATCTCCAAGCGGCAGCACGTCCCGATCGAGACGCTCGTTGAATTGAACGGCCTCGCCAACCCGAACCGCATCTACGTCGGACAGCGCCTGCGCGTCGGCGTCGAGCCCGCTGCGCAGCCGGCGGCTCCGCCCGCGGCCGCAACCGCACGGGTGCACGCTGTGACGCCGGGCCAGAACTTGACCACCATCGCGCGCGCGTACGGCGTGACGATCGCGGCGGTCGCGAAGGCCAACGCGATCACGAACCCGAGCCGTATCTACACCGGCCAGCGCCTCGTGATCCCGGGCGCGGGTCGCACCGGGGCCGCTCCCGCACCGGCCGCCGTCGTTACGGCCAGCCCTCCGCCGGCACCGACGCCAGCGCCGCCGTCCCGTGTGCACACCGTGACGCGGGGCCAGACCCTGACGGCCATCGCGCGCGCCTACAGCGTCAACATCGCGACGATCGTGCGGGCCAACGGCCTGACCGATCCGAGCCGGATTTTCGCCGGCCAGCGCCTCAGCATCCCGTCGAAGGCCGCCCCGACCGCCGCATCGGCGCCAGCGCCGAGCATGCCGGCCTCGATGGCCGCGCTGGTCGCGAAGCGGGACGCCGTGCGGCGGCTGATCGTGGAGGAGGCGAATCGCTACAAGGTGCCGCCGGCCTTCGCCCTCGCCGTCGCGTGGCAGGAGTCGGGCTGGCAGCAGAACGTGGTCAGCCATGCCGGTGCGGTGGGGGTCATGCAGCTGATGCCCGCCACCGCAGTCTGGGTGGGCGACGCCATGCTCGACGCAACGGTGAACATCGACGACACGCGTCAGAACATTCGCGCCGGCGTCCGGCTGCTCGCCCATTACCTCGCCCGCTACGAGGGCGACCGTGACCGCGTGCTTGCCGCCTACTACCAGGGCCAATGGGCCACGGACCACCACGGCATCTACGCGGTCAGCCGCCCGTACATCGCCTCCATCAGGGTCCTGACCCAACTCTTCGGCGGCTGATCGCGAGCTACCAGGCGCCGATGTCGGGGACCCGTCGCAGACGCCAGCGTGCGCCGAGTCCCGGCTCCGGCGCGGCGCTCACGAGGTCGGTACGCAGCCCGGCGTGGGGGACGCCACGCTCGACCGCATAGGCCGCCAGGGTGCGCCCGATGCGAGCCGTCCGGCGGGGATCGATCGTCTCGGACCCGTTTCCGGCACGGCCCGTGCGCCGCGCACGCACCTCGATGGCCACCAGCATGCCACCGGGGTCGAGCCCCACGAGATCCACCTCACCGCCGCCGGGGCTTCGGTGCCGGCGTGCCAGGATCCGCCAGCCGTTCGCCTCCAGCCATCCGGCCACTGCCTGCTCGGCCGCGATGCCGAGGTCATGGCGCGGGTCTGCCATCGGTGGGTTGTCCTCGCGGGAGGCGAGTGATGCGGTTCGTCAGTCGAGGCCGAGCTCTTCCTCGTCCACCATCTCGAACTCGAGGTCGAGCGGGAGCTGCGTGCCCGCCAGGAGCATCCGCACCGGGGCGAACGACCGGCGATGCCATTCGCACGGCCCCTCGCTGACGAGCGCGTCCACGTGCCGGCGCGTGCAGTACCCCTTGTGGCGCGCGAAGCCATAGGCCGGGTAGCGCCGATCCATTTCTTCGCAGATGCGGTCTCGGGTGACCTTGGCCACGATGCTGGCCGCGGCGATCGAGGCGCTGATCGCGTCGCCGTCGATGATCGGCCGTTGCGGAAGGTCCACGTCGCGCAGCCTGAGGGCATCGATGAGGAGGTGGTCCGGCGGCTCCACCAGCCTTCCGAGCGCCTCGCGCATCGCGAGCTTGGTGGCCTGCAGGATGTTGATCCGGTCGATGACCTCGACCTCGACGCAGCCGACGCCTACACCTTCGGCGCGGTCGAGGATCAGCTCGTAGAGGGCCTCGCGCCTGGCGCGCGGAACGACCTTCGAGTCACGGATGCCCTTGATCCGATGACGCGCGGGCAGGATGACCGCAGCCGCGACGACGGGGCCGGCCAGGCATCCCCGGCCCACCTCGTCGACGCCCGCGACTCGCCGAAAGCCGGCCAGGTGCAGCTCGCGCTCGTGGCGCATGTGCGCATCCCGGATCTTCGTGCGGCGCGCCGGACGCCGGGGCTTGACGGGTCCTGCGAGGAGCCCGGTCACCGGGTCAGTTGGTTCGGCGCTCGCGGAGCGTGGCGGACTTGCCGACCCGATCGCGAAGGAAGTAGAGCTGCGCCCGTCGAGCGACACCGTGGCGAACCACCTCGATCTTGTCGATGCGCGGAGCATGCACCATGAAGGTGCGCTCGACCCCGACGCCGCTGGCGATGCGGCGAACGGTGATGGCCTTGTTCAGGCCGCCGCCGCGCATGCGCATCACGGTGCCCTCGAAGACCTGGATCCGTTCGCGGCTTCCCTCAACCACCTTCACCGCGACGCGGACCGTGTCGCCGGGGGCGATCTCCGGGACGTCGGTGCGGAGCTGCTCGCGCTCGAGCTCCTTGATGGCGTTCATGGTAGGAGCGACCTCGTTATCGCGGGCTTACCCGCGGCTTATCAATGGTGACACACGAACGCGACCGCGCTTCAGCGGCCGCGACGCCGGGGAGTATACCAGCGCCGCCAGGCACCGTGCTGAGCTTCGTGCCAACGCATCAGCCCGAACGTTCCCGTCCGTCCCGACTCCGGATCAGGTGCGCTCCGGCGCACACCGAGGGTGCGAGCGAGTCATGGGCCGGAGTGCCCGGTCCCGCCGAGCCCTGCCACGAAGCGATCGACCGCGCCGACCACCGCGCGCAGCGCATCGATGGATCCGAGCGGGTCCCGGGTCGTGCCGATCAGGAGCGTCGGTGCCGGCAGGCGTTCGAGCACGCCGGCGACCGTCGGACGCCCAAGCAGGGGCGTGCACCAGACACCAAGATAGCCACGCTCGGCGGCCATTGGGATCGCCAGCGATCCGATCGACTTGCCCACCATCAGCGGTCGTGTGTCAGCCGGCCGAGTCGATCAGCTCCGTGGCAATCGTGGTCACCATTCGCGCACCGCTCAGTCATTCGCCCGCTTCCCCGCCGGCACGCAGCGCCTCCAGGAGGCGGCGGTCGGCGTCGCTCAGGGCGGCTGTCTCGAGCAGGTCGGGCCGCCGCTGGAGCGTGCGGCGCAGTGCCTCGCGCCGCCGCCAGCGGTCCACCTCCCCGTGGTTTCCGGACAGCAGCACGGCGGGCACCGGGAGCTCACGGAACGCCTCGGGGCGCGTGTACTGCGGGTACTCGAGGAGGCCGGACGCGAACGAGTCGCCCTGCTGGGAGGCCTCGGCGATGACTCCGGGCACGAGGCGCACGACCGCGTCAATGAGGACCAGCGCCGGCAGCTCGCCGCCGGTCACCACGTAGTCGCCGATGCTCACCTCTCGGTCCACCAGCGTTCGCACCCGCTCGTCGATTCCCTCGTAGCGGCCGCACACGATGGCGAGGTGCGGGATCGATGCGAGCTCTCGCGCCAGGGCGTCGCTCAGCCGGTCCCCAGCCGGGTCCATCAGGACGACCGTGGCGCCCGCCGCTCTGAGCGGCTCCACCGCGGCGAATAGCGGCTCCGGACGCATCACCATGCCCGCGCCACCGCCATAGGGGTAGTCATCGACCGAGCGGTGCCTGCCGAGACCGTGCTCCCTCAAATCGTGGACCTCGAACGCCACGAGCCCGGACTCGGCCGCCCGCCCAACGATCGAGGTGCCCAACGGCCCGGCGATCAGGTCAGGAAAGATGGTCACCACGTCGACTCGCATCGGCTCAGCGGACCTCTTCCGCTTCGTCGGGCGCAACGACCATCAGCCCTGCCTCGAGATCGATGTTGAGCACCATCGAGCGAAGGGCAGGCACCAGGCGCTCGCCCCCGCTGCCCACGATGCGATAGACCTCGTTCGCTCCGGATCGGAAGATCTCCACCAGCTCGCCGACCTGCGTTCCGTCGGGCTCTTCGACACGCAGCCCGACGAGGTCATCCCAGTAGAACGTGTCCGAAGGGAGCTCGCGGGCCGGCGCCTCGAGATATCGCCCGGACAGCGCTTCGGCGGCTTCGCGGGTGGTAAAGCGATCCAGGTGGAGCACCGTCGTGCGCCCGCCGGTCTCCATCCGGACGATGCGCACCGGCACCGCATCGTCCTCGAGCCACAACTCGACGCCGGGCGCCAGGCGATCCGGCCAGTCGGTCAGCAGCTCGATACGGACGGCGCCGGCCAGGCCCTTGGCGCCGAGGATCCTGGCCACCGCCAGGCGACGGTCAGTCGGCGTCGGAAACGATCTCGAGCTCGACGTGGCGGCCGTCCTTGGTGGCCATCACCTTGAGCAGGCTGCGAATCGCGTTCGCGATGCGGCCGTCGCGGCCGATCACCCGACCCATGTCCTCCTGGTCGACGCCGAGGGTGAGAATCGTCTCGTCCCCTTCCTCGTCGACCTCAACCCAGACGGCGTCCGGCTTGTCCACCAGGCCGCGGGCCACGTACTCGAGGAAGGCTTTCATGCCCCAGCCTTCTCTGGCTCGACGGTCGCGTCCGTGGATGCCTCCGCGGCCGCATCCGCTGCCGGGGCAGCCTCGGCCGATTGGGCGGCATCGCCCGTCTCCTCGCCCGGGGTGGGGGCCTCCGGCTCGGGCTTGGCTTTGGCGGTCGCCTTAGCTGCCTTTGGCTTCGTGGCGCGGCTCGCTCGCTTCGGCTTCTCCGCCTCCACAGGCGCCTGGGCCGCCTTCTCGGCCTGGCGCATGAGCTTGGCGACCGTGTCCGACGGCTGCGCGCCCTTGCCGATCCAGGCGTCGATGCGTTCGCGATCCAGGTTCACGGTGGCAGGTTCGGTCAGTGGGTCGTAGTACCCGAGAATCTCGAGCGCACGACCGTCGCGCGAGCGCCGCTTGTCGATGGCGATCACCCGGTATGCCGGGCGCTTCGTGGCACCGACGCGGGTCAATCGAATGCGAACTGCCAAGTGGTGGATACCTCTGTGTGAGTTGGTGGCTGTGGAATCGGTGCTACGGCTCGTCGACCGTGAGCACCGCGTGGAACTCGATCTGATCCTCCCGGGAGGGGGCCGTGAATCCAAAGCTCCCGATCCGGGAAAGGATATCGCGCGCGTCATCGGGCAGCGCCAGGTCGCCGCCGAAAAGCTCCGCCGCGGCGCCGATGTCGACGAAGACCTCGTTGCCGGCTCGCTCGCCGGCGACCTCGAAGGCCTTGACGTAGGCGGGCGCGCCGGCCAGGGTCTGGCCGTCGGCGTGGGCCTGCAGGGCGGACGCGACGCTCTCGGCGCCGAGGCCGAGGATGATGACTCCATCGCGCACGGCGTAGGCCATCTCGCCGGCCTGCGGGATGGCGACCACCGTGATCTCGGCGCCGGCGACCGTCTCCGTGCTGCGCCTCGCACCCGTCGAGGCAAGCTGCTCGACGACGCGCTCGAGCGCCGCCTCCGCCGCCTCAGGGTCCTCCGGGCGGAGTAGCAGCTGCCCGCGCGGCAGGTCAGCATCCAGGCCGGATATTGCGATGGCCACTTCCCGGTCGAGCATCGGCAGGACGTCGGCGTCCAGGTCGATGCCGAGTCCGAAGGCGGCGATCGTGCGGATCGTGTCGAGTGCGCTGGTGATCTCCTGGCCCTCCGGAAGCTTTCCGGCCGCCTCTTCGGCGTCCTCGAGCGCCTGCCGCAGGCCGAAGACGACCACCTCGGCCACGGTGTCCTCCGGCATCCAATCGACAAGGCTTGACGGCTCGCCTCCCAGTCCGAAGCCGGCGGTGGCCGAGGATGCCGCATCCTCGACGTTGAAGGGCGCACTCCCGCTGAGACGCAGGCCGTCGCGTTCGGCGACGACCGCGGCGCCGGCCGTGCTCAGCGCCGAGAGCTGCTGCGCGGTGTCGGTGGCCTCCGCGATCGCGGCGAGGTCGATGAATACGCTGGCGAGGTGATCCGCCGGGAGGTCGGCCATGGTGGAGCGGAAATCGGCCCGCTCCGCGAGGGAGTCCGCTCCGGCCTGCGCATCGACGACCGCCTCAATGCCGTCGCTGCTCTCCCCCACCACCAGCATGTCGCTCACGAACGCATAGGCTCCGCCGTCGGCAACCTGGATGTCGACTCCCTCGTAGGCCTGGGCGGTGACACTGGCGCCTCCCTGGGACACCATCTCGGCCACCGCGGTCTCCGCCAGCGACCGATCCTTGACTTCCGCGATGAGCACGGCCGTCGGCTCGGCAACATCGACTTCGGATGGCCAGCTGGCGATCGCCAGCTGGTTCCCGAGCCATGGCTTGACCTGCTCCTCGTAGTCGAGCCCCAGGTCGGTGGCGCCCAGCAGGTTCTGGACGACCTGGTCGACCTTGTCGTCGAGCGATGCCTCGTCGGCGAAGCCGGGTAGGCGACCGATCAGGTCGCCCAGGTTCATCTGCTGTCCGGTCGACGGCTGGAGATAGACGTTGACGTAGAAGGCGCTGCGGGCTGGCGCGAGGGCCGCCGCGCGATCGGTCGAGGCCGAGAACAGCAGAAGGTAGCCGGCTAGGAATGCGGCTCCTGACAGGCCGAGGAGCGTGACGAGGGCAATGACGAGCCGATGCATCCGCTAGCGCCCGAGCAGGGCGCCGAGGCCCCCACCCATGCGTGGCAGCTTGCCGCCGCTGATCATCTTCATCATCTTCTGCATCTCGACGAACTGCTTGAGGAGTCGATTGACCTCTGCCGTCGAGGTGCCGCTGCCGAGCGCGATCCGGCGGCGCCGGCTGGCCTTGATGATGTCCGGTCGGCGGCGCTCCTCCCGCGTCATCGAGTCGATGATCGCCTCGATCCGCGTCATCTGCCCCGAGTCCATCGCCTCCTGGGCAGCGCCGGCCATCTGTCCCGCGCCCGGAATCATTCCGACCAGCTGGCCGATCGGTCCCATCTTCTTGATCTGGTTGAGCTGGCTGCGGAAGTCCTCCAGCGTGAAGCGGTTCTCCATCATCCGCTGGGCGGCCTTCTCGGCCTCCGCCCCGTCGACGCTTTCCTGAACGCGCTCGACGAAGCTGAGGATGTCGCCCATGCCAAGGATGCGCTGTGCGAGCCGGTCAGGATGGAACGGCTCCAGCCCGTCGGTCCGCTCGCCAGTGCCCAGGAAGGCGACCGGTAGACCAGTGGCGGCGCGGATGCTGAGCGCGGCGCCGCCGCGGGCATCGCCGTCCATCTTCGTCAACACCAGGCCGGTGACCGGGAGCCTGGCATGGAACGCCTCCGCCACCCTGACGGCCTCTTGGCCGGTCATCGCGTCAACGACGAGCAGAGTCTCGGCC
>JALZDF010000047.1 GCA_030862645.1 Chloroflexota bacterium
CCGCGATGGCTCCTGGCCCTGGCGTGGCTCGCCGGCTTCACGCTGATCGACTCGAGCATCGTCAGCCTCGCCCTGCCCGACATCGCGCGCGACTTCGACCGATCCATCGGGCAGCTGGCGTGGGTCTCCACGGCCTACCTGCTCGCGCTGGCCGCGACGCTCCTCGCCGCCGGACGCCTGAGCGACCGATACGGGCAGCGCCCCGTCCTGGCCGTCGGCGCCGGGCTGTTCCTGGCGATGACAGTCGCCTGTGGGCTGGCGCCGAGCTTCGAAATCCTCATCGGCGCGCGGATCGTCCAGGGCGTCGCGGGAGGCATCCTCTACACCGTGTCGCTGGCGATCACGGTCACCGCCTTCCCGCCAGAGCGCCGAGCGACCGCCATCGGGATCTATTTCACGTCCGGGGCGTTCGGCGCCGTCATCGGCCCGGTCGTCGGCGGCCTGCTGACCGACCTGGGTGGCTGGCGGCTCGTCTTCATGGCGCAGCTGCCTCTGCCGCTGGCTGTGCTGATAGGCGCGTTCGCACTGCTGCCGGCGAGCGGGCGTCGGGACGGGCCGTTCGACGTGGCGGGCGTCGCGACCGCCTCCGTCTTCATCGTGTCGGCAACGCTCGGGATGCTTCAGCTCGCCGAGCCGGGCGGGGGAGGCCTGGCTGTTGTGGGGGCCGTGGTGGCGATCGGGGCGTTGGTCGCATTCGTATCGATCGAGCGCCGCGTGGCCAGTCCGGCAGTGCGACTCGCCATCTTTGCCAACGGGCGCTTCGTGATCGCGACCGCGGCTGGCGCCGCTGCCTGGTTCGCGATCATGTCGTCCGTCATCTATCCAGCCATCTACCTTCAGCTGGGTCGCGGGTTCAGCGCAGGCGAGTCCGGTCTCATCCTGCTGGCGGCGCCACTGATGGGCCTCATCGGCTTCCCATTCGCCGGCCGGCTGGTCGGCGCGATGGGCCTCGATCGTGCCCTGCTGGTCGGGCTCGGGCTGATGGTTGGCGGGGCGGCCCTCATGATCGGCTGGGACGGCGGCACGCCCGTGGCCTGGATCATCGTGGCGCAGGTCATCAGCGGTGTCGGCGTGTCACTCACGCTCGTGGCCAGCGCGGCCGACGCCCTCGCACAGTTCACGCCCGAGGAGGCGGGAACCGGCTCAGCCCTCTTCAACAGCCTGCGTCAGCTCGGTGCGGCGATGGGTGTGGCCGTCCCGGCGGTGGCCTTCGAGCTGCTGGCGGGCGGCAGCCGCACGCCGGATGCGGCCCTGTCCGGGAGTACTGCGGCCTTCGTCGTCCGCCTGGCCGTTCTCGCGCTTCCGTTCCTGCTGGTGGTCGTTATGCGGCGTTCGCCGCGGATCAGTCGGTCGAGGACCAGCCCGTCGAGCGCGTGACCCGGTGGGCGTCGTCAACGAGCGGCTCCACCGGGCGGCCCTCGAACTGGGTGGAGAGCACGACCGACGAGCGCAGCTCACCGTGCTGGCCGATGCGCTCGATGAAGCTCTCGAGATGCTGCATCGAGCTTGCACGCACCTTGACCATCGAGCAGTAGTCGCCCGACAGCTTGTGGATCTCCACGATCTCGGGGTAATCGCTGGCGCGCGTGGTCTTCAGCAGGCACCGATCGCGGTCGCAGCGCATCTGAATGAAGGCGGCGACCGGCTGCCCGGCCTGGGCCGGATCGACCGTCGCCCGGTAGCCGGTGATCACGCCCAGCGACTCGAGCCTGCGGACGCGCTCGGCGACCGATGGCGGCGAGAGGCTGACCCGCCGGCCCAGCTCGTTGAAGGAGATTCGCCCATCTCGCTGCAGTTCGGTGATGATCCGCCAATCGGTCTCATCCAGCCTGCCTTCGGTTCGTAAGGTCATGCTACCCAAATTCCTTCGATCGTACCGGTCGATTGCCCGATTTGGGGTCCGTCTCGCATTCTACCGGCCGAGGGTCATCCATACCATGATCGCCATGGACATCCGGACCGTCATCAACCGCCTCCGCCACCGCCGCGACCGCGCGCCATCGCTGTACGACCTGGTGCCACATGCCGATGCGCTGCCGCGTTCGCTGCCGCGCGTCGAGCTGGTACCCGCCGAGGAGGTCGTGGGCACCACCCGCCAACCATCGACGCTGACCGCCGACTTCCTGCCACGTCCCGAGCAGCGGACCGCGCACTGGCGCCATGACATGGGACGCATCCTGGCCGCGCAGGAGGACCTCACCGTGCTGCCGCCGGTCGAGCTGCTGAAGGCGGGATGCGGGTACTTCGTGGTCGACGGGCACAAGCGGGTGGCGGCGGCGCGACGGACCGGCGCTGTGCTCGATGCGATCGTCGTCGAGCT
>JALZDF010000082.1 GCA_030862645.1 Chloroflexota bacterium
CCCGCTTCGCGTATGGGTCGGCGATCTGGGTCACGGCACGTCGGGGTCGTCGACAGCCCCGGTAGCCCATCTGGCGCTTCGGTCGGCTGCGCTTCGGCGCCGAGCAGCCCGCGTTCGATCGGCAGGCGCAAACCCAAGGGCCATGTGGCCGGTGCGCCGTGGTACGGCGCTTGCCTGAGGGATGCGTCTCGGCCGACGCCCGCGGAGCAAGAACGACCATGACGACACCGTCAACGACCGGGATGCCGAGCCACGGCCTCGTCCGCCCGCACGAACCCAAGGGGCCCCGCCATCGGGGGAAGCCATTGTGAAAGGCCTGGCAGCGGCCCTCACCGCCCAGGCCCGCGGAGCGGCCCGGACCGTGCGCTCCACGGTTGGCCTGTTCGTGGATGACCAGGGACTCTCGTGGGCGGGTGCCATCGGCCTCTACCTGTTCCTGTCCGTGCCGCCCTTCGTGGTGGCCACAACCTTCGTGGCCGGCCTCGTCGTGCCGCCAGGCCAGGGCGAAGCGTTCGTGCTCGAGCAGGTGGCGAAATATCTTCCGGCGCAGCAGGGACTGCTGGAAGGCGTCGTGACTTCGCGGCCGACAGAGGCCGTCGGCGGGGCGGCCTCTGTGGCGCTCCTGCTCTTCAGTGGCAGCCGGGCATTCGCGGCCCTCACGTCCGCGGTCAACGTCATGTGGCGCCGCGTCGATCGGCTGACCTTCATGCGGCGCCAGGCGCTGCGTCTTGGCATGCTGCTCGTCACGTTGATCCTCCTCGTCGTCGCCGCGCTCGGCGAGGCAGCCGTCGCGGCCCTCGTCGATGGCGGCGGCTCGCCCGAGGAGCTGTGGCTGCTCGACTGGCAGCTCGTTCCGTCGGTCCTGCTCGGCGCATTCCTGCTGGTGGCCTACAAACTGCTTCCGCGCGAGCCGGTCTCATGGACGCATGCCGCGCTCGGAGCCGCCTTAGCAGCCGTGGGCTTGCGGCTCGCTCAGGCAGGCCTGGGCTGGCTCGGAGAGGCAGGCGCCTTCTCGACGCCGTACGGCGAGCTGGCGGGCGTGGCGCTCATGGCCACCTGGGCGCTGGTGGTCGGCATCATCGTCCTGTTCGGGGCCGCCCTGGTCGCCGTCCTGGATGGGAAGCGACCGATCAACGGAGAGGCGGACGGTCGCTTCAGCCGCGCCCCTGGGTGAGTCGCGTCTACGTCCCATCGCCGACGCGCTCACCGCCCTGCGTCCCATGCGCGACGCGTCGCCTCAGGCGGCCCTTGGCTGCCCGAGCACGGCCTGGACCAGCCGCTCCATCGCCTCCCAGGTCGTATCCCACGACATGCTCGCGATGCGCTCATCGACCTCGGCCAGGTGGCGCGGCCGGGACAGCGCATCCGAGCAGGCGGCCACGAACGCATCGGCGTCGCCCGCGATCCGGACCATGTCCAGGTCTCCGTAGCCGCGGACCACATCGGTGATGGCGGTCGTGACCACCGGCAGGCCGGCCGCGAGGTACTCCGGCGTCTTGGTGGGCGAGAGGAACCGCGTCGCCGCGTTGAGCGCGAAGGGCATCAGCGCGAGGTCGCAATGGGCGAACAAGGCGGGCAGCAGGTCGTAGGGCTGCATACCCAGGCGGTGGATGCGCGGCCCGTCCGGGAGGTCGGCCGGATCGATCTTCGCCACGGGACCGATGAGCACCAGCTCACCGGCTCCCGCCGAGGCGAGCCGCGCCAGGAGGCCGAGGTCCAGCCGCTCGTCGATGACGCCGGCGTAGACCAGGCGTGGGTGGGGGATGCCATCCAGCGCCGCCGGCTGCGGCTGCTCGTTGCGCGCCGCCGCGAAGTGCTGCACGTCGACGCAGCTCGGGAAGAGGTGGACGCTCGCGTGAAGGGCGCGCTTCGCCTCCCAGAGGCTGTGACCCCCGGTGAAGACGAGATCGGCTCGAGCCAGGAGGTCGCGCTCCCGGTCGACGATGTCCGCCGGCGCTCCATGGAAGGCGCTCAGCTCGTCCATGCAGTCGAAGACGGTGACGTCCGCGCCGAGCTCCCGACTCAGCCGTTCGGCCATCACCGAGTAGTGCCAGACCACGAGCTCACCCCGGCGCCAGCCCTCGACGGCCTCGCGCAACGCGCCGGCCACGAACCCGTCGGCGTCCGCGCTGCTCGTGCCTTCCGGGATGGTGGGGCGCGCGACCGTCAGGGTGGCGCTGACCTCGCAGCGCTCCAATCCGAAGCTGTCGCCCACCATCGGCTCTTCGACGAAGAGCACCCGGTGCCGTCGCGCGGCACGGCCCATCAGGTGTTGCGGGCGCTGGAACACGAAGTCCCAGCGGAGGTGTGAGAGTACGACGATGTCCACGGAACATCCGCCTCTAATGCCTCGCGGGTGGCAGGTTTGCCGCCGCTGACTGCCGGCCAAAAAGCAGGTTCGGTGCCAGCCCCACGTGGGACGCGTTGGGACCTGGTCTGGCACGGCACGTGCCTTTTGGCGTCGCCATGCAAGCCCCGATTCCGGTCGAGACCGCGGTGGACAGCGCTGCTCCCACACCGGCCCGCTTCGACTACCTGGTGGTCGGCGCCGGCTTTGCCGGCGCGGTCTGCGCCGAGCGGCTCGCGGCCGCGGGCAGGCGGGTCCTCGTCGTCGACCGGCGGCCGCATATCGGTGGCAATGCCTACGACGAGCACGATGAGACGGGTCTGCTGGTGCACCGGTACGGCCCGCACATCTTCCACACGAACTCCGATGGCGTGTTCGCGTACCTGTCGCGGTTCACCGAGTGGCGCGCGTACGAGCATCGCGTCCTCGCATCGGTCGACAACATGCTCGTGCCGATCCCCATCAACCTCGACACGATCAACGCCATCTACGGGCTCGAGCTGGCCGAGGGCGAGGTCGAGCCGTTCCTCGCGACCCTTGCCGAGCCCGTCGCGCAGGTGCGCACCAGCGAGGAGGTGGTCGTCAGCCGCGTCGGCCGCGAGCTGTACGAGAAGATCTTCCGTGGGTACACGCGCAAGCAGTGGGGCCTCGACCCCTCCGAACTGGATGCCTCGGTCGCCGCGCGGATCCCGGTCCGCACCAATCGCGACGACCGCTACTTCACAGATCGCTTCCAGGCCATGCCGGCCGCCGGTTACACCGAGATGTTCCGTCGCATGCTCGGCCATCCGGCCATCACGGTTCGGACCGGCGTCGACTGGCGTTCGCTGGACGGGGTGTCGTACGGCGAGATCATCTTCACCGGTCCGGTGGACGAGTTCTTCGAGCATCGCTACGAGCCGCTGCCGTATCGCTCGCTGGAGTTCGAGTTCGAGACGCTTGACGTCGAGCTCGCGCAGCCCGTCGGGACGGTCAACTATCCGAACGAGCACGCCTACACGCGGCAGACCGAGTTCAAGCACCTGACCGGGCAGGTCCACCCCGCGACGACGGTCGTGCGTGAGTACCCGCGCGCCGACGGCGACCCCTACTACCCGGTCCCGCGGCCGGAGACGAAGGCGTTGTACGAGCGGTACCGCGCCCTCGCCGAAGCCACGCCGGGCGTCCACTTCGTCGGCCGCCTGGCGACGTACAAGTACTACAACATGGACCAGGTGGTGGCACAGGCGCTCACCGTTGCGGCACGCCTCGTCGCTGACACAGAGGCGGCCGTCGCCGGCGACCGGACCGCGGTCACCCCCTCCCTACCTTCGCCGGCCGCGGCTGCCGTTTCGCTCCGGGGCGGTCGTACGCGGTCACGTCCGCTCGTGCCCGACGAGGTCTAGTCGGTCCGGCGCGTCACCGCTATGCGAGCCGGACCTCGATCGGCACGGCGCGTCGAATCGCATCGGAAACCGGAGAGCGCCGGAGGGCTCGCTCGACGAGCGCCTCGAGCGCGGCTCGCGACTGTGCCTCGGCCTCGATCCGAACGGTAAGCGCATAGCGCAGCGGACCGGCCGGAGCTTCGTCATGACCGAGGAGGCCCCGATCGTCCGACTCGCTCGTCGCCTCGGCCTCCAGCGTGGTCAACGCCACGCCCTCCTCCGC
>JALZDF010000096.1 GCA_030862645.1 Chloroflexota bacterium
AAGTTCAGCGTGGCCGGTGCCGGCAGCGTGGCCAGCGCCACCCTGCGCCTGTGGGTCATCGACGCCAGCGTCGACGGAGGATCCCTGTTCCTGGTGCCCGACTCCTCCTGGAGCGAGGGCAGCATGAGCTGGTCCAACAAGGAGCCGATCAGTGGTGGCGCCATCGATGCCGCCGGGCCGGTCAGCGCCGGAAGCTGGGCCGAATTCGACGTCAGCTCCATCGTCAGCGGCGACGGCACCTACAGCTTCGCGCTCATCAACACCAACAGGGACGTGGCCCGCTATGCCTCGTCGGAGGCCTCGTCAGCCACCACCCGCCCGCAGCTGGTGGTCACGCCCTGACAGCTGGCTGGCGGTCAAGGGTTGGGATCGACGTTCCGAGCCGCTTCAGTTCCATCCGCCAGGCGCACGATCTCACGGACGGCGAACGAACCGGAGCGGTCTGCGAGGTATGACCACCCGGCCAGTCCGCCGACCACGGCACGCCAATGAATGAGGCCATTTGCCGCTTCCACCCGATCTACCGGCGCCCGTGAGGGCCGATCGAAGCTGACCGTCTTCTGAGCCGTCACTGTTCCCTGGCTGTCGATCATGAAGATGGTGTAGGTGCCCTCGGACACGCCGACCTCATGACGAACAAAGGTGGCAACAGCTGACGGGTCGGCTGTCCCGGCGCTGATCGAGGGTGACGAGGTACCCGGCAGCATCGACGGCGGCCTGCTTGCGGCGACCGACGGCGGCGACCCGCCCGTCTCGCGGCTTGCTGGTGGCCGCGCAAGGATCACGAGCGTGGTGACGACGGCCAGTGCAAGGATCGCCACGACGCCTGCCGCGCGACTCATTTCATACCCGCCACGCGCACACGCATTCGAACGACACGGCTCACTGTACCGCAGCGCCGAACGGTGGGCTCGGCTACGATGGGGCAGGCCGCATGCCGCCCGTCGACCGGGTCGGCCATGCCTCTCCACGCTGCATCCTGAGGACGGTTGGTGATGATGGAACGCCGGCTGCGTCGGATTGCGCGCCCGCTGACCAGGTCGGTGCGTGCCGGTGCTCAACGATGGGATGCTGTCGGCGTACGCCGTGAGGCGGTCCGTATCCTGCGCAACCGAGGAGTTTGGGAGATCGGGCCAATCCGGCGGGCGCGAAGCGGCACCCGCATCGCGCGCATCCGATCGACGCCTGACGGACGCCAGGCGATCCTGAAGATCACCGACCTGTCGAGTGGCGCAGCCGGGCTGGAGCGGGAGCGCCGGGTGCTGGTGGAGTTGGCCGCCGAGCCTCGGCTGGAAGAGCTGCGCCCGCTTTTCCCCTGGGTCCTGGATGCGGGTTCCGACGGCAGATGGTCGTACCTCATCCAACGTGCCCTGCCCGGAGGACCCGCCACCCGCGCAATGGCGGGACATGGCGCGCGCATCCTCACCGAAGCGTCGGGCATCGCCCTGCGGCTGCATGGCCTCACGGCCGCGTCGCGCGTCGTGGGTCCCGGCGATGTCGAGGAATGGGTGGTCCGGCCCCTTGCAACGCTCCGCGAACTAGTGGCCCAGGACCCGGGTTCGGGCGAAGCTCTCGCGATCGACCGCCTCACGACCGACATTTCAGCCGCGTTGGACGGAGCCAGCGTTCCGGTCGGCTGGACGCACGGTGATCTCTGGTCGGACAACATCCTCGTCAGGCCGGACGACGCCAACATCACCGGCATCGTCGACTGGGACAGCGCATCTGCAATCGGCCTCGCGCTCCATGACCAGCTGCACCTGGTTCTCTTCGCGCGGAAGCTCCTGGCAGGCTCCGAGATCGGCGTGCAGATCTGCCGGGCGCTCAGCGCCGATCCTCAGTGGGACGCCATCGAGATCGCCGCGGTGTCGGCCGGCACGGATGCCCTTCCGGGCTCCGACGAGGCGGCGCGCCGTCGGCTGGGCGTCATCCTCTATTGGCTGCGGCTGGCTGTGATGAACCTCGCCCGGCAGCCGACGATGACTCTCAGCCGTCGATGGCTGGACGACAACGTGCGAGCGGTGCTTGCATGCCTCTGAGCGTTCTTGTGATCGACCGTGCCCCACCCGTGAGCAGGCGCCAGGGGAACAGCCTCATCGGCATGGAAGTATTCAGCCGCCTGGCGCACCTTGACCTGACGCTCGTCGCGCCGGCCACGCCGGATGAGCAGGAAGAGGCGCGGGGTCTCAACGGCATCTTTCGCGATACGCACTTCGTGCCCAGGCGCCGATGGACACCGGCGCTAGCCGGCTCGATCGAGCCGGCGCTCGCAGCGCGCCTCCGCTCGGCGCCGGGCCTGGACCTTGCCGCTGCCCGCGCACTCGCTCGCCGCATCGATGACGTCGCCGGGCATCGCAAGTTCGATGTCCTCCATGTTCGGCAGCTGCCGATGGCTGGCTATGGCGGCGCCGTTCAGGCCGGAAGCCGTCTGCTCGAACTCATCGACTCGGAGACGCTGGGGGCCGAGCGCGCCCGTCCCGCGACATGGCGGACCCGGCTCCGCGCTCGACTGGCGGCGACCGCGGAACGGCGCGCGATGAGCCGATTCGACGTGGTCACCACCGTCGCCGATGCCGACGCAGATCGATTGCGGTCCCTGGCGCCGAAGGCGCGCGTTGAGGTGGTGCCTAATGGCGTGGATGCCGACCGGTTCAGCCCGCATCCGGACCTGAAGCCGTCTCCATCGACCCTCGTCTTCGTGGGAGCCATGTCCTACCCGCCCAACGTAGCAGCCATGCGGTACTTCACGAACGAAGTGCTGCCGATCGTGCATCGGGCCCGGCCTGATGCACGGCTCACGATCGTGGGACGCGATCCGGCGCCCGACGTGCGAGCCATGGCTTCGGCGTCCGTCGAGGTGACGGGCGAGGTCGAGGATGTTCGCCCGTACCTGGCCGGCGCATCGGTCTTTGTCGCTCCCATGGTCAGCGGAAGTGGAATCAAGAACAAGGTGCTGAGGCAATGGCGATGGCGCGTCCGGTGGTGGTCACGTCGTTGGCAGTCGAGGGCCTTCCCGTCCGCAACGGGCAGAACGCGCTCGTGGCGGATGGCGCCGCTCCACTAGCCGCTGCCATCATCCGGCTGCTGGGCAATCCGGAGGAGCGGACCAGGATGGGGGAAGCTGGGCGCTCCCTGGTCGAGCAGCAGTACACCTGGGAGGCGTGTGCGGCGCGATACGAGGAGCTATACC
>JALZDF010000121.1 GCA_030862645.1 Chloroflexota bacterium
GGGCGCCCGGAGCCGATCGGCGTCAAGGCGGCGGATTGTTGCCGCCCACGAGGGCGGGGTCCTGCCGGCTGAATGTCGATCGGTTCCTGGGTAGCCCGCTTGTCTACGGCTCGAACCGGATGGAGGCGAGCATCGCGTCGAGCTCGTCCCTTCGATTCTCGGTGTACGCCGCGGTGATCACCACTCGCGTCCCGTCGACGTCGTAGATGTAGAGGGACACCGCATCGGCGCCGTTCGGCGCGTGGATGAAGCCATGGTCGGCCGGCACCGAGTTGTCTACGCTCATGAGGATCGCCTGGCCCATGTCATCGAGGCAGTTGTCGAACTCGTCCGGCGGGACGTAGTCGAGCCGAACGCCTGAGTACCCGTCCTGGGTAACGTCGGTTGGAGCGGACAACGTGAGCCCTGGAACGGCGCGGAGTGCCGCCACAAGATCGTCAACGGTGGGACCCACGGCCGGATCCTGGAAGCCCAGGTCCGGCTGGCATGGGTCGATGACCACGTTGTCGACCGTGGACGCTCCCATCGTGGCCTTGTGGTCATCGATGGTCCAGATCACCCAGTTCGGCGGGTTTCGCTCCCAGTTGGAGCTTGCGGTGAAGACCACCTCGATGCCGGGCAGGTGGGTGAAGGCATAGTCGCCCGCCTCGAGTCGGCCGATCGGCTGGGCGGCGAAGTCGATCGAACCCGCCGCTGAGGGCTCCGACGTCGGGGTCGACTCGGTGAGGCCGGGCCCACCGACATTGGGGGCAGCAAGGTAGTTGAGTCCGAACAGGACGGCCACCGCCACGACGACCGCGGCCAGCCCGAACTTGAGGGTGGTATTCATCGCTGAGAGCCTCCGTGCCGGCCACCAGGTGACGCGGCGCTGTGGAGTCGCGGGGATCTGGTCGAGCACGGCATCCAGGACGCGGTCCGGAAGCTGCCTCACGCCTTCGTCCAACCACGACCGAACGATGCGGGTTGTGTCGCGATCGGTGCTCATCGAGCAACCTCCCGCGCCGATGGGCGTGCATCGGCGTCGAGCGCCGCGCGCAGCCCCCGAATCGCGTGGTGAAGTCGAGATCTGACCGTCCCGGCCGGCACGCCGAGCGTGTCGGCGATCCGGTCGAGCGGCATGTCGAGGTAGTGGTGCAGCACCACCACCGCACGATGGTCGATAGAGAGTCGCCGGAAGCCGCGCTCGAGCTGATCTCGATCGATGACCGCGCTCGAGCCATCCGCCTGCATCGGCTCGTCCGAGGGCAGCAGGCGCATGGTCGGCGTCCAATGACGCTCCTTCCGGGCCTCGGCGTAGCAGGCACGCACGAGGAGCCGATACGACCAGGCGTCGAAGCGCGCCGGGTCGCGGAGCTGCGGGAGGTCACGCCAGATGGCAAGCAGCGCCTGCTGCGTCGCGTCCTCGGCGAGATCGATGTCGCGCAGGATCCTGTGCGCCACCGCGTGGAGCCGATCGCCGACGGCCACGGCAAGGCTCGCGAAGGCCTCTTCGTCGCCGTGCTGCGCTCGAGTCACCAGATCGGTATCCATGCCTCTTTCCGCTCGGGTGCGTCGACCGCGTCGTCGCCTCAATCGGTATGGGCGGGTGTGCGGGCATCGCGACTCAATCTTCGTCGGGACCGCAAGGCGCAGGCTCATGAATCGGCCGCGGCGCGCCTTGCGGCGCGCCGGACCGATGCTCGGGGTGGAGCGCTCAGTCGTTGGGCGCGAAGTACCGATCCAGCACGTAGTTCGTGACGCTCGTTCCGATCTCGATCGCCTTCTGATCCGATGACCGGAAGTGAATCCCGGACCAGACGCGCGCGTTGACCGCGGCACGGTCGAGCTCGCCCTTATCGGTCCAGTGACGCGAGTCCCCCGATGGTGCGACCATCGTCAGATCCACATCACCGGTGAGACGCTGCAGGCTGGTCGAGATCGCGCCGACCACCGAGCAGAGGCCGCTCGGCCACTCCGGATATGGCGGCGCAGGGAGCAGCGACGTCCATGCGGCGTCGCCGGTCGTCAGCGGGTCGCCATCGTCCATGACCTCGCGGATGGCCTGGAGCGGGCGCCACCACATGTACCTGAGCTTGGCATTCCACGCCGTGCCGATCGCATCGGCGATGCTCGTGTTGGTCGCCGCCATCAGCCTGGCGCTGTCGCTGATGTCGTATCCCTGATCGGTGACGAACTTCCTCAGGCCGACCTCCATCGGCCCGAACGGGATGCCGGCGAAGTAGTTGGCCGTCCCGATCGTCTCGTCCGCCGGGTCAGTGCGGAAGGCGCCCACTGCGCGCACCTCTGCCAGCTCGGCGCGATACAGAGCACTGCCGATTGCCGGCGGAGCGCCTGGGTCGAACAGCGTCAGCGAATCGACTGCGAGCGGCGTGACGCCACCCAGCCACGGGACGGCCATCCCGGTCTGAGGCGGAATCGGATTCCATTCACCAGCCGCATCGCCGACCGGCACCGTGACCGCAGCGCCGCGACCGTCGCCCGTCCGCAGCGCGATGATGTGATCCGCCGCCTCGAGCCCGTAACGGATGCCCTGCTGCTCGCGGACACCATCGGGCACGTTGCCAAGCGACGCCACCAGCTGAGCATCGATGGTCGCTGCGTGGGTATGCCCGAAGTAGGTCATCAGCACCCGGTGGGCGGCGGCTGCCGCCGCGGCCTCGGGAGAGGCTTTGGCCGGCCCTCGCACATCCCACTGGTACAGCTCGTATTCGCCGGTGATGCCGACGACGGCGTTGTACATCGCCAGGTGAACGATTGCGTAGTTGAGGAACGCAGCGGGATTGCCGGGGATCGCGGTGACCGCGACCGCATTCCAATCGGTGATGACTCCCGCATCAGCCGCACCCGGCGGGTTCGCGGCGGCAGCGGGGGCCGCCGATACGAGGCTGAGGATCAATAAGAGGGCGATGGCGACGCGACGCGGCGACCGCGTCGTGGCCGGCGAGATTGGGTGGATCAAGAGAACCTCCGCGCAGCGCTCGTGCGGTGGCCATCCGGCTCGGGATCGTCGGGCGCCCGCAATCAGTACGGGGCCGATGGCAACCGAAACGTTCAATCTTCGAGGACGCTAGCCTGTGCCGGTGAGCGAAAACCTCTGCTACACCGATGCCTACGCGCGGCAGACCGATGCGACGGTGGTCGAGGTCGACGCCGATGCCAATGCGGTTCTCCTGGACCGCACCGTCTTCTATCCCGGCGGCGGCGGGCAGCCGGCCGACACCGGGCTGCTGTTTGCCGATGCCGGCGGATCCTGGAAAGTCATCGGCGCGAAGAAGCGCGGCGAGGACATCTGGCACACCGTCGAGGCCGGTGCCGAGCCGCCGGCGGTCGACACCAAGGTCATCGCGGAGCTCGACTGGGAGCGGCGCCACCGGCTCATGCGCACCCATTCGGCCCTCCATGTCCTGTGCGGCGTCGTCTGGCGCGACCACTCCGCATCGGTCACTGGCGGCAACATGGAGCCGTTGGCCGGGCGGATGGACTTCGAGTTCGAGACGATGTCGGGCGAGCTGGTCGGCGAGATCGAGAGGCGCGTCAACGAGGAGATCGACGCCGATCGCGAGATCCGGGTGTCGGTGCTGCCACGCGAGGAGGCGTTCGCCATTCCCGACCTGATTCGCACCAAGATCAACCTGCTGCCGGAGGGCATCAGCGAGGTGCGGACGATCGAGATCGTGGGGCTGGACCTCCAGGCCGATGGCGGCACCCACGTCGCGCACACCGGCGAGATTGGTCGCGTCAATGTGACCGGCTACGAGTCGAAGGGCCGCATCAATAAGCGGATCCGGATCGAAGTCACCGACGCCTGAGATGGCGGACCGCACGCCAGCGCTCGAGGCGCTGGCAGGGACGGACCTGGAGTTCCGCGTCGTTCGCACGCGGCCGGCGGACAGCCCGGAGGAGAGCGCCGAGCTGCAGGGCATCCCGCTTGGCGCGCTGCTGCGGACGATCGTGGTGAGACGCGGCGCCGACGACTACGTCTTCGTGCTGGTGCCCGGCGGCCGCCGCTTCGACTGGCCCAAGCTGCGGGCGCACCTGGGCGTTAGCCGGTTGTCGCTGCCCGATGCCGACGAAGCCCTGACCGCCACCGGCTACGAGCGTGGCGCCATCACGCCGTTCGGCGCGCGGCGTGCGTGGCCTGTGATCCTGGATGCGTCGGCGCCGGAGCGCGATCTCGTCGCCATAGGCGGCGGCGCCCGCGGCGTGAACGTCCACCTGGCGCCGCAGGCGCTTGTCGAGCACCTCGATGCGGCGGTCGTCGACGTGACGGTGCCCGAGGCGAAGGGCCCACAGATGCCTGCCGGGTGATGCTTACCTGGCCCGAGCGAGCATCGATTCTGCACTCCGGATCGGTCAGCACGAACCTGAGGAGAGACCGATGCCGGCACGAGAGGAGCTCCCGGGAACGCTCAAGCGGTCGTCGAAGAAGGCCCGGGACACATGGAGCGAGACGCACGACAGTGCCCTCGAGTCCTACGGCGAGGGCGAGCGCGCGCACCGGACGGCGTTCGCCAGCCTGAAGCACTCGTTCGAGAAGGTCGGCGACCACTGGGAGGCGAAGGATCGCAGGGGCCCGTCCGATCCGCGCGCCGCGAAGTCAGGCGCCCGCGCCCGCCGGGGCGACGGCGAGACATTCGGCGGCGTCGATGTGCTCGGGAACACCAAGCACGAGCTCTACGAGCGCGCCCGCAAGCTGGGCATCAAGGGCCGGTCCAGCATGAACAAGAGGGAGCTGGCCCGGGCAATCGACCGGAAGCAGGACTAGACGCGAAAGCGCCCAGAGTGACGTGGCGTTCCTGCTGCCGTCTCGACCGACCTGACCTACGTGGTCCGGCGTTGCCGCCTACGTGATCCGGTTTCGATCCATTCGATTCGGCGCTGGTCTGCTCGCCTCTCCGGGCGCCGCTCAAGGATAGTCCTGGCGCGCAAGTGCGCCCAGGACGTCGTTCTACCTCGAATTGCTCCCCAGCGGAACTAACGGCCGACGTGGCTCCAATTCCGGCGCCTACCCGCCCGCCTGGACCGCTCGACGCCAACTCAGCGCCAACGTGAGCGCCTCTTGCCGGTCGAACCTGGCCGTTAGTTCCGCTCCGCGGCAACCCGGTTGCCTATCGCCCAGATCGCGGCGCGCGGGCACGGCGAACCCGCCGCCGGACGATGGGACGCATCGGAGTCGTCCGGTTCCACTGGCGGCGCTCGACGACCTTGAAGCCGGCCCGCTCGAACATGCCGACCGTGCCCTTGTATGCGTCTGACGACGGGACGCGCTTTCCATCGGTCTCGACCGGGTAGCCCTCGAGCAACGTGGCGCCATGCTGTCGCGCGTAGTCGACGGCAGCGTCGAGCAGCGCGGCCGCCACCCCCTGGCCCCGAGCCGCTCGTCCGACGACGAAGCAGACGATCGACCACACCGGCCGGTCGTCGATCGGCGCCAGCACCTTCGAGTGCACGAGTCGCTCGTAGTCCTCGCGCGGGCCGAGGCTGACCCAACCTATTGCCTCGCCGTCTCGGTAGGCGACCAGGCCCGGCGCCCGGCCGTCGAGCTCGTCCACCGCCTTCTCCAGCACTCGCCGGTTGCCGGCGGCTGTGGTGTTCTGCCAGCTCGAGCCCCGGACCCGGTAAAAGGAACACCAGCACCATTTCGGGTCGCCGCCCTGGCCGAACAGGGCCGCCAGGTCCGGGAGGCGCTCGCGGGTGAGGGGCTGGATGTCCAGGTCCGGGCTCATGGCACAATTCTGCGCGGAGTGCTGTCGAAACCGGTCGGGAATTCGCCGCGTGTCAGGGATCGAGCGGCTGTATCTCGTCGATGAGGTCCGCCACGGAGCCCACGATGCGCGTGGGCAGGTAGCTGAAGCGGTGGGCATGCTCCTCGCCCTCGGTGATGCCGGTGAGCACCAGGATCGTCTCCAGGCCGGCCTCGAGACCGGTCACGATGTCGGTGTCCATGCGATCGCCGATCATGACGGTCGACTCCGAATGGGCGCCGATCTGCCGCAGTGCGGATCGGATCATGAGCGGATTCGGCTTGCCGATGTAGTAGGGCTGCACGCCGGTTGCTGCGCTGATGAGGGCCGCCACGGATCCGGTGGCCGGCAGCGGGCCGGCCGGGCTCGGACCGGTCGGATCGGGGTTGGTCGCGATGAAGCGGGCGCCACGGCTGATGAGCTGGATCCCGCGCGCGATGCGCTCGAAGCTGTACGTCCGCGTCTCGCCCAGGACGACGTAGTCGGGATCGGCCTCGGCCAGGGTGTAGCCGGCCTCGTACAGCGCCGTCGTGAGTCCCGCCTCGCCGATGACGAATGCGGTGCCGCCCGGACGCTGATCGGCAAGGAACTTGGCCGTCGCCAGTGCCGACGTCCAGATCGCATCCGGCTGGACGCTCAGGCCGAGGCGCCCCAGGCGCAGCGCCAGGTCGCGGGTGGTGTACATCGAGTTGTTGGTGAGGATGAGGAACGGGTGACCGGTTTCGGCGAGGCGCGCCACGAAACGATCGGCGCCTGGGACGAGGTGGTCCTCCTGGACGATCACCCCGTCCATGTCCATGAGCCAGCTGATGAGCGGTCGGTTCATGACCGCGATGCTACGTGCCGCGCGTGACGATCGTCGAGGCGATGCAGTGTGCACACTGCCCAACGAGCCTCAGCGGCGCGCGAGGAGGAACAGGGTGCGCGGTGAGTCGGCCACCGGCGTCTCGCGAAGAATGCGGAACGGGCCGCCGAAGGCTTCCCGGAAGCCGTCGATCGTGTAGTTCTCGAAGATGTCGCGCCGAGCCGCCAGCAGGCGGCGTGTCATCGGATCATCCTTGGGTACGAACTCGACGATGGCGCGCGGCGCCATGCGCGCGAAGAGGCGCGCGACCCCGGGGAGCGGCACGTTGTTGCCGATGGCCAGGTGGTGAACGAGGGCCAGGGCGATGATAGCGTCCGGCTCGCCGCGCTCCAGGAAGGACGACCGCTCCTCGAGCGCCCACCCGATCGACGGCGACGGATTGGCCAGGTCCAGGATGAGCGGCAGGATGGAGGGCTTACCGTCGCCACGCACGCGCAGCCAGTGCGCCTCGACGCTGGCGGCGTCCTGGTCCCAGGCGACGACCCGGTAGCCGGCATCCGCGGCAAGCGCGCTGTAGACCCCGGTGTTGGCGCCGAGGTCCCAGGCCGTTCGGCCGCCCGCCTCGGCCAGCATCGCGCGCACGATCTCGGCCTTGCTCGCGGTGGCCGGCTCTGAGTACGAGGTCGCCGATGCGTACGCGGACCAGTGGCTCGACGGCTTCCAGCGCAGGCTGTCCACCGTGCGCCGCAGCGAGTCGAGCAGTGCACGCTGGCCGGTCTCGCTGATGCGGCGCTCCTTCTTGGCGGCGCCGGCTTCAGGCAGCGGATCGTTTCCCGCGCGACGCTGCGCGCCGGCATGCAGGTGAACGTGCGCCGACAGGCCCGGGTTGAACCGGGTACGTCCGGGCAGCAGGCGAGCGGCGAGGTCGAGCGGGATGCCGTCGATGAACTCCCGCAGCATCAGGCCGCAGCGCGCGTCGCGATGGG